>CAYSJK010000143.1:0-2756 GCA_964431375.1 uncultured Pirellulales bacterium
CTAAGATTTTTCGCAGGATGGTTATTAATGTTTGCGGCTCAAAGTAGCTTTCAGGCAATCGCAAATATGCCGTTTTTGAGTCGGAGACTCGAATTTTTCCCGATATATTCTTAAACAACAAATTTGCTTTCATTTTAGTATCTTTTTCAAAAGAGAATATCAAATCCCGGCCGGAAGCGACAATACTTTTTATGCTACGCTTACTTGCCGCGATTCGCAATTGCGCTAATTCCATTAGTAATTTGACCTCATCCGGAATCGGCCCATAAACATCAGCTAATTCGCTTTCTGTCTGTTTCAAATCCTCGCTTGTTTTTGCAACGGCAATCTTGCGATAAACATCCATTCGCTGTCTGTCAAGCGGTATGTAGTTTTTAGGTATATATGTAGCAACCCCCAAATCGATAGTTGCTGTAGGTATGGGTTCAATGGGCTCATTCTTCAATCTCTTCACGGCGTCAGCCATCAGCTCGCAGTACATCTGATAGCCTACGATTTGAATATGACCGGACTGCTCCGGCCCTAATATATTGCCGGCCCCGCGAATCTCCAAATCCCGCAGAGCAATCCTAAAGCCGGCACCTAAATTCGAATACTCTTCGATAGCTTTTAGTCTTCTTGCCGCCAGCGGCGTAATCGGCCGAGTCGTGGGAAGCAGCATATATGCATACGCCCGGTGTTTATACCTGCCGACCCTGCCGCGAAGCTGGTGCATCTCCGCCAAGCCGAACCTGTCCGCATCGTTTATGAAAATCGTATTGGCATTCGGAATATCCAGTCCCGATTCGATAATTGTAGTACATACAAGCACGTCCGTTTCGCCTGTTACAAAATCTATCATCGCTTTTTCCAGCTCGCTCTTTGGCATCTGGCCGTGTGCGATGGTAACTTTCGCATCAGGGACCAGTTTTTGAATCTCCCAGGCCTTTTTCTCAATTGTCCTGACCCTGTTATGCAGGAAAAAAACCTGTCCCTGGCGGTTCAGTTCACGATAAATGGCCTTTCTGATAAGCTCTTTGTTGTAAGCAGTTACAGTTGTTACAATGCTTCGCCTGTCCAGTGGCGGCGTTG
Source organism: uncultured Pirellulales bacterium (assembly GCA_964431375.1). GTDB lineage: Bacteria > Planctomycetota > Phycisphaerae > Sedimentisphaerales > Anaerobacaceae > CAZBWE01. The sequence continues at coordinate 1,072 of CAYSJK010000143.1, forward strand.
CCAACGAACTTATATCACGCAGGCCCAGTAGCGACATATGCAGTGTCCGCGGAATCGGTGTAGCGGTCATTGTAAGGACATCAACGTTGACTCGCAGTTTTTTGAGTTTTTCTTTATGTCTGACCCCAAACCGTTGCTCTTCATCGATTATTAAAAGCCCCAAGTCCTTAAAACCAACATCGCCACTCAAAAGCCGATGTGTGCCGATAAGTATGTCGACCTTGCCGGCTTTTGTTCGTGCGATAATATCTGCTGCCTGTTTTGTTGTTTTGAACCGATTCAAAATCTCAATGCCGACCGGAAAATCTGCAAACCGCTCGTTGAAAGTCCTGCCGTGCTGAACGCACAGTACTGTTGTCGGCACGAGCACCGCTACCTGCTTTCCATTCTCGACCGTCTTAAACACCGCCCGCATCGCAAGCTCGGTCTTGCCGTAGCCCACGTCACCGCAAAGCAATCTGTCCATCGCCATCGGCTGCTGCATATCCGCTTTGATTTGCTCTGCGGCTGTGGTCTGGTCCGGTGTTTCCTGATATGAGAATGACTCTTCAAACTCAACTTGCCAGTTCGAGTCTTCTGCGAACTTTATTCCCCCCATTGTCTGGCGCCTGGCCTGGACCTCAAGTAATTCTGCTGCAAGGTCCTTGACGGAACGGGCAACCTTTTCCTTTTGCTTCTGCCATCTTTTCGAGCCAACCTTGCTTAGCTTCGGCCGTTTTGGCTTTGTTCCTATGTACTTTTGAACCAGTGCAATGTTTCGAACTGAAGCCTGGATTTTTACGCCATCGGCATATTCAATAGTAAGATACTCTGAAGTACCTCCCTTCTCTTTTATAGTTTTCACACCTAAGAACTTGCCAATGCCGTAGGAAGCGTGAACAACATAGTCACCTGCCTGTAAATCGCTGAGCATATCCACCGGAGCCATCGTATGTGCCGGTCTTTGTCTTCTTCGCAGGGCATATTGGCCAAACAGCTCGTGGTGACTTATCACAATCGTATCGAGTGAATTTATGACAAAGCCCTGATGAACAAATCCCGGCGGCAGCTTAAAGTTCGTCGGAATTTCCTTGTTAATCTGCCTGGCAACCTCGCCCACCCGCTTTACCTCTGCGGAACTCTCGCAGTAAAGCAGCACTTGTTTTCCGTCTTTGGCCTGTTGCAGCAGCTCCGTCAGGGCCTCTTTGTGTCCTGTCCAGGCCGAAGTTGCTATGTGCTGGAACTGCTGCACACTCCTAATATCCACTTTGAGCAAATCGTCTGTCTTGGTTGTAGCGAATCTACAAATATGCAGTTGTGTGAATTGCGCAATCGCATCGTAGATATCTGACCAGCTATAAAGCCGATTTGCATCTTCCGCACGCTGGCGAAATATCTTCGCTACTTCTTCGATATCGGTCGGCTCTTCGAGAATTACTATGCAATCTTTCGGCAGAATGTTTACAAAAAGCTCCCTTTGCTCTATCGCAGCACCACATACCACAGAAACAATTCCAATAGTGCTTATCTGTCGAATCGACCGTTGCGTATCCAGGTCTATCTCGCGGATACTTTCTATGGTATCACCAAAAAATTCGAGCCTGACTGCTTCGGCAGTCTGAGAGGAAACGCTTGTCGGGATTTTTTCTGACAGAACTTTTTCGGTGGTCAGCGGCGCATATATATCAACAATTCCTCCTCGACGG
>CAYSJK010000143.1:2856-6046 GCA_964431375.1 uncultured Pirellulales bacterium
CAGAACTTTTTCGGTGGTCAGCGGCGCATATATATCAACAATTCCTCCTCGACGGGCAAACTGGCCCGGCAAATCAATCCTTTCAACGCGTTCAAAACTGTTATCAACCAGCCACTGGACTATGTGCTCCGGCGAAACTGTTTTATTCCTCTTTAGCGGCAGACAGTTTTCCTGCATAACTTGTGGTTTTGGTATCGGCTGACAAAGCGCTTGAATCGACGCTGGTATAATAAATTTCTCTTTTGCCGAACGAGATACGAGTGACGAGACACGAGCGACGAGTTTTAACCTTTCAGCCCGGATTTCATCGGTGGCATCAGCTAAATCTTCCTCACCTTCCCAGGCAGCAAATGACTCAATCCTCCGGCCACTAAATGTGTGTAAATCGTCAGTAGCTCTATCGGCATCGTCGATGTGTGGGCAGATGTAAAGAATCGGCCGATTAAGTTTTTCTGATATATGAGTCGCCAATAAGCGCGCAAACGACCCCCATGTCCCCTCGGCTTTAACCACCCCTTCGTTGGGCTGGGCGGCCTTAAGCCGGGAGATTATCCGAGAAACTATTCTCTCTTTATCAAGATTCATCGATTATATAAAAGCTGTCAGTTGTTAGTAGCCGATGAGGAAAATCTGCAGACAATAATCAATTTAAGAAAATCAACCGTAAATATTAGCTGGTCAATGGTCGGTAGTCAATCAGACACCGAAGCTGGTTCCAACTGCCAGGGCGGCCTTTATAAGGTGATGGTTTTTTGGCACCGTCTTTATCTTGCCGGTGACCCGTGAAAGGGCGATGCTCGATAGCTTACCATCTTTCATCACAACCAGATGACCTCGGACACCTTGCATCAGAAGTTCAACTGCCTTATGACCAAAATCAGTTGCAAGAGCCCTGTCAAATGGTGTGGGTGTTCCACCTCGCTGTATGTGGCCGAGAACAATCGCTCTGCACTCAAGGCCTGTGCATTGTCCTATTTGCTCAGCCAGCACATTCGCGACTCCGCCAAGGCGAATCGGGTCGGGGCTGTGAGCGAGTTTTTTGGCAACGACCATTTTGCCGCCTTTTTGCTTTGCCCCTTCGGCCACCACTACAATGCTGAACCTCTTGCCCCGCTTCGACCGACCGAGCACAAATTCGCAGATTTTATCGATTCTGTATGGCATCTCCGGTAAAAGAATAACATCCGAGCCGCTTGCCACACCTGCATGAAGGGCAATCCAGCCGGCATATCTGCCCATAACCTCAACTATCATCACCCGATGGTGGGAACTGGCGGTGGTATGGACCTTATCAATTGCTTCCGTTGCGGTATTAACAGCAGTATTAAAACCAAAAGTAATGTCCGTGCCGTAAAGGTCGTTGTCAATCGTCTTGGGTACGCCCATAACAGTTAAGCCCTTTTTGGCAAATCTGGCAGCCGATGTCATCGTGCCATCACCGCCGATGCAAATAAGCGCATCGATGTTATGGTCCTTGAGGACTTTGATACATTGAGCAGAAACATCCCTGGTTTTGACTTTTTTGCCAACCCTGATTTTGTATGCACCAGGGTTGGCAGTATTAGACGAACCGAGAATCGTTCCGCCAACCGTCAGAATATTGCTCACCTCATTGTAGCTGAGCACATGCATCCGGTCTTCAATCAAGCCCAGAAAACCGTCTTCAATTCCCCATACTTCAAGGCCGAATTTGTTCATCGCGGTTTTGGTAACGGCCCTGATAACAGCATTCAGGCCGGGGCAATCTCCGCCGCCGGTCAGTACCGCTATGGATTTAATGCCTTTTACTTTCATAACATTCAGTGCCTTATCAGTTAAAATTTATAAACTCATAGTTTTTTTTACGGCTTTGATAACGTTTTCTGCTGTCATACCAAATTTCTCAAGGCAAACCTTGGCTGGTGCCGAAGCACCGAATGACGACATCCCGATAAAGACCCCCTTGTCACCCAGATATTTGTACCAGCCCTGTTCGATACCGGCCTCAATACCAACTCTTGCCCTGACAGCCGGCGCAAGAACAGAGTCTTTATATTGTTGACTTTGCTTTTCAAACAGCTCCCAGCAGGGCATACTCACTACCTGTGCCTTTATCCCTTCCTTAGTTAGTCCCTCGGCTGCACATAAGGCAACACTAACTTCCGAGCCGCTGGCTAAAAGCAGTACATCCGGTTTATCCGCACCGAGCAAAACATAGGCACCCTTACTAAGGTTTGCGGCAGAAGCATATTTGTTTTGGTCGATAACCGGCAATCCCTGACGGGTAAGAAGCATAGTCACCGGGCCATTTTGGTATTCCAGGGCAAATTTCCACGCCTGCACTGTCTCATTGGCATCAGCGGGTCGGAACACAAGCAGGTTTGGTATCGCCCGAAGTGCTGCAAGATGCTCCACCGGCTGATGTGTCGGCCCGTCTTCGCCTACACCAATACTATCGTGAGTGAAAACAAATATGGTCGGATACTTTGAGATTGCCGCCACGCGAATCGCGCCCCGCATATAGTCGGAGAAAACCAGGAACGTCCCGCCATACGCCCTGGTCAGGCCGCTTACCGAAATTCCGTTCATTATAGCTCCCATTGCGTGCTCCCTGATGCCGAAACGAACATACCTGCCATCACGTGCATCTTTCTGGAAATCTGTTGCACCGGCAAATTTGGTGTTATTGGAAGGCGTCAAATCCGCTGAGCCAGCGAAAACAAGGGGGAGCTTCGGCATCAATGCATCCAGCACTTTGCCCGATGCCTTACGGGTTGCAACAGAGCTATCTGTTTCAAACTCCGGCAAAAGCTCATCAAGATTAACGGAAAGCTTACCCGCCGCTGCATCGCGGAACTGCTGTGCAAGCTCCGGTTGTTTTTTTGCGTATTGGCCAAACGTTTTATCCCACGCAGCTTGCTGCTCTTTGCCTCTATCTGTTGCTTTTCTCATATGAGCCAAAACTTCATCCGGTACATAAAAGGTCTTTTCGGGGTCCCAGCCAAATCTCTCTTTGGTCAATTTGATTTCATCTTCTCCAAGAGGAGCACCATGTGAGCCGGCTGTGTCCTGCTTATTCGGACTGCCGTAAGCAATATGCGTGCGAAGCTTTATAATCGAAGGCCGGCCTTTTTCGCTCTTGGCGTTTATCAGCGCTTTCTCAAAGGCGGCCATATCATTTCCATCACCACCTACCTCCTGAACATACCAG
>CAYSJK010000144.1:0-6038 GCA_964431375.1 uncultured Pirellulales bacterium
ACAGCAGTATGTTTAAGATTAGCTTTTTCATTTTGTTTTTCCTTATTTTGATATAGCTCAGAATTTTGGTTTATATCAACCTCTAATCCACCAAATTTATACTCCTTCTGAATAGGTTTCCTGCAAAGGTTTAATAATAATTGGGCTGGTGATACCGCTTGGCAGCATTTTATCTTCTTCGGGCGTGATGCTGATGACGCCGATATCACCCAGCTCCGTTGTTTCAGAACCGCCATCATCCAATGTGGCACCGATATTGGTTACATATCCTGAGCTCCACTGCGTTGTGTCACACATCGAAATAATTGTCCCATAGATTTGTGCGTTGCCGCGGACGTCCACAATACCGCCGACAATCGCACCAGTCAGCACATTGTTATCATTCTGAGCAGGATTGGTATTGCCGAGGTTGACGTTAAAGTGCGGGGCAAGAATGGTAGCTTCCTGGACATCAGAGGTGTTGTCGAAGGTTGCTTCACCGGTGAAGTATAGACAATTGTTCTGCCATTTAAATACCTCAGGCACATCGGTTACAATCACGCCGTTGAAAGCGCAGTCTTCAAAGCGAACGTTATTATATGCAGTACTGCCACTTTTATAACAATCGATATATAAAGTGTTCTCAAAAGTACAATTCCTGAACAATGCATTATAATTATCGGGAAGCCGCACATTGCTAAAGGTCTCACCGTCATAAACGTAACGGGTCAGTTTTCTGTTTGGGGTATAGTATGGTGTCCCGTCCCGTGGGTAGTTATAATTACCCGCTGCATGTGGGAAGTACTCAACTTCTCTGTCCTCACTCGGACACGAAGGTATATTAGTAAGGCCGCTGTTATAACCATCGGTATCATAGTCAGATATATCCATACCGGGTATATCTTCGTATGGCTGGTCATAGTTGACGTTCTCGTGGTAGGCCTGAATCTCGTCGCCGGGGCTGTAATAGCGGTCTTCGTAGTTAGTGCCTAACGGGTCGCTATTTGAATCGATAGGATATCCATCATCGTTAAGAGTTTCCAACTGATAACTTTGTGCTTCAATCTGGTCGAGTGTTAAGACAGTATTAATTGTTCCCAATACGGCTGAGTCACTGGTCATATTATAAGGTGATATCTCAGGACGATCCCAGGAGCTGAAGATATCGCCGTGTATGGTCGTTTCGCCGGTGAGCCACATTCGGCCTTTGCTGGCGATGGCGTAATTCAGTATCTCGTTATCTTTTGTAATAGTCATATCTATGCTGACATTTTTTTGGACCTGCCCATCAGTTCCCATTCCTTCAAGCCGAATAGTGTGGGTATCATCCCGGTAGAACCTGACCCGGAAAGAAGCGTTTGTCGCTCCAAAGTTTACAACGGGTGTGATAATCTCATTTTCTGTTTGTTCTGCCTGTCCAGCCACCCAGGGCTGGGCCTGAACCTGTGCACAGAGTGCGCTCCAGACCTGGTTGGCCTGGGTTGTAGTAACTATATTGATGGCGGTATTCGGCATAGGCGTGTTGGCTACGATGAATCTTCCACATTCCAGGGCGGACTCGGCGGCAGAGAGAGCTGAGTTGACTTTGCGTTGATTATCTGCAATTTGTAAATTGGCGCCGGACAATGAGACTATCGATACAGCCAGGGCGGAAAATACCAGAACAAATATCATAGATATGATAAGGGCAGCACCGCGGCGCTTCAGATAGATTGATTTTTTTGCAGGTCTCATTTTCTCCCCACCGGAAAAACACCCCAGTAAATGAAATAGGAACAACTTCTATAGTACCATTTAAAATATAAAAAACGTTCTGCATAAAAACAAAACAGCAGGCCAAAGAATGCCGGAAATATAGTACCTGGATTTAAATGCCCGATAAAAATGCGTGTGTTCAGGTTGAAATGTTACTAAGTGTGTTCCTTTTCCGCAAAATATGAACTGCGGGCAAAGGGCGATGAGATAATCCACGAAAATCCAAGCTCGACCGCTTTCTGTCGCCAGAGGTCGAATTCGGCAGGGGGGATATATCGGACAACGTCGAGGGAATCTTTTGACGGTTTTAGGTATTGGCCGATTGTGATTCTGTCACATCCGACATTGCGTAAGTCTCTTAAGACCTGCTTGACCTCGGCGTCAGTTTCTCCTAAGCCGAGCATAATCGAAGATTTGGTCTGAATATTATCATACCTTTCTTTGACTGATTTAAGCAGGCTCAAAGAACGCTGATAATCACCTCCGGCTCGCGCAGCCGGATATAGGAAAGGAACCGTTTCAACATTGTGGGCGAATACAAAAGGCAAGGCGGCGCCGAGAATTTCTATGGCTTTGCCATGGCAGTTACGAAAGTCCGGAGTTAGTATCTCAAACTTCATATCGGGGCAGTTTTGTCTGACAATCTTGATGCAATCACGAAAATGGCCGGCGCCGCCATCGGGCAAATCATCACGATTGACACTTGTAATTACCATGTATTTCAAGTCCATTTGCTTTGCCATCTCGGCTAAACGTACCGGCTCGGATGCATCAGGTGGTGCCGGTTTACCCACGGCTACCGAACAGAATTTGCAATTTCGTGTACAGATATTACCCAGTATCAGCACTGTCGCGGTACCCCTTTCCCAGCACTGGCCACGATTGGGACAGTTTGCACTGTTGCATATAGTCTCCAGACCAAGAGAGCTTAGAAGATGCTCAGTACGTTTGAAATCTTCTCCGGCTGGTAGGGGTCTGTGAAGCCATGGAGGTAGCTTGCTAATCGTATTGCGTTTAACAGTTGGATGAAAAGTATATCCATTGGAAAAATGCTTTATAAGCAGCTCTTTCAACTTTTCCTTTACCTTATTCATTTGGTGGTGTTCGCCGGTTTCTTTTAGAACCGAGGTTATTTCTATATCATCCAGGCCGCAGGGGATAATGAAATCAAAGATGCTCAGGTCGTTTTGGATGTTTATGGCCATACCATGATAGGTAACGAATTTCGATACGCGTACACCGATTGAAGCAATCTTTTTTTTGCCGACCCAAAGACCCGGGAAGCCTTTGCGTCTTGAAGAATCGACGTCCAATTGGGCCAGTAGTTCTATACCTGTCTCTTCGAGTTTTCTGATGTACTCGCTGATGTCAAGACCGAGCTGCTGCAGATTTAGAATCGGGTAAAAGACCAGTTGGCCCGGATTATGGGCGGTAATACCGCCGCCTCTGCGGCTCTGGACCACATCGATATTCTGCTGCATGAGCTCCTCCCGGCTTACCTGCAGCTTGTTTGCGCTTTGCCGGGCACCGAGGGTAATGACAGGGAAGTGTTCAACAATCAAGACAGTATCCGGTATTTCATCTCGGCGTCTTTTTTCACGTAACTCATGCTGAAGCTGTAGGACCTGCCGATAATCGCTCAAACCACAATCATAAACACTTAAAAGACGACAATCAGTTTTCGAAGTCACAGTTAGCATTTTAATTCACAATTATTATACCTTTGGCGGATTGTGTAAGCTCAGGCCGAAGGCGTCCTCGGCGGCTTCTTTGAGTACCTCGGAAACAGTTGGATGCGGAAAGCTTATCTCAGTAATCTTCTCAGTTGTTCCTATCAGCATCCTGGCTGCAGCTATCAGCTCGGTTACCATAGCACCAACCATTGTAACACCAACAATTTTATTCGTGGCGTTGTCTCTTGTTGCCCTGATTTCGCCGACTGTTTCGTTGTGAGCTACGCTTCTGCCATTGGCTTTGAAGAACGAGCTACCGATAGAAATATCGAGACCTTGCTCTTTGCAGCTTTGCTCGGTTTTTCCGACAGAGGCGATTTCCGGGAACGTGTAAACGGCGCGGGGAATAAGCGAGTAATCGCGCATTTTTTCATCCTCACCTGTAGCATTTATCGCTGCGACCTCAGCTTCTGCGAATGCGCCGTGGGCCAAAAACGTTGTTCCTACTGCGTCACCAATGGCATATACATTGGTGGTGTTAGTCTCCATCTTCTCGTTTACTTTAATTGCAGAATCAGACATTTCAAGATTAAGGGATTCGACGGTCTCTTTATCGACAACCGGTCTTCGGCCAACAGAAACCAGCACCTTTTTCGCATCGATTGTCTGGCCGTTTTCCAGAGACACCTTTGCCGAGCCATTACCTTTTTTGACTGAAATTACCTTCTGACCGGTTTGGCAATCGATATCGAGTTTTTTTAACTCGCGTGCAATTAATCGGCCGACCCATTCGTCCTCCATCGGTATCAATCGGTCAAGGGCCTCAACGATAGTTACCTTTGCTCCTAAAGCAGCATACACACAGGCCATTTCACAGCCGATTACCCCGCCACCAACAATGACCATCGATTTTGGAATTTGCTTTAGCTCCAGTGCTTCTTTGCTGCTGATAATGGTTTGTCCATCAAAGGGTATATTTGGAAGCTGAATCGGCTGTGAGCCGGTGGCGAGGATTATTTTATCCGCCTGTATTTGTGCCGGCGCAGTATCAGAATCGATTTTGATTTGACCTGGTGTTGTAACAATGCCCATGCCCTGGAGTATTTTTATTTTATTGGTCTGGATTAGCCCCGTCAGACCTTTGCGAAAACCGGAAACGACGGCGTTTTTTCTTTCCTGCATTTTTGACCAGTTGGCAGTAGCTTGTGTAACGTCAACTCCCATCATCGCAGCGTGCTTTATAGAAAGTAAAGTATGGGCTGATGCAAGCAGTGTCTTCAATGGGATACATCCGCAATTCAGGCAGGTGCCTCCAATGAATTCTTTCTCTATCAGAGCTACTGATGCTCCTCTTTGCGCACATCTGATAGAGGCGGCATAACCACCGGGGCCGCTGCCAATGACCGCAACATCGAATTTCTCTGGCATATCTTTAAGCTCACATACGATTATACAGTTTGAGTTATTTTGCGATAGTAGTATGGACGGCGTCGAACATTCTGACGCCGCCGGTTTCCAGCTGTAGGATAAGACCCTTCTCAGGGTCAATCCCGACGCAATTTCCGGTAAACTTGGTCCCGTTGTAAATAAGAATAAGTCTTTGACCTAACAGGGTGCTCATTTTTCGCCATTGTTCGATTATTTCAGTGCCGTCTTTTGCCATTATTTCCAGCCAATAATCTATTGAATAAAGCAATCTCTTTGCCAGCGAGATTCTATCGCATATTGTTTTGCTTTCGATGTCGATACTTGTGGCGATTGATTGCAGTTCGGACGGGAAAGAATCCCTTTTCTGGTGACAATTTATTCCTATGCCGAGAATATAGGTGGTTTTACTGTCGAAGGTTTTTGATTCGAGCAAAATACCTGCTACCTTTTTGCCGTTTAAGATTATATCGTTCGGCCATTTTATTTTTGCAGATTTGCCAACAGCTTCGGCAACTGCAACCGCCATGGTCAGTGAGAGCAGCTCGGCGCCGCATTTGGTTTTGGTCAGAACGATTGAACAAAGGATACTGTCTGCCGGTCCGCTAATCCATTTTGTACCGGCCCGGCCTCGCCCGGCCGTTTGCTCTTCAGCGAATATAGCTAGGCCGTCGTTTTTGCTGTTAACAGCATATTCAGCGGCGATATCATTGGTGCTTGAAGTGCTGTTATAAACGAGGATTTTCTTGCCGATGCGCCCGGTTCTGAGATTTGCTCTTATTTTGTCCGGGTCCAAAAGGTTGTTTTCCATCATAGCTTTTACTTACCTGTCGAGGGCGATATCAGCCGCTGCTGCGGAGTGAGTGATTGCACCGACTGCGATTCTGTCGACGCCGCACTGAGCGATAGCTGAAACGTTGGTTAGCGTAATGTTGCCTGAGGCCTCAAGCAGTGGCTTTTTACCTTTACTGTACATTTCATCTCGCATTTCGACAGCGTGTTTCAACTGCCACTGCCCCATATTATCAAGCAGCACAATGTCAATGCCCGGAATCTCCAATACATAATTAAGCTGGTCGTCGACATGGTCAACTTCCACGGCAACGAACTTTACGCCCTTTACCTTTCTTGCTTCGCAAACAATTTTTATAAGTTTCGGCTGAAAGTTTCTTCCGAGCTGTGCCAGGTGATTGTCCTTAATCAGTA
>CAYSJK010000145.1:0-6017 GCA_964431375.1 uncultured Pirellulales bacterium
GTAAGCGAAGATTGTATTGCCATACGGGCCGTCTCAATATCTCGAACCTCACCAACCATTATAACGTCCGGGTCCTGGCGTAGAACGTGGCGAAGTGACGTGGCAAAAGTCATCCCTTTTTTACTGGCGACCTGAATCTGGCTGATGCCTTCAAGTTGATATTCGATGGGGTCTTCTATGGTTATAACATTCTTCTCGGCTGAATTAATTCTGTTTAAACAGGCATAAAGAGTGGTGCTTTTGCCACTGCCTGTTGGGCCCGTTACGAAAATAACTCCATGAGAGCGATTGAGTAAAGTATCGAATTTTTTCAAATCATCCTCCCACAAGCCCAGCTCGTTTAATCTGAACAGGCCTGTGCTTTTGTCGAGCAGTCGAAGGACGCTGCGTTCGCCATAGCTGGTGGGAACCGTGCTAATACGCAAATCGACTTCCCGCTGGCCGAGCCGGACACTGCATCTGCCGTCTTGTGGAAGCCGGCGCTCAGCGATGTCCATACCGGACATAACCTTGATACGGGAGATAATCAGCGGCAAAACATTCCTATTCAAACTCAAAACATCGTATAAAATACCGTCAATACGATAGCGAATCTGAATCTTTGCCTCGTACGGATGAACATGGATGTCACTGGCTCTTAATTGTAAGGCGCGAAAGAGAATATCGTTGACCAATCGAATAACAGGTGGCCGATTTACTACGTCAAGCAGGTCGTCTGAAGTGGCCACTTCGTCGATGAGCTGGTCGAGATTTTGCGAATCAAGCTCTTCAGCTACCTCTTCGATGACGGTTGTTCTCTGCTCGTAGGCAATATCTATGACAGCGGTAATAGCGGCGCGGGTAGATATTGTGGCCTTGACAGGCAGGCCAGTCATTTTCGAGACATTATCCAGGGCATTTGCATCTAAGGGCTTGGATAAGACCACAGTAAGTTCACTATCATTAACATCGGATTTTATACCTATAAGATAGTGGTGCTGAGCGTAGTTTGCAGGAACAGCTTCTATGAATTCCAGGGGCACGGTCTTTGGGGATATTTCAGACAGGAATTCCCAGCCGAGCGCCTCGGCGAATAGTTTCAAAACCGCTTCTTCTGTGAAGTAGGGGCAGTTAAGCAGGGCTTCATCAAGTCGGCCTTGGCTATTGTTTTCTTCGAGGAATTTGGCCAATTGCTCAGCATCAACCAAACCTGTACGTTTTGCAGTTTGTATCAGCAATTCCTTCATATTTAGTCGTTGTATTTAGCCCTTTATTGTGGTCATCACTATTTTATCAATTACAAATGGCTAATTGTTATTTTTTATTCGGCATCAAGAACTCTCAATGGGTCCATTGGTTTGGGTTTTATTCCAGGCCAATCCTGGTACTTCTGGAATTTTTCCTCAAATTTTTCGAATGCTAACCTGTTCTTCTCTGATATTTGCTCTAAGTCCGTTAGTCCTTCGTTCTTTTTCGCGGGCCTTAAGATATTTGCCTTAACAAATACATACAGCTTGGTTTGCCTGCTGCTGTTGTCAATTTTTCTAAAAAGTCCGCCTACGAGTGGGACGTCGCCAAGCAACGGCACTTTCCAGTTTTGTTTAGCCTGCTCTAATGTTATTATACCTCCCAGAATTATCGTACTTTTATCAGGTACTGTAACTATTGTCTCGATATTGTTCTCACTTTTATCAGGCGGCGGTTCATTCTGTTTAATTCCGCCTTCAGGAGCCACCTGGCTTGAACGTGACATTTTTATCTCAAGACGAAGCAGGTTGCCTTCGCTGATATGAGGTGTAATATCGAGGATAATACCAGATGGAAATTCATCAAAAGTATAGCTTGTGCTTATAGGAGGTTGATCACCCCCGGCGGTGCTAACGACGGTCGACGCGCTCCTTGATACATATATAGTAGTTGTTGTATCGATATGTCCCTGTTCGTTATCGTTAACTAATATCTTCGGCTTTGCAAGGACGCGACCGTAGCCTTTTTTCTGCATTAGACTCAACAATGCCTGGATATGACTGTCCGCATAAAAACCTAAGGCAGATAGTCCATCTCCCAGAGCAGAACTTGCCTCCATAATTCGTTTGTCCGGGAAAAACGTGCTCGGCATATCACCTGATCCAGGATTACCGATAAATGTTGATAGGAAGTCCATTTGTCCTCCCGGTTCGAATCTCGGGAATTTCCTGACCAGCTGCAAATCGTAATCGAATGCATCGACCTCACCAATTTCAACGAGCGTCACATCTATCAGCACCTGTGGCCTTCTCTTATCCAATTGCTCTATTAAGCTCTTTATCCATTCCTGATTCTTTTTACTGGCGTAAACAATCAGCGAAAAGGTGTTTTCATCAGGAATTATGGTGATTTCTTCTTCGGTCTTTTTTATGACCTGTTGAATCTTGCCTTCCTTGTCTTTGACGGTTTCTTGGATAAGCTGGTTCAGAATTGTCGCTAAATCCTCGGGCTTTTGGTTTTCGAGCGGATATACTTTGTAAGGAATTTCCTCTTCTTTTGTCCTGCTGTCCACATATTGCAGAATCTGTTCTATTTGTGCATGCTGCTCGTTTGTGGCATTGACTAAAAGCGAATTGGTCATTTCAATCACAACCACTTGCGGTTCTTCCACAAGGATTTCTGCTGTATCTGTAGTAGTGCTTGTACGAGTTGCCGGCGACCTGGCGGGCGAGGGTGTCCCTGGTGCAGCGGTAATTCTTGTGGAAGTGGTTGTTTTGGTACCGCCAATTACACCAAGCTCTTGCAGCTTTTTCCTTGCTTCTTCGGCGTCCACGTGCTCGATTTTGTATAATTTCATAGTACGCAGGTCCTGTTGCTCCACGTCAAGACTATCTATCAGCGCATCAACAATATCTAATTGACCGGTAAGGCCAATCATCAGGACGCGATTTGTTCTCTCATCGGCATCAAGATACACAGTTGGTTTGGTTGCTGAGGGCGTCGGTGTAGAAGGCCTCGCTGGAGCTCTCGTGGGAGGCCTTCCCCGAGTAGGTGCCGGTGCTGTTGGTGCAGTGATAGCAATTGAGACGGTGCCAAGCTGTTCGGCAAGTGTTTTGACCTTAGAGGCAAGTGTCTTTGCCATTGTGAATTTTAGCTGCCTGAACCTGAATTCCTTCGGCTCACCGGGCATGTCGATAATCTCCAGGAGCTCTTCTATGCGGGGCATACGGTAGGCGTAGCCGGTTACAATTAGAGTCCCTGTTTCAGCAATTGGAGTAACGGTTGTAGCGAGCTTCATAGTTGTCAGAAAATTCTGTGCACTGGCAGTATCTATATGTTTTAATTGAAAGACGCGGGTTACAATTACATCCCCTGTTTCAACCCTTCCCCTGTCGTCCGCCAGCAAGACAGGGTCGATGTCTAATGCCTGTGCTGTAGGGGCTATAGTGACAAGATTGCCCTTGCGAGCCGTTACAAAGCCCCTGAACTTAAGTGCAGATTCAAGCAGAGGGTACAAATCCTTGACCCTGAGGTCTCCTCGAAGCTTGCCATGAAGCTTTAGCGTAACATCGCCTTTAATCTGGGCCGGGTCGTACATAAAGTCCAGACCCAGATATTCACCCACCAGACCCACCAGGTCAATTATTGAGATTTTATCAGGTAAATTTAGCTTAAGAATTTCGTCACCATTGCGTATTGGTGTTGGCGTATATCGCTGGGTAGTCCTAGGGACTCCTTGCGGAGTAACAGCCGGTTCAGTAACTGCAAATTCGCTCGGTTGTCGAGGTTCGACCACTACTTGTTCTGTTGCAAGTTGCTCTGGCCTGGCCGGTTGCGTAGGCTGTTCTTGTGTTTTTGGTGGTTTCCGGATTATCGTTTTTCGAGCTTCCTGCAAAGTGGCTGGCTGTTCAATGGCAGAAATAATTCTTTCAAGCTGGTTTACTGGCGCAACAACAAGCAAAGCGTTATCATGGATATCAATGATAGCTCTGGCAGCGGTAGTATCTGTTGGTGGGCTGGAAAAAGTCCCTATCGATATGTTGCCGATTCCTGCGGCAATCTGTTCATTGGATGGCAAATTATCGAGGCCTGCAGCAGCACCGTAAGGCGTCCTGCGGAGAGAAATCATTCTTATAGCAAATTTTTCCTCTGCATCAGCAAGTGCCAAGATGGCTGTTGCTTTTATTAGCTCATTAGGGCTGGCAGTAATTAAGAGTGTATTTGAGCCGGGAAATTTCGAAACCGTTCCCAACTTTGCTTCGGCCAGTAATTCGGCGCCTTGGTCTGCGGTTATATTTGTTAAAGAAAAAATCTTGTATTGCGGCGACTCAGGAATGTGTGTTTGATTGGCAGCAAAGACGTAACTAATGCATATAGAAAGAGTTATCGCCAAAATAACACTCTTGCTATGGCCTTTCCAGCGCCGTAAGGCGTCCTGCGGAGAAAAATGCCATTCTATCATAATGAGTTACTCCAAATGTGCATAACACAACACAGCCTTGCTTTTTACCGGACAATGTGGCTGAACATTATTAACATAAGCCCTTTTGTTAAAAGCTCTTATGTAAATATTTCTCCAAATCCACAGACTCAGACTATTATCGAGCTACAGCTATTTAATCAGACATGGAAAAGTGCCAAAAGTTCCCCAATTTCAGGCAAAAATAGCGTTTAGCATAGGGCTGAAAGGAGCAATTTCCGATTTCCAATTGGGTGTTGAAGATTACAGGTCGAAAATCATACCTGTATGTGTTCTAAATGCAGTACGCCATCTATTTTTCATTGTGTAGCATACAGAGGTTATCGATTTCGTCGTGGTCGGCTCCTTCTGGTAGGGAATCCTGTAGGCCTTTTGACTTTTTGGCTCTTTAATTGGTTTGGATCCTCCGTAAGGCCTTCTCCGTCAGGAGTCCCTATGACTGTGGACTGCTGAGTGTCCAGCTCTTTTGGCAAATCCTTCAGTTTCTCGGCCTCATCATCGCTTATACGCATAGCTCCAAGTTCATTGAAGAGTTTTTCTATTTGTGTAGAATCTTCTTTATCAGCTTCGATATCGGCCGGCATAGATTCCATGAATTTTTCTATCATTGCAGTTTGCTCAGGACTTAGTGGTGGGGGCGTGTATGTTGAAGTGGCGGCAGGAGTTTGGTATGAAGTAGTTACAGTGGATTTGGGGCGGATTTGGCTCCCTGCTGTTGTGGAAACGGGCGATGAGCCTTCGAGAAGGCTTCTTTCCGGTTTTAGCTGAGTCGCAATTTCGAAGGTCCTCTGGCCATCTTGAATAACTACAAGGCCGTCTTTTACCTGCTTAATGATTAGATGTTCCACTTGATTTCCCTGCCTGACCCAGCGTAAGCCCTTGCCGGGCTCGTCAATAAATGCCAGTGATAGTTCTGGATTTGATTCATAAAAACTGGTTCCGACAAGCGTAAATTTGGTTGTTACAGGGCCCCTTGGCTTTGGTTGAGAAGTATCTGGCTGAGGAGTAGTTGGTATACTTATTTTGGGCTTAGGAGGTGGATTTAGATATTTTGCATAGGCCTCTGCCTGCGTTAAAAGCGGCGAAGTCTGGTCCTGGCTTGTTTTAGCTTTATTACCCGCAGCCTTGTTGAACTTTTCTACCACGCCGGCAGAATTCAAAAATTGCTCTATCTCTTCATTGCTGCGGCCGCCAAAAACTACCGGTAAAACGAAGAAAATGACCGCCAAAACTGCTGCTACAATAGTTGTTATTCTCAATGTTTTTATCATTTTTGCTACTTATTTTCTCGTTCTCTTATTAGATTTTGCTATTTAAATAGTGAATGTATTACTGATTTACCCATAAAACATACGCAGTTCGCTGAGCACTGTTCACTATCTTATTTGACATTGCCGGGTGTATTTGGTTCCTTCCAGTGGATGATTTTCTCCAAATAGAGCTGCTCATTTCCCGCATATTCACTGCTTGTTTCGGGAGTATGGCAATCGAGGCAGGTCGATTTGGGCTCGGTGGTCTTTGCTTTTCCTAAAGTTACGTTGTGTTCTGAGCCTGGGCCATGACAGTTTTCACAGCCTACGTTTTTCAGATG
>CAYSJK010000146.1:0-5970 GCA_964431375.1 uncultured Pirellulales bacterium
GATAAAATTCGATGGTGCTTATTGCCGCCGGGTTATCGCAGATAAGGCAATAAGAAAATAATAATTGATAATTGATTATCGCACTGCGAAATAAAAATTACCTGTGTTTTCTATGGCTCAGCCGGAGGTTAAAAAATCGAAATTCAGGACTTTGATTCGCTGGCTTATCGGCGTTTTGCTGGTGGTCATTATCCTGTGGTTTGTTTTTGTCCTGGCAGGTCGAGCTCTTCCCCACATTGCCATCAGCCAGATAGCTGAGCTTACCAATACGAAGGTCCAGGTCAAATCGATAGATTTCAACCTTGATGGTTCTGTCTTCATCGAGAAACTTGTAATCAGCCCCTACCGAAAACAGGGTCCCGACGATGAAATACTTAAAGCCAGAACGGTATATGCACGCTTTGGAAAGGTGAGCTTATTATTGCTTCGGCCGCGGCTGCAGGAAATCGATGTTAATGATTTCGTTTTTAACGCCCAGCATAATCTGGACACGGGCCAGTGGAATTTATCTGCACTTAATATCAAGCCGCCTAAACACGGCTCGGGTCAAATGCCGCTCGTGCACCTCAAAAGGGGGACACTTCAATACAGC
The DNA here is from genome assembly GCA_964431375.1 of uncultured Pirellulales bacterium. GTDB lineage: Bacteria > Planctomycetota > Phycisphaerae > Sedimentisphaerales > Anaerobacaceae > CAZBWE01. The sequence continues at coordinate 593 of CAYSJK010000146.1, forward strand.
AAGGTCTCGAATGGCCAGGTTAAAGTCGTTGCGGAAGTACCTGTCGATATGACGTTTGGACCTGCCGAAGAGAAAAAAAGTGCTTATAGCTTTGATATAAAAACGGCCAAGCTGACCGGTGGTTTTGGCGACAGCCACCTGCGAGGATTCTACGAGCCAGGCAACATTACATTTGTGGGCGGAATTTCGTCTGCTGATATTCTCCACAGGACGCCTGACGGTGCTGCGCTTGAAATGGCATGGGTAATAGAGGTCCTGGCCGCCGAATTGAAATACGACCCGAACAGTGATTATTCATTGAAGCTTATCGTGGATGATTTTCACTCAAGGTGTAGTCCATCGCTGGACAAATTGACACAGGTTGCGCCATCACTGTTGCGAAAGTCCAGCTTGTATGCTGCTCTGCAGAAATTTTTCAATAGATATAGGCCTGCCGGCAGTATCGATATCAAGCTTGAGGCATTAGGTAATCTGAACCGGCCAAGAGAAAGTAATTTGGCCGGCAAAATTTATTGTAAGGATGTCTCGATTTGCGACAGCAAGTTCCAATACCCCATAGAGCATCTGACCGGCCGGATAGATTTTACCGAGAAAAGCGCGTCACTGAATAATTTGAGCGGCCAACATGGCGATGTCAGGCTTTTCTTTAATGGCTGGTCCAGAGACTTCGGGCCAGACTGGAAGTATGGAATCCGTATGACAAGTGATAATATGGCTTTGGATGATGACCTGTATAACGCGCTAGGCGAAAAGCAGAAGAAGTTTTGGGCAGCTTTTTCTCCGAGCGGCCTTGCAGGGATAGATTACCGTCTCAGCCGGCAGTCACCTACGGATAAAAAAAGGACCCTGGTTGTTGAACTGCTCGGTACCGAGGCTGTATATAAGCATTTCCCCTATCCATTGAAAAATCTTGCCGGCAAGCTCTTTTTTGACCGTGACGGCGTAATCTTTTCAAATATGGTTTCGCAGGTAGATGAAAGCAAAATTGCCATCAATGGCAAAGCAATAAATGATAGTGATGATAGACTAATATATGATGTTACAATCGACGTAAATAATATACCGTTGGATTCAACATTGGAGTCGGCATTGCCGGACAGGCAGAGGAAGCTGTATTCTCAATTTCGTCCTGCTGGTTTGGCTGATGGTGAGATTAAGGTTTTTACATCAGAGCAGGAATTCGGCCCTGCAAGCTTTATAGCTGATTTGTCATTCAAAGAATCTTCTTTGGATTCAACTCTAATTCCATTAATTATCTCGGATATATCGGCAAAAGCCGTTTTTACAAATGATTTGGTGCGTATAGATAGTTTTACCGGCCGGCATGCCGAAGGTTTGCTTTCTTTGACCGGTCAAACTTGGCCTGGCCAGGAAGGTGGGCTACGATATACCTTGGCATTAGATGCCAGGCAGGCACAGTTAAATGAGCAGTTGTTCGATTTATTACCCAAGCCGTTGGAAAAAATCGTCTCGGAATTTCAGCCAAAAGGTAAAGTAAATTACATAGCCAACTTAAACAAAACCGAACCTAATGGTTATCCGGAATATAATATAGCTTTAGCCTGCCTGGGTAACAGCATCAATTACAAGCGATTTGCTTATCCGCTAAAAGGCATCACAGGCAATCTAACAATAACAAAAGACCATATCGAGCTAAAAAATATAACTGCAAATGCTGCTGATAGTCTTCACATTGAGCCGAACGCCTCGACTATAAAATTAGATGGCGCAATAGTTTTGGAAGATAACGTTTTCAGCAATGGCCGACTTGAACTTTCGGCCAGTAATATTCTTTTCGATGAACGGCTCGGCACTGCTTTGCCTGAGAGCCATAAGGACTTTTACTCGCGGCTGTCACCTACCGGTCGGTTTGATGTTAATTCTGCAAATATAAAAGTTTTACGTACTGCGAATAATGAAAAAAACTTTGATTTCGAGGGTACCGTTAAATTCAAAGATTGTAATTTCAACTTACCTGCTGCTATAACCGGATTAGATGTACAGCTGGAAACAAAGGGTTTGTATAAGACCGGCGAAGGCTTCCAAAGAGGCGAGGCGAGTCTTTGGGCAGATGGTCTAAGGATTAAGGGCAAAGCTTTTACCAAATTGGAAGCAGATATGTATTATGACCCCAACCAACGGAATTGGTTTACTGAAAATTTGATTGCTGATTGTTATGGTGGCAGGCTGATAGGCAAATTCGGATTCAAACAACCTGCCCAAGCACCTTCGGAGTATCTGCTGCAATTGGGTTTTGATAATGTTGACGTACAGCGATTCCTTTCAGACACTACCCCGCCCCTGCGGCAGGTGCGGGGCTATACCAGTGGCAAAATGAACGGCTCACTGAGTATCAGCGGCCGAAGCGGGGATAGTTCCTCACAGATAGGTAGTTGTAAGCTGGCCATAAGCGATATGCAGGTGGGTGAACTTTCACCACTGGCTAAGCTGCTGCAGGTATTACAGATGACAGAGCCGACAGACTTTGCCTTTGACCGATTGCTCATTGATTCTTACATCAAACACGACAGCATCCTTTTTGAAAAGTTCGATTTAGCCGGTGCAACTGTTGCCTTTTACGGCTCAGGCCAGATGGACCTGCAAAGTAATAATATCGAATTGGTTCTGACTGCCCGTGGCGACCGGCTTTCTGATACCGACCCTTCTATTTTGCAATCGCTAGCTGAAGGTCTTACTAGTGCTGTTGTTCGGATAGAGGTAACCGGTGATGTTTATAATCCGCGAGTAGAAACCAAGGCCTTGCCGGTTATCGAAGATTCGCTCCAAATCCTCGGCACAAAGGAAATTGAACCGAAGTCATAAGACTATTTTTCTTCCGTTCCAAATTAACAAAGATTAAAGCTAAAAATACTACCTTTTTAGGAACAAATTTCCCGGCAATTGCTTTATCAAACCCTTCAGCCGAAGCGATACAAGGCTGGCATTGATGCTTCCCGGCGTCAATCTCGTATCGGTGATTATCTGCTCTATGTGTAGGGGCTCTTTGTCTAAACTGCCGTAAATCCTTTTTTCATCATTATTTAGCTTCAATTGGCTTATGTCGAACAAAGGTGCCTTGACCTTTTCGGCGGCCTTTGCTGTCGCATCACCCACGTGCTTTTTTAATTGTTCGCCGATATAGCCGAGTGCTTCCATCACGTCCTCTATAGTTTCTATTAGTTTGGCACCTTCTTTTATCAGCTGATGGGTACCTTTGCTCAATGGTGAATCAATTTTCCCGGGTACGGCCATCACCTCACGATTATTTTCCAGCGCTGCTCTTGCTGTAATTAATGCACCTGAGCCCAGACCGGCTTCGACAACAATTGTACCCAGCGACAGGCCTGCTATGATTCTGTTGCGAGACGGAAAGTTCTCCGATAAAGGCTCATAGCTCAGCGGCAACTCGCTAATGCAGGCGCCGGATTCAGCTATAAGCTCAAACAGCTTTTTGTTTTCGGGCGGGAAGATGTTTGCCAGGCCGCAGCCCTGCACAGCGATTGTGCGTCCATTAGCCGACAACGCACCCTGGTGCGCAGCGGTATCTATACCGCGAGCCATTCCGGAGCAAATAGTAAAGCCGGCAGAACCCAAGAAATGAGCAAATCGAGATGCCTGTTCCTGGCCATACAAACTACATCGTCGAGAGCCCACTATCGAAATACATAAATTGTCGGCGCGAGTTAAAGTACCCTTTATGTAGAGGACCGGTGGAGGGTCGTAAATCTGCTTCAGTACTGGTGGGTAGCGCTCGTCGGCAAGATGAATTAGCCAGACGCCGAGTTTTTCAGCCAATTCCAGCTCGGCTTTGGTGTCAAATCTATCTCGCGTTGTGGCAATTCGCTCAGCAGTTTTGAAACCTACTCCATCAATTTTGGCTAACTCGCTGACTGAAGCACCTAAAGCCCGGTCTGCTGAGCCGAAATATTTTATGAGCTTTGCGAAAGTGGTTGGGCCGACACTATCAGCTCTTATAAGCTTAAGCCACTTTTCAATATCAACGGAATTTTGCTTGCATTTTTCCATGCTGACCTATTGTACATTTTAAACTTATCACTTCAATCCCGCAGACCACAGAAAATTGGCTTTGATTGGGTTTGTTTGGGTTTGTTTTTAGGGAGTCAGCAAAGTCGCATATTTTCGTAATCCTTTGTTAAAACAATAGCTTACGTTCATTAGAATCCGCCTACGGCGGACAAGATTGGGTTTGTTTTGCATAAAAGAGTCATTTTGATTGATTGATTTTCAGCCACAGAGGACATCCGCCGTCGCCAAGGCTTTGGCGGGACAAGCAGAGAGCACAGAGATATTCAGCCACAAAGGCGCTAAGGCACGAAGAATTCAGCCACAGATTACACAGATTGCACGGATTTACACTGATAGGGCTTTGCCGATGCCATTTTTCAAATGGCTTTTTAGACAAAGCATTCGACTTTCCTCGAAACAAGCTTCTGCGGTGAGTTTTTAGCTTTGTCTTTCGGCTAAGCAAGTCAGCCTCGGCAAAGCCACTCGTCGGGGCGAAGCCCGCCGTAGCCCGATAAGTTTCTAAACGCTTGATATTAAACTCGGAATACATCATTGGTTAATCCTTGGTATAAATGGACTTATGGTTAAATTGTTCATTGTTCGTAGTTCATAGTTCATTTTTATTGGTTACTCGTAACTGGTTATTGGTAACTGGTAACTGGTAACTGGTTATTAGTTATTCTGGAACGGCCCTTCGACAAGCTCAAGACAAGCTGTTCCGTAAGACTTGCGGGTCTCCGCGAACGTGTGCTGCCTGAACACATTCGGTATTATACCAGATACTGCCCGTTTTTCAAGAAAAATTAAACTTTTTTTATTAATATTTTTGCCACGAATAAACACGAATTTTAGCATTGATTAAGAATATTATGTGGATTTTTCGACAATAGCGATTTCTTCGTCGGTTAGACCATAAAGGTTATAGACAAGCTGGTCTATTTGTTTGTCGGTGGAGGTGATTTGCCGTTGGATTTTGGTTTTTTCATCGGGGACTCTGGCGGTAGATAGCTTTTTATGTAAATCCAACATCTGCTCAACAAGTTTTACCATTTTGTCATGTTTTTTGATATCATCGGGATTATCAAAATCAATCGTGCGAATAGGAAGTTGTAATAAACGTGTTGGTTTGACCTGAGCTAAAACTCTACCTTTTTCTAAATTTAGCAAACGGTGTACATATACGAATAATCTTGAGTTGAGAATTCCCATTATATACTTTTCATTTATTTCAGACTTAGTCGAGAATATATATAATCCATCCGTCGCGAACATCTTGGCATCGTCCAAGGCAAGGACGATTTTGTCTCCTGTTATTACGCCGACAAGTTTTTTATCTTTTAAAAATATTTTTT
>CAYSJK010000147.1:0-5934 GCA_964431375.1 uncultured Pirellulales bacterium
TACTTCCGAATGTAAGTGTTTCTACAGAAAAGGTTTACGCAAATTACAGGCACAACCAGGCACTCTACAAAAACCTTAACGTCCGGATAAACAGCTACTTACAGAAAAACAGGATTGATTTAGTATTGAAATTATGCGCAAATATGTTGCAAAATAGCTGTTTTAGTTTGCATAATGAATTGGCTGAGTTAAAGGACAAGATTGAATCATTAGATATCGCTCCTTGCTGTCTAAGCGGCAGCGGCTCAGCTATGTTTTGTATTATGGATATTGCTGACGAGGTAAAAGCCAGACAAAGCAAGCTTAAATTCGACAAAAAAACTAGCTGTAGAGCCATAATCGTCAGGAACAATAGCTGGTAAGAAGCCGAGATTGAAGGATAAAATAGCAAAAATCTAAAAAAAACAAAATTTTTTCGGTTCAAAAGACGAAAATACGATATACGCGGTACCAGATACAAGATACGAAGTTAGTGAGGCAAAGAAAATGGAAATCAGTGAGGTCAGAGTTAAATTAGTGGACAACAAGGATGACAGGTTAAAAGCTTTTTGCTCCATTACGATGGACAACGAGTTTGTCGTTCGCGACATCAAAATCATAGAAGGCACCGGCGGTCTTTTTGTTGCTATGCCTTCGAGGAAGATGAGCGACCATTGTGAAAAATGCGGAGGTAAAAACCATCTCAGAGCCAAATTCTGTAACAATTGCGGGGCAGCACTTCAGGACAATCGGGCGAAGAAAGATGTCAAAGGTAGAATGAAACTTCACGCCGACATTGCTCATCCGATTAATGTGGAATGCAGGAAAAAAATCCAGGCAAAAGTTATAACCGGCTTCAAAGAAGAGGTGGAAAAATCAAAGCAGCCGGGCTATAAGCCCGTCGAGATGGATGAGCCACCGGACGATGATGTTCCTGAAGTAGTGTAGTCTAAAGAACCCCGTTTTGCTACCGACCTGAGTTGTGGAAAAGTGGGGTTTCAAAGAAAAAAGAATCTTCAACAAGTCGAACATACAATATGTGCAGTTCTTGCCGATTCTCTCACGGGCGTAAATGTTCTCGTAAGTTTTATATAAATGTGGTTCTTCGGGATGCTCAAGGTTACAATCACGTATCTTGTTAAACGATAAAGGAGTGCAAACACAAGTCCGCCTTTTGTCGATATGGTAAATCTCCCTCACTGTAATTTTTCAAAGCCCGCAAAATAATATCCGGATTCTTTTATGTTGTAAGGTCCTCAAGAACCTTATCAAGAGCAATATCCAAACGTTTTTTGAGGTCGTATTTACCTTCGGTAAGTTGCCGACGGACGTCCATAACTTTCTTTTTACGGACTTCCGGCAGTGAAGCAATCTTTTTTAATACCTGGCCAATGGGCGTAGTATTAATGTTTTCAAGTATCTGCTCCATAAGCAAATCCTCATCGTCAGCCAAGTTCCCGTTACCAAAGTACCACTGTCGATTTTGGCTTTCAAAATGGCCATTAAAATCAAAATTCGGCATTAAATTTACCTGTATGATGGCCTTTCAGGTGGGAATATCCGTATTTTCGCCCGAAAGCCGAGAACCACTATATCTTGTGTGCCCTCTGAATCCTTTCTGGGGCAAGAACAACTTGTCAATATTGATATCGACAGAAACAGCCAAAAAACTTTAGAAAAGTTCAGCTCACAGCTAACTGCTAAAAGAGCCCAAAATTACACAAACTTGGACCAGAATCCAGCCTATTAGCATCAAAAATTGGCATCCGACAAAGCTTATCTAACATCCTAAATTGGCACTGGCCTGCCGTAGGGGTGCATATAGGAAGGCTGGGCAATATACTATATATAGTAATAGGCAAAATTTTGAAAATACAAAAAATGGAGCAATAAGGGTGGTTTTTATGTGTTAGTAGGGGAGTAAGTGGATGATATAACGAATCCCCCATTACCCGCCTGCACGGGCACAGGTTTTACGAGCAAAGATATCGAACAAAGAAATCCGAGAGGTGAACTAAAAAGTAATTTTAATAATAATATTTGAATTCGAGGTCCGCATCCCAGAAGTTAGGAGGAGGGCTTTTCTTTTTAGTGAGTTTTAGACGGTTACACTGTAAATTTCCCCAGTGAAGCTGAATTATCGAGAGGAATTTTGCACATTTTTCTATGCCAATATCCTTTAGGGATATGTTGGCACTCTGGCTTTTCTGGCCGCCGGATTTGATGATTATACCTGAATTGAGCTTGTAATTAACTGGTGGTATTTCACACAGGGACGCGACGCGCTGGACAGCGCGTGCGTAATCAAATTCTTCAGAAGGCGTATTTGAATCGGAAAGCTCCAGCCGAGCGGGGTCAATCCTTAGAATCTCCAGCATTATTGTTTCGGCTTTATTGTATTGGTTCATCTCGTTCTTTAAGCTTCGTTCTGAAGCCGGTAAGTAAACGGTCCAAGCCAATAACGGCCAGAGGGCGACTACAACCGGAACAGCTATATAATAAAAAATCGGATTTTTATATATATCTTTCATAAATCAGCTTCCTGACCCATTTTTTGGCACAACAGTTATGCTGAAATGGTCTTGCCTGTCTTCTGTATAGAGACGTTGTTGCAAGATATCCATTTCGTTTTTCTTAATTGCTTCGAAGAATTTTAGTGTATTTGACCGGCTGGATGTATCGCCGACAATATTGATGCTTTTTTCTGTGATAGAAATCGAATCTGTATTTAAGTTTGTTTGCTTTGCGCAACTGTTAATGGCCTGGAGCACGAGAGTCAATTTTGAAGATATGGATTTTTCGCCTTTAACTCCAATCAGGCCTCTTTTAACATCTCTAATACGTCTTAATTCACTTCCGAGCTTTGTTACAGGGTTCGTTTTTCGAGGCAGCTCCTGGCTTGGCATAACTGCCGAGTAATCTTTGGTTAATAATCTGCGGAGCTTGCCTCGGTCCTTGTTTGTTTTGAATAATTGTGTTTGGAAATATAGACCGATAGCAAGCATAAGAACAGTAACGGAATAACTTGCGAATTTCAGCGCTTTTTGCAGGCGTACTTTTTTACCCTGATAAGGCATAAAATCGTTGCGGAAGTTGATAGTTTGCGATTTTTCCTGAATAGCCAGGGCTGCTCCATACGCAACAGCAAAATCAACCATATCATCACAGCCAGATATAGTTTGTGGGTCGGTAACGACAGGGCCGGTCAAATCGAACTCATCGACTTTGATGCCGAGCTTGTTATTTAGCTGCTGATAGTCTAACAAGCCGGTGGAGTCGAAAATTTTAAGAGAATTGACGGCATCGCCAGTTTCAATCAAAGCAGTAGTCATAAGTATTTCTCTTGCGAGGAGTTCGACCCTGTCCTGTGTCGGACCGACAAGAAAAGTTCGCGCTGTGGAGGTTTTTTGCGAACCTGGCCTTGTCGGTGAAGGCGGGATGACCAAATAACCACTTCGCTGTGAAAGCATACCGAATGAGGGATGCAGATCTTCAGGTAAAGATACACTTCGGAAGAGGAATCTCGATAGACAATTAACATCCGGCTCTATGGTGACGGGGTCAATATTATTGCTTTGCAGAGAAAGAATAACATCCGACAAGATCTTTCGCTGGGCGGTGAAGATAGATAGCTGTGAGCCGGCTTGGTCACTTGAAGTTACATTGAAAGCCAGCACAACGTCGGTTATGTCTGTGGCGAGAGCTTCCTCTGTATCAAACCGGACAGTAGCAGCGATTTGCTTTGGGTCGGTAAAATCGCTATGTATATTATGCTGCATAAACATTGCACAATCCAAAGCTACCGCAGCTTCGGTGAACTCCAATCCTCTCTCGGCACAGCCCCGGGCAATAAGAGTGGCCAGCGTTTGTAAGGTTTGTCCCCCTTTTTCCTGGTCAGAGACGCTAAAACAACCGAGAATGCTTTGTCCTGCCCCTTGCGAACCAAGGCAGACCACAGTTGCCGTGTCCTTGCTTATATATATACCTAAGATGTTTTGAGCGTTCACTTCGAGCGAATTCCTAACATAGTTTCAATTTTTTAGTCGGATACGACTGCGACTCGTTTTAATGTTTTTCCATTTTTCGTTACTGCTATAACAGACGATGTTTCTGCAACGCCGCTTATCGCAGTAACTTTAATTGTGAAAAAACTGCTGGTGGTCGTTATATACTTTTCGCATTTTCGAATCGAATCGGAATAACTAAATAATGATTGTCTCAAATCTTCTATATCCTTGAATGGTTTTATGCGTCTTCTTTGGATGATTGCCTCGGCGATTTTTCTGGCGTCACCGCCGAAAACAAAAGCTGCTTCCAAAACGTGCCGAGGTGCGGTATTTATATTAACCTGTCTTGAACCCCATACACCTAAATATTTCAGAGCCGATTCTTCTCTGCCTTCTATATATGGTCTGGCAAGAGCCTCGGTATTAATTAGAGAACTGTGAAAAAGTTTTGCAAAATGAGTGGTCTGCTCGTCAATCTGCTTGGCGGTAGATATGGTTATTCTGGTTGGCCGTGTTCGGCTGGTAGTTGTTCTTCTTCCGCGTCTGGTTGCTCTCCTTGTGCTTGTAAGTGTTGCTGTTCTTACAACTTTCGTAATCGGCTTAAAGTCAAGCTTGAACAGCTTTATTTCGCTTATCTGCTCAAGTTCTAAATTTAGCGAATTACTCTGTCCCGAGTATTTCTGCTCAGGGTCGAAACCCACCCACTCACAGAAGGTTTTGAATCCTGCTTCGGCTTCGCGTTGAATATCTTTATCGTCGAGCATCGCCCAACCAAGAGGATATTTTGCGTTTTCATCTTCAATTTTAATCCTGACAGTGGCAGAACCAACGTTGAACTCAGCCGGCTCGGTTATAAGCGGCCAGGCCGGGCCATACGGGCCACGTATCGTCGGTGAAATGAGGTCATTGGAGCCGGTAGCACCGCTAATATCGTTAACATCATTAATATCGTTAACATCATTGGTATCATTAAAACTTTTGTATTTCTCCAATTCAACAGGTGGGGATTCGGGAGCAATCTGAGCCAAAAGCTCCTGGTATTCAGCGTAACTTACGAAAAATAAATCGGAGAAATCCGGCTCGTTTGGGCGGCTAATCAATTGTAGCTGAATATCCTGCAATGTGGCAAGTGCGTATTTGACCGCTGAGTCACAACCATAGCGGGCAGCCTGGTAATCAATTATATATTGTTGGCGGTGGCGCTGTGCGGAAAGACGAGTACTCAAAGTGTAGCCCAGAGTCGAAAGTACAACTAACAGCACTAATGTTACTAATAACACAATGCCTGGTCGGCTGTATCGATTATCGTATAGCATATATCGCATATTACTATTCACGTTTTTGACGAAGTTTTTTATTTGCTTTGTTTTTCTTGCTCCTGTGTTGGTGCGAGTATAAATTTGAGCTTTCTTGTTCTATCAATAGCTATGGTTCGTGAGATTTTTTCCGAATCCGGCACATCCAAATCGCCCGTTATTGTCTTGTAAGGGCTGGCAAAGGAAATGGTTACTTTGATACCGGCAGGTAGGGAAGTATCCGTCCATTTATCTTGAGAAGCTCCCCCCTGTTGGACCTGTATCTTGAAGAAAGTCAGGCCTTCACAAACCGGTACAAAAGGATACTCTTTTTCCCAATCGGCCCTTTTTTCATCGAGCAGTTTATCTTCTAATGCGATTCCGCTGTAGCTGCGATATAAGACCAGACTGTTGGCATCAAAGTCATAACTACTTTGCCAAATGATTTCTTCAAATATCTGCTGCTTATCGTCTTTATCGGTGATGGTTTTTTGAATTGTCAGTTTGGCAGTTGGGAGACCTTTTGCAAATTTATTTTCAATAGTGATTCTTGTATCTTCGTCAGCTGTAATTATTTTATCGATGTCTTCGGCGATTAGCTGCAGAATCTCACGGGGCAGTCGAGAGCTGTCAAGTTTGCGTGTAATTGCCGC
>CAYSJK010000148.1:0-5882 GCA_964431375.1 uncultured Pirellulales bacterium
TGTACTTGTTATTATGTTAGTTATGATATGTATGTTCCTTATTGCTGCCCATCTGGTTATACTTGCTGTAATTGGGATATTTGTTGCGACCCGGACAATTGCGAAACATGCGTGGACGGCGAGTGCCAGGTTTGTGGCGGAGACCCTGACAAAGTATGTTGTGATGGCTCGTGCGAACCAAAGTGCGAAGAAGAAATCGATGAACCGAGATGCAGTTCTCAATGGAATGAAGATTGTATCGCATGTGTTGGTATCTTAGAATCTTGTTCTAACCATAACACGCGTATTTTCACAGATGCGGTAACGTACACCTGCAGCGGAGGATGCCCTGGCGAGTGTGCTGAAGAACCTAATCAACCTGTCTGTAGTGAAGTTTATAAATGCAAAACAGGTGAATTTATGTGGCCATACATATGTACCGCACATTTGGATACACCGGTACCGTTGGATTGTTATTTTCAAATAGATTCACCGTTGTATTGTAGCCGCTGTACGACTGATTATGATAAGCGTATAGGTGTGTATTACCCGCCATACCCAAGTAAAAAGTGTCAATAGTAAATATGTAAATACCTGGAAGTATCATTTGCTAAGGAGATATTATAATGAAGATATTAGCTTCTCTAAATAAAATGACTTGTGTTTTAATCATTTCTGTTGTTTTAATTTTATCAATTCAGACAGAAGCATCAAGTATTGATCAGGAATGTAAATGGCTTTCTGTTGACCAGAACAGTATCGCCGGTATATTGACTATGATAGGGAAACGAGTTAGGGAAAATCACAATAAGCTCATTACCTGGCAGGGTAAGATAAAAATAGTCACTGACAGTATAGATAGAGGCGCCATAGCAGAGAGGACATTCAGAGAAGAATTTAAGGATGATGGGCAACCTATACCGAATATAATCATAGAACACTATGAATTTACCAGAGAATTCGCCCTGGATGTCAACAAGGAAATGCTTTACGAGCATCACTATCCAGATAGGCCGAAGCACCATATTATGGATGCAGGTACAGGTAGAGAGCTACAATTGAAGAAACACATTAGTTTGGGTAGCGTTAAAAATATCCTTAGCTCTGATTATCAAATTCATTGTGGAGCAGACAGAGTACGTGATGGAGTTGCTTTTAGTCGCATGGCTGTTAAGCAAGTACGCCCAGAAGGCAAGTTAACCTGTGGAAGCGGTCTATATCCAGTTTTTGACCCGAGGGAAACCATGAGAGTTTTTGGAAATCCGCTTTGGGAAACGCTTGCAAATTACATAGCTTATATCAATAAGCATGGACCCAGCAGCACCTTTCAAGGTTATACTATTAAGGTTGAGGTTGAAGAATGTAACGTCGGAGATGTTAAAAAGTATAAGATAGTCTTGCCGGGTGTGTGGAGTGGCGGACCCAAGGTCTACCTCTCTTTGACCTTGATCTGTTCAAGCCAGGCGGGTTTTAATGTCGTTTCATATTCGCAGACCGCTTATTATGACAAGATCCTTGAACATAAAACATGGAAATATGGTTTATTTAGTGGCGTTTACCTTCCTGTTAAAAAACGTGCAGTTCGATATGATCCTCAGGGTAATTTAAATAGCGAGAGTACTTACACATTTATGGAGCAAAAGGTAAATAAATCAATACCCGAGGAGATTTTTACTTACAAAAATCTCGGATTAAAAGATGGTGATAAGTTCATAGACAAAATACTGGACAAAGAGTACACCTATCAGAGTGGACAGCTCATCGCCGTTGAGAAAAAGAGCAATTAGCCAAAGCAAATAGTCTCCTCAGGCTACGATTTGTAGTCCGGCAATGCCTTTGGTACTTTTTTTATATCTCTTGATTCATTAGCAGAGTTTAATTATGATGTTTGATGTTATAAATCGGAGGCAGTTTCTATGAAAACGAAAATGATTTTTATATTCGCGGTGATCGGAATCATAGGCATAGTTCTTATTGTATGTGCTCTTGCAGCTATCTATTATCACAGGTCTACTTCAGCAGGTTTGGTAACAAGGCCTGCGAAGACTGAAGTAGATCCAGCTACGAAAATAGCTATAAGAGATGTGAACAACCAGATATCTGCGATGCAGCAATGGGTAGCTGAAGTCAACAAGCCAACGGACACGCAAATCACATCGTATATTACTTCTGCGGTACAACAGGCCGGACAACTATGGCAGGAATGGCAAATGCTCGTTAATTTAGGAAAGGCTAGAATAAGGCCCTGGCAGGGCACCCATTTTACAAGCGGGACATGGGAGTCACTGGATGGAAGAACAAAAATCTCCCTCATATTCATATCAAAAGAAAGACGGATATCAGAATACAAGAAAAGAGTCTACTCTCCCGAAGGTACATTAGAGCAATTCTACTGCCTTGCATATTATGAGGATTCGGGCACATTAGAATACTGTAATTTGGATAATCAGGAGATATTCTGGTTTCACCCCGGAAACAAGATATCACGTTACGGATGTAAGGTTAAGCCAGCAAGAGAAGGATATGAAACCTGGTACTCAATCGAATGGGACCAAGCCGGTAAAATCATCAGACAGGGGACAAGAAACTTCGAACTGTTTGATCCTAACGAATTTCCCGTTCCAAAAAAGAGGCTACCTGAAAAGTATGGAACAAGTGCACCTTAAGTTCTCCACTGAACTAACATTAAATTAGGAGGGATTGTTACCCTAATCGCGGTTCTTCAAATCGATTAATGAAGAAGACAATTAGCCCTAACAAATAGTCTCATCAGGCTACGGCTGGTGGCACGGCTAGACGCCTGCACACATACGAGTTATAATAGGAGGGGATAAACCTACCCTAGCTCTTTGACAAGTTCAAACGACCACATTGAGATCCAGCTTTTGGTTGAGACCACTAACTTACCTATGGAGTGTATATGGTAGCAATTTTTAGAATTATCTTTGTAGAGCTTATATTACACTGCACTTTTTGGCAGTTAAATAGCTCTCTTGTTAATCCCAAAAGGATTGAGAGTAAATTTCCCCGCAAAGGCTTAGGCCCGGCTTTCTTTATTCCGCAACTGGCGCTGGTTCTGACTTTGACTTTTTCGATTTTTTGGTCTTTTTCGGCTTTTTCGGCTTAGCCGGTTTTTTAAGGGCTTTGCCGAAATCGCCGGTGAGCATAAAAGCCGCACCAACAACCAGGCCGGCGACTACAACAGCAGCAATCAAAATGTACCAGATTATACCCTGAATTGACCCCAGAATCGAAGGCATCACACCTCTTTGGCCCGATATAACTACAATTACTGTATATATAAGCAGTGCTAAGGGTAAAAACAACAGCCCTCCCAGGGTATTACTCTGGACATCCGGCTCCGATTCGGCATAAGGTTGAGACATCACCGCTAACTCAGGTGCAGGTTGCGGTGCACCAAGCTCTTCTTCCGACAGGATTTGCTCTGCCGCTGTAGCCATATCTGCTGACGTACCTGATTCTGCCGGCTCCTGGCCTTCTCCTTCGGCGGTGTAAATTTCATCAAGTATGCCCCCTAATGAAGTGTCATCAGCCTGCAGGGAAAGGTCCAGTAGGCCGGAGCCGCTGCCGAAAGTATCCAGATTCACATCTTCTTCAATCTCTTCCAACGAAGCTTCTGGTGCTGCACCGGTTGTCTCCGGAGTACTCGTTGCGCCTATCGTCTCGGCCAACGTATCTTCAGTTACCGGGTAATCCTTGTCTGTCTCGCCAAGAACACTGATTCCTTCACCAGTGAGAGCTGTGTCCGCTTCGGTTAGCCCGCTTTCTGCGGCTTGGACCCCAGTCTCCGGTGCCAACAAAATCTCCTCTTCTAATGCCTTCCCTATATCCTGTGCCTGCCCCTGCCCTGATGACTCACCCAACGCTTCAGCTTCAACCGGTTCTGTTGGCTGCTCCAACTGAGGTGCTGCTTCTATGGGCTGTTCCGGCTGAGGTGCCGGCTCTGCGGGGATGGGAGGCTCCGGTGTCATTGCTTCGGCTCCAGCAGTCTCCGGCGTTGCAGTCCCTTCCTCTAAACCCTCCACCTTGATTGGAACGCCCTCATCAACAATCAAAGCTTCAATCTCATTGACCTTAAAGAGTAGATTCGTGCGGTCGCGAAACTCACGTAATTTGCCCTGTTTGACCAACTCTTTTATCTGTTCCTCTGTCTTGCCGAGTTTCTCACAAGTTTCTTTTAACGAATAGAACATACCAGCCATAATCACTTATCTCCTATACACCAAGTCCTGCTTTCGGGCTTTGTGGCTTTCCAAACGTCCTATAAGGTTTTCTTGTATACCCTGATTCTATATTTATCGACTTAAATATGCAACCCTTTTTAAGAAAAATGTCGCAAATTGGCCTGTCAAAAAGCATTTTGGAATAGCTCCAGTCTCGAAATTTTCACTCTATTGCAACATTGAGGTATTTCGTGTAGAATAATTTTTCCAAATATACGCATTCTGCTTATACGGGGTGTAGCTCAGCTTGGCTAGAGCGCCTGCTTTGGGAGCAGGAGGCCGTAGGTTCGAATCCTATCACCCCGATTCTTTCGGGGCTGATTTACCAACTTACAAACAGGCAGAAGTTGATGTGAGCTAAGAATTCAGCACCGTTATTATTGCAAATGCGTTGAAAAATGAGTGGATAAATATCGGCCTCAGCAATGAGCCGCTCTTTTCATACGAATAGCCCAGACATAGCGCTAAAATAAATAGTACCGGCCAGTGTCCTGCGTTTGCATGTACCATTGCAAACAGCCCGGAACTTATTAAAATCGCAAGCCATGTCCCATTTAGAATTTTAATTTTAGAATTCCGAATTTCAAATAAAGAACGTATCATCGTCTGGAACATTCCGCGAAAAAGCATCTCTTCAAGTACAGGTCCCACCACAATCGCAGTGATAATAATCAAAACTCTTAGTGGCACCTGTGGGTATGCAGTTATCGTTTTCAGTTCTTCGTGCTGCTCCAAGCTAAAATCCGGCCCCCAGATAACTTTGCCGAACAATAGCGTTAAAAACATCGCAGCTATCAACAAAGGCCAAATTGACAACAGGTTTACAAAAGCAGCAAAGAAATCCTTATGGATTGTTTTTATATTCAGACCAAACCCTTTCAACCTGCGGGCAAAACTGGCCCTGACCAAAAAAATAATCACCGCCATCGTTAGTATCGCGCCTATACAGAGAATCAGATTATCCCAAAGAGCACTCTGCCATTCAGGTAAATCCGGCAGGAAGCTTCTTGTGATTAATAAAGCAAGCGAAACAGCCCCAAACCAGATAAGTAATGGTATCAATGGAAAATAAATGGGCATATTATTTCGACGAGGTGCTGAATCAGCTAAAGGGTCTGTGCCCATAGATGTTTTCAGCAGCCAGAAAGATAATAATATCAATCCAGCCAGGCTGATAATAATGTCCGGTGTACTTATGAAATCGCCGATATCTCTAATAATTTCAAAAATATTCATCAATACAATCTTTCCCGAACTTTACCCCGCTAAAAGCCTGAACAAAGCCAGCCAAGTCAGACCCGGTGAATAACTTCTAACGGGGCTTGAAATCAAAGCCATCTTTTATTACATTAGCTATATCTTTTCAAGGATAATGAATTATGGATATATTCCACATTGAAGGACCAGTTCGGCTTTCCGGCTCTATTACCGTAAACGGCTCGAAAAACGCCTCTTTGCCGATAATGGCCGCTACAATCTTAGCCAGTGGCAAATCGATTCTTTCGGCAGTACCTCATCTTTCTGATATCTCAGTATGCAGTCAACTGCTCGGCGAACTGGGCTGTAAGGTAAGCAGGAACAATAACGGTGATTTGTGCATAGACTCAACGGTAATTGATAATCCTGTGGGGGATTACGAAATTGTCCGCAGGATGCGGG
>CAYSJK010000149.1:0-5852 GCA_964431375.1 uncultured Pirellulales bacterium
GAGCTACCTGCGTGCCCACGGTAAGATTATAAATGAGCAATATCTCGACAGCTCAGTTTTGATTGATGCCCGGCTCGGCAGAAATCAAATCTCCGCACTAAAACAATTGCATCCAGAAAGCATAGAAATCATAAATGAGTAGATGCGTGAATGAGTGGATGAGATAGCGGATTAGAGGGATTTGCTCGGATTTTCTTGGTTTTTACTGTACCCATTACCGTAGTTTTACGGTATTTTAGTAAAAATGCTGTTTTTATCGGTTTTTTTCTTGACTTTTCCTGTTAGATTAGGTAATTTATATTCTTGAAAAGGATGGTGGTGAGAAGAAGCATTTCCAGCTACTTCTACTAAACACGGAGGTTCTCATAATAAATGCGTTGTAAGATTTGCGCATTTTGTAGCTAAAGAACGTAGAAATTTTTGGAAGGATAGTTGGATGAAAAGCAGGAGAACTTCAATTCTATTAGCGTCAGTTATAATCACACTTATAATGACCGGTGATCTTAGGGCTAACAAGATTGTTAATGGAGATTTTGAGCTTGGATTTTCGGGCATCGACACCGACTACGTATATATAGATATAGAGGTACCGCCTGGTACTGTATATAATGCGCAGGAATACACTGTACATACAGACCCTTCAGAATGTCACCCGTTCTGGACTGTGTCATACGGTGACCATACAAGCGGAACCGGAAATATGATGATTGTCAACGCCGCCATTGTCCCTGACCAGGTCGTATGGCAACAGACTGTTACAGTAACTCCAGGCACGGATTACGATGTGTCTTATTGGCTGTCAAGTGTTTACCCAACAGCTCCGGCCAATCTGCAGCTGTCCATTAATGATGTTGTGATTGGTACCGACCTGGCACCAGGTACTGTAGGGATTTGGCAGCAGGCGTACTACGTTTGGAATTCAGAAACCAGCACTACGGCAACGGTCAAACTCATAGACTTAACGATGACGGCTGGAGGGGATGATTTTGCAATTGATGATATCTCCTTCGTCGTTCCTGAGCCGGGCACAATTTTGCTGCTTGGCTTAGGCGGATTGTTTTTAAGAAAAAGAAAATAATAGTTTTATCGGTGTAGATTAAAATGAAAAAGTTAATAACATTTTGTGCAGTATCAGCAATGCTCTTAGCCGCATCTCCGGCACAAGCGGTCCCAATGGAGGCAACAGTTACATTTGATTTTGAGGGTGCGACGTTGGTCGGTACAAGCACAGAGGCTAACCAGCGCGTCAGCGACTATATGACCGGTGTGTACGGTTCCAGCGTGACGGGAACAGATGGCTGGGTCATAAACAACGCCCTATCTGGAGTCGATTGGCTCGGCAATGATGGTCAGTGGCTCCGCACACGTGCGGAGGGCGCTGTGCCGTGGGACTTTGAGATATCCTTCGATACCGTGCCCATTACAAGCGCTAGTGGTGATTTCTATGTGTTCGTAGGAGCGGGCGCCGACTTCACCATTACGGCTTACGACAGCACCTATGGCGACCGCGAGACTCCAATTGCTAGTGCCTTAGTGACCTCGCAATCCTGGAACTCCGGAACAGGTGCCGACACCTTCAACTTAAGCTTCGGCTCACCTGTTTCGCTTCTGGTTTTCAGTGATGGCGGGTATGATGACGTCGCCATCGACAACCTTAAAGTAACACCTATTCCTGAGCCGGGTACGATTTTGCTGCTTGGATTAGGCGGATTGTTTTTAAGAAAAAGAAAATAATAGTTTTATCGGTGTAGATTAAAATGAAAAAGTTAATAACATTTTGTGCAGTATCAGCAATGCTCTTAGCCGCATCTCCGGCACAAGCGGTCCCAATGGAGGCAACAGTTACATTTGATATCGAAAGTGCAATAATAGGTGGTATTGCCCCCGACTATGTGGCATCAGCCAACCAGCGAGTTACAGACTATATGACTGGCGAATATGGGTCATCAGTAACCGCAACGGGAGCTGCCGCCTGGAGGAACGCTGAGACCAGTCCGTTAGACCTTGACTGGCCGGGCAAAACCGACCTTGACCAATGGCTGCGCACATACGGAAGTGCATCAGTAACAGATGGATTTTTTCAGATATCTTTCGATGCCATACCCATTACAAGTGTGAGCGGAGATTTCCACGTTTTTATAGAAACAGAAGGTTCGGATTTCACCGTGAAAGCTTACGACAGCAGCTATGGCGACCGCTACAGCCCGAGCATCAGCGCCTTGATTGCCGAGCAATCCTGGAATGACGGGACAGGTTCCGGTATCTTCGACATTGACTTTTCATCACCTGTATCGCTTCTGGTATTTAGCGATAGCGGCTGGTATGACATCGCCGTTGATAATATGCAGGTAACACCTATTCCTGAGCCGGGCACAATTTTGCTGCTGGGCTTAGGAGGACTTTTATTGCGTCGTCGCAAATAATACACTGGAATTATTTAGTAACTTTAAGGCAGGTCTTTGACCTGCCTTTTTTATTGCATTTCATAACAGGCAGAAACAACTACCGGGCCTGAAGAGGATGGGGCTAAAAATTCATCATGTTTTGCATCTTGCACATCAAAATTGTTCGATTACAATGGCAAAGGCGCAGAGAATTTGGCAGTTTCATTTTGTTTTTAACTTTTGTTCATACATCAAGGTTCGTTCATATAATCTTCTGCCCCATCCAATCAGCTTTCCCCTCTCAAAAGCCAACGGGGTGTAGTCTGAGTCCCGAAACTTTCTATCATCAAGACTCAGACCCTTGGTCAAATAAAACCAAAATTCAATAGTCCTGTCATCGAGCGAATACGATTTTTTCTTTCTCGGCTTGCCCATAGCTGCAAGTACTTCTTCTTCTGTCATTCCAATATCCAAACTAAGGAGCGACTCTATGTTTTTTTTGGCTTTTGCCTGTGTTTTTACGGAAGGCCATTCGCATCCAACGAAGAATATTACGGCTAATAATGTTACTGCTATCTTTACCATAAAGAACTCAATTCGTGCATAATACAGAATATATTGTACCATTTTAACAATCATCCTGCGGTCTTCAACTGAAAGATTCGGCTGACCCCGGATAATTATTTACTATTTATTATTCGCTATTTACTATTTATTTACATCTTGCATTAAAAAACCGTTCAGTTACAATATTGGACGGCGTAGGATTATTTTGAAAGGCGTTTAATTAAAACAAGGAGGTATAAAAATGCCTGAGGAGAAAATTGGAACGGTATCAGATTTCTTTGCCCGTCCTGTAGTATCTGCTATCGAGTTAACGGCGCCCTTAAAGATTGGTGATAAAATCCATTTTAAGGGTCATACCACCGACCTTGAAATGGTTGTTGAGTCGATGCAGATTGATAATGCAACTGTCGAAGAGGCCAATGCGGGCGATTCTGTCGGAGTGAAGGTCAGCGATAGGGTAAGAAAAGGCGACGAAGTCTGTAAGGTTACTGAGTGAATTGTTGGTTGTCGACCGTCTCCCGTTGCTCGATGCGCGGTTGAGAATTATTAAACGCATAATCGCATTTACTCCGGAAGGTTCAAGGCGGCGGATTAGCCGTGAAAGAATTTTGCAGCTTATTCGTAGGCCCTGGTGTTGTGTTTCTGGTCTTTGAATCGACTGATGTAGATTAGATTTTCGGTCTTTATTGTGCTGACAAAAACCACCGAAAATAGCAGGAAATTGGGTATTAAGGGCTGCCATTTCTTAAACAACCGTTAAAATAGTTATAATCGGAAGATATGTACAAAAAAGGTTGAGAATATAGGCAATTTATTTGTTTTTTAACTGACAGTTCTGCGGGGTCCGATATAATCGCAATATAAGGATGAGAGACTTTGGAGGGCTACAGGGATGTTCCACACGTCTTTCTACTCGAGGAAAACATGTGCACGCTGATTTTAGAATATGTGCACTATAACAAAAAAAAATTCGGAGGATATGAAAGATGAAAAAGTTACTATTATTTTGTGCGGGATTAGTTTTAGTCATTACTGTTAGTCCGGCTTTAGCCGCATACATAGTGGATTTAGGAACGTTAGGCTCGGATTGGAATCCCTCTGGTGCTATTTTGATTGGCTGGGGACCGGTACAACCAGATACAAATCCTGGCGTCTGGGGTGGCTTTGGTAGCGGAAACGATAATTACACAACGCCAAGACCCCCGACCTGGGATTACAAATGTCGTACCGTATGGGACCCGGGAGAAATGGACGTGGTAAATGCCAACTGGGCTAAGATTATATTCCCGGGTAATATAGACAAGGTTACAATTCGACACCTCGATGGAATGGCAATGGATGGTACTGGCGGCGGCGATGACTTTGAAGTTTATGTTGGCGACGGCACTAACTTCGCGCTCTGGGGCAGCTATGTTTCTAATCCGGATCCCGGCGAATACTGGGAGTTCACTGAATACACAGGAGACCCTGGTAATGTCCTTATGATTGTTTCGACTAACCCGCAATGGGAGTACTTCGTGGGATATGGACAGTTAGGAATAGACCGGATAATCGGAATTCCTGAACCTACAACGATAATGCTGCTCGGTTTGGGCGGTTTGGCTTTGCTTAGAAAACGCAGTTCATAAACAACAATTTATCTTGAAACCAAAGGGCTGCAAGCAGGATGTCTTGCAGCCCTCTCCCCCCTTGAGAAGCCCAGTAGCTTTATCGAAGACTGCTTTTAACTACGGGGCTTTACCGCATCGGTAGTGAGAATATGTCAGACCTTGTCGTAAAGCAACTCTGTCCCAGATTCGGCGAATCGAACGACTTTATTGAGCGCCGTTGCTAATTCGGTAATCTGGCGCTCAACGTCGTTACCGTATTGCCGCAATTCATTTTCCACGTGCTCTCGTTCGGCATTTTGCTTTTGGAAATTTTCTCTGGCTATAGTGAGTTCTATCCTTCGTTGCTCAAGCTGGTTGCGGCACTGCTGCAATTCAAACCGCAGGCGCTGACAATTAGTGATTTGACTTTGGAGTTGTTCTTTGGCTGCATAAAGTTCAGTATTTCGTTGCATGAGCAGTTCCTCGACTTGCCTGATTTCTCCGGTATCTGTAGCAAAAACTATAAATCCGACTACATTACCATTCTCGTCATTCAAGGCGGTCATTTTCGTTCGCGTGGCAAATGTCGTTCCACTGCTTTGCATGTGCCAAATTGTTCCCTCGATTTGGCCTCTATGTTTGGTCTCCTCGAGTAAGCCGAGCACATCACTTCTCATCTGTTCTTCGGTATGGAACATACTAATCGATTTACCAAGCAGTTCGGCCCTATTTGCATAGTTATGCATACTGGCCCAGGCCGTATTGACGAACCGAATGTTTCCATCAAGGTCGACTATGATGATTCCCTCGGTTGCCTGTTCAGCCATTACCGTCAGATTCCGTATAGTGTGCTCGACTCGCTTGGCTTCAGCAATCATATTGTACATCTCCATAATCTCCTAAAAGATTACTAATCCGTTTAACTGCTAATATTGTCTGGTCTTGACCTTTGCTTATCAACTCCTTGTGTCCAATATTTAACAGCCTATTTCCCAAAAACACAGGGCCATACGAAAACATCGGTAAAAGTTAAGGGGTACTTTTTTAGATGTGGCCAGCGTCGGCGATTCTTTTTGTATAACGGCTATATTGCAATGCTGTTGAATGTATTATCGGTCTTTCGAAACAAATTAGTTCTTGCCGAGAGCTGTGAGTGCGTTGTGTATCGTTAAAAGAACTTGCCAGGTAAGGAATTTTGCTTATTTGTCGGGATTTTATACCGTTAGATAGCTCCGTCTTTGCCTGCATCGCCAAAACTACGCGGCGGCGAGTGGTCTGAATACAAAACGTAGCGAGGGTGTGATTTAGGTCT
>CAYSJK010000150.1:0-5836 GCA_964431375.1 uncultured Pirellulales bacterium
CGCCTTTTTAATCATCCAGTACGCAGTGCGGTCCTTGACGGAACCGCCGGGGTTGACACCTTCGAGTTTTCCAAAGATTCTAATTTTTGGTCTTTTACTATTGAGCCTGGTTAGCTCTACAAGAGGCGTATTTCCGATAGCGGATAAGATGCTCATATATATAGCTCCTGATTATTAGATAAGTTATACGATTGATTTTATCATGTCTATTCTATATATTAAGCTACAGAAGTAAAGCTAAATTCAGAGGACGTTTAAGATGGCATCGTCAAAAGAAAATCTCAAACGGGCGGTCCTGTGGGATGCTGAGCAGGATAAAAAGGTCAAATGTAAATTGTGCTCGCATCGGTGTGTGATAGCAGAAGGAAAATTGGGCAGGTGCAGTGTTCGCAAAAATATTGGCGGGGTATTCTACTCGCTAACTTACGATAAGGTATGCTCAGCCAATCCCGACCCTATCGAGAAAAAGCCGTTATTTCATTTTCAGCCGGGGACGAGGAGCTTTTCAATCGCAACGATGGGTTGCAATTTCCGCTGTGAGTTCTGTCAGAACTGGCAGATAAGCCAGGCGGCTATTGAGAGCGGGCGAATCGATGGTGAGCCAATAACGCCGGAGCAAATTATCGAAGCGGCTGTTCGCAGCGGATGCAAAAGCATCGCTTATACTTACACCGAGCCGACTGTTTTTATGGAGCTGTGCAACGATTGTGGCCGGCTGGCGAAAGAGCGGGGCCTGACAAACGTTTTTGTTAGTAATGGTTATCAGACAACTGAAGCGATTGATTTTGCAAAGGACTGGCTCAATGGTATAAACGTTGATTTGAAGGCATTTAGCGAGGATTATTACAGACGGTTGTGCAAGGCAAAATTACAGCCGGTGCTTGATACGATTTGCTATATTGCGAATAAAACGAATATCTGGCTTGAGGTTACAACGTTATTGGTACCGGGCGAAAACGATTCTGATGATGAGCTAAAGCAGCTTGCTGATTTTATAGTTACCAAGGCAAATCCTGATGTTCCCTGGCACATCAGCCGCTTCCATCCGCAGTATAAATATCTGGATTCGGTGCCGACACCGATTGAAAGCCTGGAGCGTGCTTACGATATTGGCAGGGCGGCAGGGCTGCACTATGTTTACCTGGGTAACGTGCCGGGGGCAAAAACGGAGAGCACATTTTGTTATAACTGTGGTCGGATGCTGATTGAACGTGTTGGCTACAGAATACTTGCTAATCATATAAAGGACTCCTGCTGCCCTGATTGCGGTGTGAAAATTGCCGGCTTTGAACTGTAAGACTACCCCCTGCCTCGACGGCCATGCCTGCCCCGGCCACCGTGGCCCCTGCGAGAGCGATATGGAGGACCAATATCAGCCACAGGTGGTGTTGTGAGTTCAAAAGGGCCGCCTTTAATTGACAATGCCTTTCCATTGACCAGGGCATCAGCTATTTTTTTGTGAGCAGATTCGATAATTCTTCCGAAGGTCTGGCGCGAGATGTTCATTTTTTGTGCAGCCTGTTCCTGATATAGACCTTCAAAGTCAGCCAGGCGAATTGCTTCCAGCTCATCAAAAGTCAAATCGACCTGCTGCAGGACAGAAAGAGGGACACCCCTTGGTTTATAAAAGGTAACTTGTGGCAAATGTGCCACGCGTCTGCATTGTCTCGGTCTGGGCATATTGTAGTTACCTGTAAAGATTAATGGTCACAGATATTATCCCCTGTTTCAAGTGTGTTTTCCAAATAAGCTGATACAAGCTCTTCAGGTGAGTTGGAGGATGCACCCACTACCACTTTAATGTCATTCTGTATAAAAAGCTGTTGTGCTCGCTGGCCCATCCCGCCTGCTATAATAACACTAACATTATTTTCATGTAACCATTTTGGCAACACTCCAGGAGCATGTGTAGGAGGACTTACATCTTTTCTGTTTATAACCTTACTTGTCTTGTCATCAATATCAAAGATTGCAAACTGGTCGCAATGGCCAAAGTGAAGGCTTAATTTGCCCTGTGCTAATGGAACTGCTATGCGCATTTTCTTATCTCCTTTTTCCAAAGATTGTGTCTCATTTGATTCCTGAGGTTTGCTATCAAGCTCAAGAATCGGATTCAGCACTTTTTCGAAAGCTTTTGCCGTTTGACTTTGGTTGTAGTGATATACAAACGGTCTGCCGGAATCGCAAGCTTCTACAATTTGTGGGTCTATTGGTATCCGGCCCAAGAAGGGCACGTGCATCTCGTTAGCCATAATTTCACCACCGCCGGATTTGAATACATCGGTTTTCTGGCCGCACTTGGGACAGATAAATCCACTCATATTTTCTATCACTCCTAAAACAGGCAGGTTTAATTGCCTGCAAAAAGTTATACACTTTTTAACATCGACGATAGAAAGCTGCTGCGGTGTAGTAACAATGACAGCGCCATTGGCGCTGCCGATTAACTGGATTACCGATAACGGCTCGTCACCTGTGCCGGGCGGACAGTCAACGACCAGATAGTCAAGCTGTCCCCAATCAACTTCGGAAATAAACTGCTTTATGATATTGTGTTTCATCGGTCCGCGCCAGATTACAGCGTTACTTTCATCAGGCAATAGAAATCCGATACTCATTACTTTGAGTGTGTCGCTATATAAAACGGATTTAATCTTATCGCCTTCGGTCTGAACAGATTTATCTCCAAGATTTAATAGTTTAGGTATGCTCGGTCCATGAATATCAATATCCAACAGGCCAACATTTTTGCCCTGCATCGAGAGCCAAACGGCAAGGTTAACAGCAATAGTGCTTTTGCCAACCCCACCTTTGCCGCTTAAAACAAGAAATTTGTGTGCTATATTTTCCATTATTTAGTTGCCCTCGTACTTAACATATCCAATATTGATTTCCACAAGGATATTACTTGATTCTTCAATCCATTATTTGAATATTCTACGATGCTCTTTCCGGCAATTTGGGCCTTTGTCACCGCTATGTCGTAAGCAATTTTACCGGCGAGCTTCAGACCTTTTTGTTCAATGCTTTTCTCAATCGTTTTTGTGATTTCAGGATTGATATCACATTTATTGATACAAACCACTATAGGGATTTTAAAGTGCTCGGCTAATTCGATGACCCTGTCGAGGTCGTGCTGAGCTGAAATCGTAGGTTCAGTAACAGCCAATACCAAATCGGCTCCGCTAATAGAAGCGATTACCGGACAGCCGATGCCCGGCGAGCCATCCACGATTATCAGCTCTTTATTCTGCTCGGTTGCAATTTGCTTTGCCTGTTTGCGAATCAAACTAACCAGCTTGCCGCTGTTCTCCTCGGCAATACCGAGCTTAGCGTGCACCATCGGGCCAAACCTTGTATTTGATATAAACCACCGGCCGTTAACGGCATCTTCGAACTCTATTGCATCGACCGGACAAAAGTGGACACATACACTACAACCCTCGCATGCGATATGGTCAATAGTGTAAGTTCTATCAACCATATCATTAGCTGGGCCGTTAAACTCAGCGGCATCAAAATTGCATACTTCTTCACACCTGCCGCAGCCGATACATTTTTCTGTAACTACAGAAGCTCTCTTGCCGCCGCTAAAGTTAAGGGTTTGTTTTATATCCGGCTTTAATATCAAATGTAAATCTGCCGCATCAACATCGCAGTCAGCCAGAACCGCGTTATTCGCAAGTGCAGCAAACGAGGCAACAACGCTGGTTTTACCTGTTCCGCCTTTACCACTGATGACAACTATCTCTTTCAATTTATCTTTTCCTCGTATCTATCCCTTCTTTTTTCCTTTTATAACGTAAAGACTCGCTAAATTGGGATTCTTGGTTTCAAATATATCCTGTCCCTTGATTCCTAAAGAGTATTCGGTTTTAACAGCAAAATACTCGGCAATTGTCCTTTCAATCTCCTTCAAATCCGTATGCTTAATCTTGTTTATGTAAGAGGTCAGATTCGTAGATCTTTCTTTGAAAAATTCGGATTTCGGGTTAATCAACATGGCCATAATTCTACCAGCTGGCCTAAGAACACGAGCCGTCTGCTTAATAGCTTCTTTATATTTTTCCATAAACTGCAAAGAGGCAACATAGATAACCACGTCAAAAGAACAATCTTCAAAATCCATATTTTCTGCCGAACCTGCCACAGTCCTTATACTGTCTGGTGCTTGGTCTAAAGCCTCTTTGGAAATATCCAAACCGGTAACGTTAAAACCGTGTTCAGCCAAGCCCGTCTCTATAATCGCCGGGCCACAACCGACACTTAGAACGTCTTTAGTCCCTTTTAGCTGGTGCAAAATATAGTCTAACTCTGCTTTGAAGATGTTCTTCCAAAATTCCGATTTACATGATTGCAAATACTTTTCCATACCGGCAAATCCTATATTCAGCTGAAAAACTTTTCACGCCACCATAAAAAGTGGCCCCATAGATTATCGAGTTTGTATTTATCATCCCCGGGAACACCAGGCCAGCAATTAATTTCCTCTAACAACGCTGGGCAGGGTTTATCCTCTGCTAAAAGCTCGTACGCACATTTGACCAGCGTAAATTTTTTGTTTGCGTCAGGGTCATTTATATTTTTATCAGGATGAAATTTCAGCGCTGTTCGCCGGTAAGCCTTTTTTAGTTCTTCTTTAGTTGCCATTTCCTCTACGCCAAGGATTTTGCATGCTGCATCATGAGCTTGCAGGTCTCGAGTTATTCTTTCTCCGAACTCGTAATCGTCTTTTATCATCAATTCCTGCCTTTACACTTTTTATACACTCATAAATTAACGAAAACTTCTCTCTATATTCACTCAAAACATCAACAATTATCTTGCCGGACGAACATGCCTCGGCAATGCGTCGCTCGTCCGGCAGCTTCATAACAATATCTATTTTTTCAGATTCACAATACCTCTCAACTTTATCGTCGCCGATACCATAACGGTTGATAATAACAGCAAAGGGTAAATTCAGCTCGCGGACCAATCCTACTGCCAATTTCAAATCGTTTAGGCCAAATGGTGTCGGCTCGGTAACCAGCAAGACAAAATCTACTTCCTTGATCGCCTCGACTACCGGACAGGATGTCCCCGGCGGAACATCAATTATCGCCAGATACTCTTTTTTTATATGTTTTTTCACCTCTTTTATCAGTGAGGGCGTTCGGACATAGCCAATTCGCAGTTTGCCGGTAACAAAGTCGATATCGCCGGCTTTGCCAAGCTCAATATTGCCAATCTCGAGCGGTTTTGCTTCGATTGCATTAGCCGGACAGATGCGCCAGCAGCCACCGCAAGAGTGACAGAGCTGCTCAAAGGTCAGCACATGCTCTTTGATGCAGACAATCGCGCTATACTGGCAAATATCGCCGCATTTGCCACAGGCGATACATTTTTCAAGATTGACCTGCGGTATATCTACAGTAACCTCTTTGCTGGTTGTTATTTTCGGTTTCAGGAATATGTGGCCATTCGGCTCTTCGACATCACAGTCAAGATACTGAACATTTTCACCAAGCCCTGAACAATAATAAGCGAGGTTCGTGGCTATGGTAGTTTTCCCTGTCCCGCCTTTACCACTGGCAATTGCAATCTTCATATCAAATCTACTCAAATTGTTTTCGAATATATTGGCAGTAAACAGCTCCAATAGGATTGTGTGCCAGGAGGCGGTCCTTGGCTATAAGTGTTGTTACAGGAGCGTCTGAGACCTTCGCGAAAATTGCATCGTGACCGACGCAAAGCCCGCACAAAACATTTAACTGCGTTTTTGCCTCGTTAAGCAACTGGGCCTGGCCTGCCGGGTTACACATAACCTCCTGGCTTTCTGATGAAATTTGCGGCA
>CAYSJK010000151.1:0-5748 GCA_964431375.1 uncultured Pirellulales bacterium
TGATAGCTGACGAACCGACAACAGCTCTGGACGTAACGATTCAGGCACAGATACTTGATTTACTGGATGAGCTGCAGAAACAAAACAGTATGAGTATATTGCTTATAACTCATGACCTGGGCATCGTAGCAGAGCGGGCTGAGGACGTAGCGGTGATGTACGCATCGCGAATAGTGGAAGTGGCTGATGCAAAGCGGCTTTTTGCAGAGCCATTGCATCCTTATACGCAGGGGCTGCTGAAATCACGACTGCGACTGGGCTTTGAGGGCAAACGGCTGCATACAATTTCAGGGAGCGTACCAGACCCATTGCACTTTCCATCAGGTTGTAAATTTCATCCCCGCTGCCCGATAGGTTGTGATGATAAGCGATGCCGGACTTCCGAGCCACAGCTTAGAGAAGTTCAGCCAGGCCGCTCTGTCGCCTGCTGGTATGCAAAAGGATATGGATAATGGTAGGGTGGGGTCTTAATCCCACCAATATATCAGGGAGCTCTGTGAAGATAAAGGAATTGAAGAAATGTAGGGTGGGGTCGTAACCCCACCAATATATCAGGGAGCTCTGTAAAGATAAAGGAATTGAAGAAATGTAGGGTGGGGTCGTAACCCCACCAAAATGGATTTATAAAAATGTCAGACTATAGACGTGCCAGTTTCGAGGGCGGATATTACTTTTTTACGGTCGTTACGTTTCAGCGAATGAAGTTCCTGACTGATGACCTGTCACGTGATTGTCTGCGTTTAGCATTTGTCAAAGTGAAAGAAAAACGACCCTTCGACAACATCGCAATGTGCCTTCTGCCCGACCATTTACATTGTGTATGGAAATTGCCCGACGGTGATTCTGATTTTTCAACACGATGGAATTCAGTCAAGTCGCTCTTTACAAAAACGTATCTGAAATCCGGCGGGTATGAAGGACAAAGAAATGTCTCAAGAATGCGGACGGGCGAAGCGGCTGTTTGGCAAAGGCGGTTTTGGGAGCATCGGATAAGAGATGAGAATGATTTACAAAAACATATCGATTACATACATTATAATCCCGTCAAGCATGGTTTGGTAAAAAATATTGAGGATTGGCCCTGGTCGACATATCATAAATTTGTTCACGAAGGATTTTATCAGGGTGTTATGCCAAATGACGTCAAGAAATCTTCGGAGAATATTTGTTCGGCTGGAGAATGAGTTTGGGCGGTGGGGTTGTGACCCCACCATGCAAATTGGTGAATAATACAAGGAATACGAGTCAAAATATGGAAAATACAAATGGACACTTATTGAAGGTTGACGACCTAAAGACCTATTTTCCTATCAAGAAAGTGGTAGGGTGGGGTCTTTTACCCCACCAGAATATGTGATGAAAAAAAAGTTAGCGGTGGGGTTGTGACCCCACCATGCAAATTGGTGAATAATACAAGGAATACGAGTCAAAATATGGAAAATACAAATGGACACTTATTGAAGGTTGACGACCTAAAGACCTATTTTCCTATAAAGAAAGGTTTGCTGCGAAGAACCGCCGGATATGTCAAGGCGGTCGATGGTGTCAGCTTCGAAATCCGGAAAGGCCAGACCCTTGGGCTGGTTGGCGAGAGCGGCTGTGGCAAGACGACAGTTGCCCGCAGTATAATTCGACTGGTTCCGGCAACAGCGGGAAAGATTGTCTTTGACCAGATGGATGTTTTATCAGCCGACAAGACTACACTGCGGAAGCTTCGCAGGCAGATTAGTCTT
Organism: uncultured Pirellulales bacterium; assembly: GCA_964431375.1. GTDB lineage: Bacteria > Planctomycetota > Phycisphaerae > Sedimentisphaerales > Anaerobacaceae > CAZBWE01. Next base: position 1,734 of record CAYSJK010000151.1, read on the forward strand.
ATTTTCCAGGACCCATATAGCTCATTAAATCCGAGGATGACTATCGGTAATACCATCGGTGAGCCATTGAAGACTCATAAAGGTATAACCGGCAGCGAGCTGACTGAGCGAATAGCAACGTTGCTTTCAAAGGTCGGCCTTGCACCTGAGCATATAAACCGTTATCCGCACGAATTTTCAGGAGGTCAGCGCCAACGAATCGGCGTAGCCAGGGCGCTGGCACTGGAACCGAAACTCGTTGTCTGCGATGAACCGGTTAGTGCTCTTGATGTTTCGATACAATCGCAGCTTTTGAATCTGTTGAAGGATTTACAGGAGGAATTTGGCCTGACGTATTTATTTATCGCACACGATTTGGCTGTCGTGCAGTTCTTTTGCAATATTGTGGCAGTTATGTATATGGGTAAGATTGTTGAACGAGCTACAGCACACGAACTGTACCAAAATCCATTGCACCCCTATACGCGTGCACTATTCTCGGCAATTCCACAGGTTGGGCAATCACCGGGAGAGCATAGAACCACCATTGATGGCGAAGTTCCGAGCGTTTTGGAGCCGCCGGATGGCTGTTCATTTAGCCAAAGATGCCCTTTGGCCGATAATAATTGCATAAGCCAGATGCCAAAGCTGGAGGAAAAAGGCGATTACAAGGAACATTTCGTTGCCTGCTGGAAATGCTAAAAATTATGGATTAACACGTAAAAACGGATAAAAACTTGACTGCAGTTATAAAACTTAAGATAATTTAATTAAATGGAGCCCTGTGTTTTGGTTTTGGAAAAGGTCCAGGCAATATGGAAGAAAAAGCAAGCGTGGAAATAACCCTTGAGGACAATACCGCAATCGTGGTTTTCAAGAGTGCTTCAATAAGTTACACGGAAGAGATAGCGGTTATTTCAAAACAAATAAGGGAATTCATCGATAACAATCACCCAAACAGAGTAATATTTGATTTTGGGGAAGTAAAATTTTTCTCATCTCAAGTGTTAGGGCTGCTTTTGGAAATCAGGGCTAAACTCCAGCCGTATAACGGTAAAGTCGCGATAAGTAAGATAAATCCACAATTGCACAGGGTTTTCAAAATAACCAATCTTGATAAGGTTTTTAGCTTTTTTCCGGATAAGCAAAGCGCCATCAAAGCAATGGGTATAGATTAACTGCCACTTTTACGGGTATGAAATACCATTGTTGCGTTGCTGCAATGCATTTGATTAGAGAGGCAAAAGATATGTATGTTGTGATACAATTTTCGATTTTTATGGTCAATAAGCCTGGCGTACTGGCGCAGGTGCTCGGTGAATTTGCGCGAGCTAAGATTAATATTATAGCAATGACAATGATGGATTCTGTAGAACATGGTGTTATGCGGATAGTTTTTGCTGCGCCGCAAAAGGCAAAACAAGTGCTGTCAAAATTAAATATGGGCTATAACGAGACAGAAGTCCTATGTGTGAATCTGGCCAATAAAGCCGGTGCGCTGGCGACTGTAGCGGAGAAACTGGCTAAGAACCACATAAATATTTCATACGCATATTGCACCGCAGGCGCTAAGGGTGGCCGAACAACCGGTGTTTTAAAAGTAGCCGATGTGAAAAAAGCAATGAGAATTCTGCAGCAGGACTATAAGAAGGACAGCAAGTCACAACCGGTCATCAGACGTTCACAGTCTGCAAGAAAATAGCGGTTACATATAAGGACCATATAAACTTTAGAAACAGAACCATAGCTCAAATTTCGTACATCACAATAGATTTACCCCGACGATTCTAAAATTTAGATTAACTGCTACATACAAAAACAATTGACACAAATGATGGTTGGCCGGTATATTACGTGATGATACAGTTTATTTAGATTAGGGGCCGTAGCTCAATTGGTTAGAGCGTCGGACTGTCGATCCGAAGGTTGTGAGTTCGAGTCTCATCGGCCTCGTTTTTCTAACTTTAGGGCAGAGAGGCAATTATACGTGTTGGCCTTTATTATCTTTATTGAAAAAATCCTCATTTGTATTATAAACTTGGATGGGTATTAATTCCACACCAGCGGTGTATGTGTAGTCTTTTACTTGTGATAGAAGTGTTTTATGATTCCCTTAAAAATCTCAAATACTGTTACTAAGCCCTGTACTTTACCCTGCTGATCCACAACAGGCATTGCACGTTGGCTATATTGACACATAATTTCCATTATTTCAGGGAGGAGCGTTTCCAAGTTTATGGTGTTGACGGGACTGCTCATTATCCATTTGATTCTGATTTTAAGCGAGGCATCATCCGACGGCTTGCGCCATTTGGCAAATTCGGGCCGTAGGTAAGGACTCAATAATGCTGTTAAATCAGACTTCGATACAATACCTTGCGGTATTTTATCTCGACCTATCATCACATACCCAGTTCCATACTGTTGCATTTTTGCAATGGTCTGCTCTACGTTATCGTCTGGACTGCCCCAAACGATTTCTTTTCGCATAATGTCTTTTGCATATATCGCTAAAATTGCATCGACAGCATCATGCCCAGAGCGCTCTTCGAGTGTGATTGGTTCGCCTGCAGAAGCGGCAGGAGACTCGGCCATTTTTCGAATTGCCTGAGAAACTGGATGAGCTTCATTATCATCCGTATCAGCCAAAGCATTGACTTCTTCTGCTACATCGTCATTTTTCTCATCCATAGTAACTTTTCCCTCTTGCTCTGGTGGCTCTTTAGTGTTGTCGTCTTCAATTACTTGCTCGGCAGCTTCTTCGATAATTTTACTGTCTTCTTTGCTTTCAGCAAAATCTGTTTGCTCGGATACAGTGGCAGATAAATCGGGGAAAAAAGCTTTAGGAAAAATAATGCCGCATTTGAAAGATGGGTAAGAACCAATTGTCATCTGATACGGGACAAGCACAAATTCTTCATTGCCGGGCAAGTTTATTTTTTTCTCGGTTTTATCCCAAAGATTGCCAATAAAAGTATCGATGTAGGTAAATGAGCCGTAACCATCCAATTCTTTTCGGAAAACTCTGTCCCACGCTCCGACCATTGCAATACCTACTTCTGTAAATACATTACTCATATCCTTAGCTTTTTCGAGAGTGCCAAGCTTTATATTTTCCCAAATCATTTGCTCGGGTAGCATATTAATAACTCCCGAGAGGATAAATATGCCTTGCTGGTCGAACACAAGCTGGAAATTGCCTTTCAAAATCCCTTCGGCTTTAACCGTAGTAACCGCTACCAGGTCCCCAAAGTACTCCTTAAAATCCTTTATGTTTTCATTGCCAAACTCCTGCCGGCTACATTCCATATCTACACCCAGCATACTGGAAATGTCACTACAAAAGGTTATTAATGCTCTTTCCGATAATTCTATGACTTGCGATTTGGATTCTGTTAGGAATGTTATCATTGCTCACCTAGTCACTGTATTTATTTTATTTGTTGGGGGCTTATTCGTATAACAAATGGGTCTATACTCTTACGGTCGTCTTTGAAATACTTACCCCTATTATTTTCGATAGATTCTTCAGAAGCTTAAAACATTTTTTTCTACATAGTCAGATTGCTTTCGTAAATAAACAGCCGAAAAATGTCGATTGAAGGCCAAATGCTCCTGTTATAAATATGATTTTTTTATATCTTTGATATTCAACCTGATTTCTGCCGACAAATGAAATGCTGTCTTTAGCCACAAAAGAGCGGTAAAGGAGATAATAAATGAAAGTGAGCAAAAATTTACTGGCTATTACTGTGATTATCGCTTTATGCATTGCTGTGGTATGGTACTGCCCCTCGATTCAGGGCGGGCAAAGAACTTATGAAGTCCAACCGCAGATTACCGTACCCGAATATAGAACCGATGCAGCCCGAGCAATAGATGCCTATGAACGGCTGATGGAACGGTATATGGACTTAACAGAAAGGAATTTATTCGGGATTGGAGCGGATGTAAAAGTTGTAGTAAAAAGATTAGATTCCATCGACCGTAAATTGAAGGAACTATCTGCAAGAATAACAGATATAGAAAAGGCCTT
>CAYSJK010000152.1:0-5747 GCA_964431375.1 uncultured Pirellulales bacterium
CCCTGTCCCTTTAACAAATCTATCGTGAACATATCAGATTGACCTCATAGCTAAGCCGGCTACTACTGCCATCGCAGGTCCACTTTTTTGAAGAATATTTTTTTGCATAATTCCTCGATGGTCGTGGCCCGTATCACAGCGCATTTTGTCAAATGGGTTCCACAGAACAGCTTCTGCCGGCAACTGGCTATTTAATATCTCGATAAATCCTTTAGCCAGAGCGAAACCACCGCAGATATATATCTTCTCGGCAAGGTTTATTTTTTCCTGAGCCGTGTAATAGCGCAGTGTTTTAGTAACATCGGCAGTTAGTTTCTCACAGGCTTTTTCCAGACTTTTGTGAAGCTCTAATTGGATTTCTGCTGAATCGCCAAACAATGCCTTTTTGACAACCTCTATCGACACAGTATTTTTTTCGGCGATTTCTTGTATAATGTCGTTTCCGGCATAGCCAACATCGCGAATAAACGGCCAGTTATTGTTGCCTATGATTGCCAGATTCGTGTTAGAGCTTCCAACGTTTAAAACAGATGTTGGTCGGCCTGACTCACGTTTTTCACATGCATTGAAGCAATTCAAAAGTGCCAATCCGTCAACATCCATCAGCACGCAATCGAGAGAAGCGCTTTCAAGTAGCCGCATCTTACCTTTTATTATGGAATTTGTCGCTGCTACTAAAACGCCACCTATCTCGTTTTCTCCCGCAGGTATTATCTGATAGTCAACTGCGCCATCTCTTGTGTTGAAAGGGCAGGACTGCGCCGCTTCGAGCATTACTGCCCCCTCTATTTCCTCCGACGGCAATAAAGGAAACTTAAAGTCTCGTACAGCAATTTGCGGACCGCATATGCTGCAAACAACTAATTTCGTCTGAATCCTGGTGAAATCGAAGCATTCTTTAATTGCCATGATGGTGTTTACTTCTTTCTGATCAATGCTGTCCTGGATGAGGTCATCATTACCTTTACTGACTGCAATCTCTGCGATGGCAGCTGCCGTAACCGCGTAGCTGCCATCTTCTTTGCGCAGCTTGAGCATCTTCACTGCAGATGAGCCGATATCCAGCCCAAATATTTCGCTTTGACCCAAACTAAGCGTTTTTTTCCAATCCATTTTTACTGCATCTTCCTATTTTGTATGACCTACTTTGCGCGATTCGAGTCACGCTTTATACATCAGGAATGTTCATCGGCTCAAATAAGTGGCTATATTACTTAGAAATTGCAATGCAGGGGGTTTTACGGATTATTAAGCATGCTGTCGTCATGCCTGGTCCTATAAATAGAATGTAGTTCTTACCGAAAAGACCCCAAAGGAACTCAAATATCACGCTTGTCTCGCGTCCATCCTCCTCGTCAATCGTCAATCATCTGTCGTCTGCCTTCTGTCCTCTGGTTACTCCCACCAGCGGAATATCTCAAAACCCGTGGCCGTTTCGTCATCTATATCAATATGAGAAAGCGCTTCGATATAGCAAAAAAAGCCGCTTGAGTTCTTCATTTCCAGACTCTTGCTCACAAACGCTCCATACAGGTCCCCGTCATTACGCAGGAGAAGGTGTGCCTCCCGAGCATAAATTGCACCAAAAAAGTCGGACTTGGTCTTGATATCAATAGAGGTGCAGGTATCAGTTCCATATAACTTAAGCGCCATAGTGCCTGCGGCAAGTTCATCGTCGGTGGCAGTGGACGGGTCTGTCACATTCTCGTTTGTTATCGCTGAGTCGTTCCCCGTTAACAAACTCGCGCCCAGATATATAGTCACAGAAGCGCCATCCTCTACGATAAGCTCAGAATTCGTGTTCAAATCGAAGTCACCGGTAAAATACAACACGACATTGGGGTCTCTTATTATGAGTTTCCCGGGATCAGCAGCCGATTTAATAATTGCTCCTGTGTATATTCCGCTTTGATAATCCCCTGACTCGCCGACTATTTTGTCTTCGCCTTTGAAATTTATCTTATATCCCCAATCGACCAGGTCATCAGGCGGGATGACCTCTGGGAAAAACAGCTCAGGGGCAGAATACGTTTCACCTTCTATCACAGCACCTTCTTTCAGTATAATGACACTATCAGGTTCGTTAGGGACAGGATTGCCGCCGGGGCCCACAATCACATCTCCCGGGAATTGGACTCCGTTGTTAAACAAAACTGCTCCGGGCTCGATGCTGTTGGTCCGGATTACAAAATCGCCGCCGGCAGGAATTGTGCTAAATGTAGCGTTATTCTTGGCTACAAGTGTATCCTTGACTCCAATACCCATCCATAAGGACCTCGCCTTAAGCCTGCTGTAGACTATTTTCCTGATAATGCTGGATTGCCCCGTTGAAGCGACAGTAAAATAACTATTTGGATTACCTGTAATTTCATAAATGAAGCTCGCGTTAGATAAATCCGTTACCGTGGATTGATACGGTATCCAGGAGTTATCCCAATCTATGTCATCTAACCTCGTTTCCTTTAATTTTTCATTCATTTGATAAAACGCCTGGGCAAGTCCTGCATCAGCTGCGGTTTGGGCGGCTATCCCTGCTGCAGACCGGGCAGCTTGAACTCGCGATCTGAGACCCAATTGCAGCAAAGCAACTCCGATAACAATCAAAATCACCATCAACACTGCGATAAGCACCAGCACCATGCCTCTTCTATTTCTTTTCACTTGTTCTTTTTTCATACTATCACTCCTATGAAAAAGGAAATAATGTATGTGTAAGAATTCAAATATCAATCCAGTTTTATTTCTCTCTCTCTTTAAATTTCCTATCTGCTATCTTACTTATTATGCCTGACCGCGGAGCAGGTTACTGTCAATGCTTCTTTGCCATTATCAAGCTTCAAAATCATTTGCACAGATGCGCCGTTGACTGAAAAGTTAGCAGCTTTGACATTGTGGGCAAGTACTATAGTATACAAAGTTTCCGAGCTCTCACCCGCAGCCGGAACTCCGCAATCAACCAGTAGCTTTTCACCGGTTGTGCAAAACTTCGCATACCTGTCAAGCTTCTCCGAGGTCAAATCCTGGTAGTAATAAACCTTAACAAATTCACCGTCATCGCCAAGCTCAATACGTTTTACACTCGATTCGCGAACTACGGCATTAAAGGCTTTCTTGGCCACGTAAGCGTCTGTTACTACATCGCCGTACACACGCATGTACATCTTGTTCCAGCCACGGTGACTATCGGCCAGGATGATACCAACAGTCGATATAACGATGACGGATGCCACCGCGGATATCACCAGCTCGGTTAGTGTAAAGGCAGTCGGAAATTTTTTGCTTGTCCCGTTAGAAATTTGCCATCTTATTGTCGTGTTATCGTTCGTCATAGGGTTTCTAACGGGGCTTGCTCGATTAGAAATCATCATTTGGTCCTCCTCAAAACAAGATTCTTATAATGGCTTAAAGTCATGTTGAGCTGCAAGTTTCTTTTTCACCATAATCTTGAAATACCTCATGTATCCTACATTACTGTGTAGGTTGTAAGTTTGAATGTTTTATAATTCCAGGGCCACCAACTATCGGAGTTTCGCCAATTCCAGGACACAGCAACATTTAAAGACCGCAGACCGGGGGATACGTCACTCCACCAAAGGAAAGTATAGTAATCGATGTCCTCAATTGAAATTATATAATAACCCAACAGCCCCGCTTCTGCCGGTACTTCAGGGCCTTCGTAAATGGTCTCAATCTCCAGCTCTGAATCGAGATCGGCTGTCAGGTCGTATGTCTCAGTGCCTCTAACGCCTCGCCAACTTTCGCAAAGAAGCGAGGCCAACCTGGCAGCGGTAATGTGTATGTCGGCCCCCCGCGCATCCAGGGCCGAGCGATATCTATAAAAGGAAGCACCAAGAAACGCTATCGTCAGGAGGAGAACTGCCAACAAGACATTAACTAAAGTAAATCCATCCAAAAATTTGGTGTGATTAACAACATCTACTTGGTTCGGACTACTCGCAATAGAGTAAAGAGAATCTCGCTTTTCAGTTCCCAAGACAGAACGCTCTTTTTGTGATTTTAACAGCTTCTCTCTATCCATTTCCACACCTCCTCATTAGAAATGAACCTTAGGCCAATAATGAACCTTAAGCCGAAAACGAACCTTAAGCTAATTAATGGCTCCATCCATCAGAGCAATCTGATTTTGATTTGGAGAAAGTTTGATATGAAAAACCTTCTCAGCACCTTTCACAATAACTAATATACCCGATTGAAAGAAAAAAATCAAGGAAATCGCACATAAATTTAGATAATATTTTTACGTTCTTATCAAGGCAAACGCAGAATTAACTAAAGTCGTATCATCCCTGAATTTCCATAAACCCTTACATAACAAGGAGATACCATATTTATCAGGATTAGAATGCGAATCTTTCGAGGGAATCTTTGGGCATAGATGCCATTTATAAAATCGCTGAGGTTCGAGAATTGTTCTTAAAAAATTATATGGCGTAGCATTGAAGTGCACAACAGTTGAACCTCTTGCCCAGAATAGGTATTGAAATCACTGCTGTTATAGAGCTGACAACCGAGGTTGAACTTATAATTAGCTTAAACCGCACCCACGTCTGCTTGCGCAGACAAGCGTGGGGGTGGATTTATCCGCCACACAACTCGGCGGATTAATGTCGATAGTCATGCCAGCCGGAAGGTGCAGGGACATATTTGCCTCTCAGCCAGATATCTCCCGGCAGTATGCCTTCGAGTATCCGTTCGTCCATATAATAATGTTTTATGAAGCCATCGCCTGAGTAATAGTAGGTGCGTACACGTCCGACGACACCTCGCATGCATTCAATAATAGCGCCGCGTACAATCAAATCATCTTGCGGGGGGCTGTCTTCCTTCCGCCCTCCATAGTCATTCCATTCGACATTTTCAGCACCCCATCCACCGCCGCCGACTGTTATAGCTGCCTCTACGACCATCTGGTCAGATAAATAACGGTCGTACGTAGCTGCACCGGGATAGGTTTCTGGGTGAGCTACCGGGGCATAAACATGTCCCGACACACTCGGAGGCGGTCCTGGATAATAATTCGGGTTTCCTTCAGCATATCCGGACATCCCCGGGTCTATCACCTTAACAACCCCTTGTGAGATTAAACCGAGTATGTTAGGATTATCCTCCGACGGCATCCCGCTCGCATCGTGCGGGCCATCGACACGTATCGAATCCGCAACCCAGATATTGCCCGTTGCTACAATTGTCATCGTTCCCTTGATGACCTGGTCGCCGCCGGTGCCATACCCGCCCTCGTGGCCGCCGATAACAACACTGCCATCCACGAAAATCTGACCACCCGGCTCAGATTCAAATTCGCCAAAAACCTGAGACACATAAGTCTTGCTGATTTTTTCCGTTTTTATATCGCTACTATTGTCAGCCCTAAAATGATAGGCATAAATATCGTATCGTTCGGATTCTTCTCCGTCAGTATCCTGCTTGATTTTAAAATCCAATGTCTTGGAATTAGAGTCTCTCTGATAACCGAGAACCGTGCAATTATTGGTTATGCGAACTTTTCCAACACCTCCTTCGACAAAGAATTCAAGCTGAACCGCAGGATGGCGATTTCCAGGTTGCCCGACTAGCGCGGTTGCAACGGGTTTTTTGCCGGTATCATCTGAAAAATTGTAATCATCATCGGTGGATGCCCGGAAGCGGTCGAGCTTTCTCTGGACAGTTTTTTCGTCTGTTATCCTGCAATCAGGCTGGTTAAAATAAATCCCACCTTCAAAAAGGTG
>CAYSJK010000153.1:0-5728 GCA_964431375.1 uncultured Pirellulales bacterium
ACCGTATCATCAGCGCCGAATGCCAAATCTTTTGCAACATCTCCGAGACTGACAAGCGTTACGAATCGAACGGGCAGAACTGCTTTTATCGAGCAGACCAGTGTAGGCGCCGGCTCGCTACTGCCATAATACAGCGACTGCCAACCGGCCGGCCCGTCGTCGCCACTTAAACATTCGCATTTCCTCTCACCGGCAGAATCGATCACCGCCAGGCAGATCGGCCCGTGGACTGTTTGCAGTATCAAGCTGCCACCTTTCAGTTCGCAAACTTCATCGCACAGCTGCCAATAAAGCCCGATTTGACTGTTTCCAGTTCCCAGCACATCATCAACAATCAACCAGTAGGCATCTTTCAATGATAATACCGACCTTCGATGAACAATCCCGTTATTTTTTTGACGATAGCCGTAGTGCTCGCCCTGAATAATTTTTGCCGAGCTGTCTTCGGCGCTCTTTGCCACCGACAATCTCGATTTTGTCCAGTCGGACCACATAAATCGCGAGATCCTTCTCATCTGGTCCCGGCCGTCGGCAACAATGGTATTATGAGCGGCGGTGGAACAAAAATAGCTCTGCCAGGGCTCGGCGCAATTGTACATAAAGCTGCCGGAATCTCTTAATACATTTATCCCTTTCCACCAGAGGTCTATATGCAGCATATCCGAATGACCTGGGCGGTCTTTGTAGCTGTGGCACCGCAGCATCGCCCAGCTGTCCCTGTTCCGCAGGGTATAATATCCGCCGGCTTCATATTTCCGTCTCTGTCGTGCAAGCGGCTCTATTTCGGCCTCGGATGCATCAGAGCCGAAGAACCACAGAAGGTCCTCATCCCACGGCCCCGGTTTATATAGTCTGGCCCTGCTGAATAAATAGTGTCCCGCCTGGATAACAGCTCGATAATCAAGATAGTCGCAATTATTAAGCGGAACAATCAGTGCCCCGTCATTTGCGCCATAATTCGGCGATCTTCCGCTGTATTCATCCTGCATTTGATAGAGAAAATCAACGGCTTTGGCGACACGAGATACCAATTTCTGACAAAACGAATCGCCGTTTAATTCTGCCAGCCGCATCACCCAGAGGAAATCCTGCAGCATCAAGCGATGATAATTCATCGAATGTTGAATATACGAACCGTCGGGATATATTTGTTTTAATCCTTCGTTGGTAAGGATTTTCTTGCCGAGCTTTAACCAATGTTCGGAGCGTTTAAATTCCGGGAACAGCGTCCCAGCCGTATAGAGACCTGCCGCTTCTGTTAAGGAATGGTTGGTGTTGGTAGAAATGGCAAAATCGATATTCTTTTCAATACGGTCGGCGTGGACCGCTACGGCCAAAGCAAGCTGCGTTAGTCTTTGCGGACTGCTTGACGGCACGTTGCAGAAGCCGTAGAGACCGAAGCACATTGCCATCAGGCGTATAGCGCACTCCTGGCCACAGGCATAATTTGGGCCCATATTGGGCTGGTTGTTTTCAAGCCAGGATTCAAAAAGCGACCAGAACTTCTCGGCATACTTCTCATCTCCTGTGGCCGCATAGGCACGTATCAGGGTATATACCCACCCGAAGCGTGACGGCTCCCAGATAAATTTGATATCGCCGACATTTGGGTCGAACAAATCAACATCGCACCAATGCCTCTCAGCCTGGCCTCGCCGGCCGGTTACAGGGTTCAGAAACCAGTCCGGCCCCGGGCCCAAATCGTAATTTTTATCGAAGAAGTATTGAAATCGATTTTGGAGAATTTCGTCGGCCCGGGGGACGACCTCATCCTTATAGCGCTCATTCAGTCCCGGCAGATCGCCGCTCTTGAAAAAGAATCGTCTGCCGTTGTTTTTTTGTGCCTGAAGGAGACCTTCCAGCTGATGAGCGACCTGTGGCCTGAGCCAATCGGCAATGGTTATTTGCGACCAGGGCCGAACGGGAAATTTGCGCTTTAACAGCCCGGTTTTTTTACGCAGTGCATATTGCGCACGGAATGCGCAGAAGCCGAGCCTGTTATAACGAATGACTTGATATGCTCTTATAATTTTATCCAGCGCCAATTTTCAAATACCGATAGTATCGGTTTCTTTAGCGCAAAGCAGGGTGCAAGGTATGCTTTGCGAGTTTTATATACTGCTTATGATTTGTTGAATTGACTTCTTACGCCTTCCATATGAAAAGTTCTCAACAATCCTGAACCGTGCTTTTAATCCAATCTCACGACGTTCATCCTCGGTTTTACCCAGCAGGTTAGCAATTGCGGCGGCAACGGCCTTTGGGTTATTATGGTCGACATAAATTCCACAGTCCCCTACTACCTCTGGAATCGGTCCTTGTTTGCTCACAACAACCGGCGTTTCACAACTCATCGCTTCCGCAATAGCAACACCAAATGTTTCACTTTCGCTGATTTGAACAAAAACCTTTGACCGATTTAGAAATTCCGGCATTTTTGCATTGTCAACAGTGCCGATAAATTCAACATTTTTCTCGACACCCAAATCGGAAGTTAATTGTTGCAATCGCTGATAAGCATTACCTTTGCTGCCAATCACAACAAATTTTTGCTGGGGAAAATCTCGTAATACAAAAGGAACAGAACGAAGAAATACATCTCCACGCTTCATCATGACTTTACGTTCTTCGCAGTTAAATACGGAAGACACTAATGTTCTGGGAAGTCGCAACGGTCTAAAGGCTTCTGTGTCAACACAATTGTAAACTAACAAAGGGTTCAAAGCGCCTAACTTTACTGCATGTTCAGCCAAATAATCTGAAACAACCAAAACCTGCGTACTATAGCGCAGGCAAATCCGAACGGCTAATTTCGTATACCATGGAGCCGCCGTATATCCAAACGCGACACCACTTACAGGGTCGCGAGTAAGAGTTGCCTCATGACCACCCGCTATGGTAATGATTGGCTTTCTGGAAAGAAACGCTTTGCTCAGCGGTAAAATGCTTCCAGAGGCCCACCAGGAAAAGTAGAGGTCGCAGCCCCACGGAATCTCACCGAACCTATTAGCTATAACAACGGAAAAGCCCAATTCACGCAGAATTTGGATGTCCCGCGCATACCAGTGTAATTGTTGTAGCATCTGCTTATCTTTTACATTAGCAAAAAAACAGCAGTTTCCTTTTAAGCGCATATCAATCTCATTTCTTGATAGTCATCGAACAAAATGCGATTTCTTGGAAAGCATCTCCTCCAGAAAGGTACTAATTTGCTCACATCGGTTGCGATAATGAAAACATTTCAAACATTTTTCTTTGCCGGCCAGGCCGATTGTCCTGCCGTGGTCGGGCAGTTTAATAAGCTTTGTTATTCCTTCTGCCAGCGCCTCAACGCTGTTAGGTTTCACAATAATTGCTTCCTTGTTGTCTATCAAGTAAACTAAAATATCGCCAACGGCGCTTGCGATAACAGGTTTACCTGACAAGAGAAACTCTGGTAATCTGGTAGGAAAACAAGACCTTGTTTCTCGGCTGTCCAGACGAGGAAAAATAAAGGCATCGGTCACGGAAAGCAATTCAAAAAGCTGCTGTTCCGCAACATAACCCCAGAATCTTACATGGTCTTTTAGTTGTACCGTTTTTTCCACATATTGTTGGGCTTCACGTAAATATTTGCTCTTAGCATCTACACCTATGATGTTAAGAAAAACCTGTAGGCCGGACTCCAATACCTTTTGCACCGCTTTCATCATCACCATAGGGGTATCTCGCCAACTCATGCTGCGACTAAGATAAGTCAGTTGAAACGTATCATCACGATGTCCTGCTCGCTCCGGCAACTTCTTTGTAAACTCCTCGGGATCAACTAACGTGGGAGATAGTATTGTTTTTACACCTTTTGAAACAAACCATTCTTTTAGAAACTCTGTCGCTGCTAAAATCCCGTCTGACTTGGGCGCCAAACAGTGAAAGTGCAATCTGTCGTTCCAGAACATAGGAGCGAGTATGCCGCCTTTTTCGTAATGTTGCGGCTGAAACCACTCCACAACACATTGAACAATTAAAACACCCCTACTCTTACAATATCTTACCAATTCCTGCATGCCAAAGTAATAACCGGTCAGTCCTATAAATGCGTCAATTTTACGTTCCTCTTGTAGGGATTCAATACATTTGACACCTTCTTCGCCCCCTTTCTGAAAAGCGTTATAGTAATTTATAAGATTTAAAAGGAACGAGCGCATTGCTCTTTCTGACCGGTAAGGTCCTGCTATATAGTACGGAATGCCCTGATAATCGTGCCAAACTCCTCTTTCTTGATTATCGCTGTTCGGTTTTAATGGTGTAATCTCAATGACATAGACATTGTGCCCAAGCTCTTTGAGCCCCTTGGCCATATTTCTTATACGAGATGCATGAGCCGACCCTTTCGGGAAACCGGTGCCAATATGTCCTCCTATAACAATGTTCATTTTTATTGGTATACCTCCAAATAATTTCGTAAATATCAATATTTATTACGACTAATATCTGCCATTAAGCACACACATTAAATAACCTGCTAATATGGCATCAGGCCAAATACTGCCTTTTTATCCCAGCTAAAGATCACGCCTACTGACCTGTTGCGATATCCATTGATAGGTTTTTTCCATGCCTTCTCTAAGCGGTCTGCCAGGCTTCCAGCCCAATTTTTCTTCAATAAGCTTGTTATCAGAATTTCTACCTCTAACGCCCAATGGGCCATCTATATGCTTTATTGTTAAGTTTTTTCCAGCAATGTCCATAATCATTTCAGCAAGCCCATTTATTGAAATCATTTCTTCAGAACCAATATTAATGGGGTCGGTTAAGTTTGAATCCATCAGTATCCGCATTCCTTCAAGGCATTCATCAATATAAAGAAACGACCGAGTTTGCTTTCCATCTCCCCACATCTCTATTTCACCACCGTCCTCTGCTTCGGTAACTTTTGTGCAAAATGCCGCTGGAGCTTTTTCTCTGCCGCCTTCCCATGTGCCTTCCGGACCGAAAATATTGTGAAACCTAGCAATACGTATCTGCAATCCGAAATTTCTGTGATAAGCCAGGTACATCCGTTCGCTAAATAATTTCTCCCATCCATATTCACTGTCAGGATCAGCAGGATAGGCAGAATCTTCTGAACACTTGGGGTTGTCCGGGTCCATCTGATTGTACTCTGGATAAATGCAAGCTGAAGATGAATAAAATATCTTCTTAACTCCCACTTTAGTGCAAATATCAACCATGTTAAGATTTATCATTGCTGAATTATGCATAATTTCAGAATCATGCTCACCAGTAAAAACAAATCCTGCACCACCCATATCGGCAGCTAATTGATATACTTCATCAAAGGGGCTATCGGTAACTGCTTTGCAAACTTCTGGGTTTCGTAAATCACCGATAATAAATTCATTTGCCTCAGTCTCGCTGAACTCCTGGTGCTTTAGGTCAACTCCCCGAACCCAAAAGCCTTCTTTTTTGAGTTTTTTGACCAGATGGCCGCCAATAAACCCTCCTGCGCCACAAACTAACGCTTTTTTCATAGTAAATCTCCTTTTTTTATATGGTTTTGATATTATTTTTCAGAAAATTTAAAATCGTTTACTATTCCAATTCTCTAGGAGTCTGTCCGAGTAATAGGCCTCGAAATTTGTAAATACTTATAAACAAAGGACTTAAGCATTTTGGGCTTAAAATCACTAAGTTCTTTAATAACAAAGACTTAAGCGTTTTGAAAGCGAATACTCAGACACGCTCCTAG
>CAYSJK010000154.1:0-5712 GCA_964431375.1 uncultured Pirellulales bacterium
AGTCGATATCACGAGTGCTGCAGAAAAAGCGTATCTTTGCTTTCGGCTCAATTTTGGCTATTTCTTCTGCCACAGCAATGGCAGGGTAAATATGACCCCCCGTTCCGCCACCTGCAAAAAAAAAGCACTTATCGCCCATTTAGCCAGACTCCTGTATGATTGCGCATTGAGAGTCTGCCCGAATTCGACGATAAATGCAAGTGCTTTTTCCTAACCTTGAGACAAATAAACGCTCCTCATTGTGAGCAGTCCGTCAGTATATGTTATCTTTTATCTTCAAGCCAGTGGTAAGCTAATATCGCAAAGTCATAGAAATTTACGATACTATCGTGGTTAATATCGCCGGCAGGATGAGTTCGTAAAAATGGATACGTCTGATTCTCGCCCATATTCCACACTTCTATAAAGTCCCAGCCAGCATCTGTAAAAGTGCTTTCCGCCAGCATCTGGGCTGTGGTTTTACCTTCTCCACCGTCACTGGTTGACAGGCCACTTGTCTGGATATCCCAAAAAGAAGACAAAACCGTCCCATCATTTTTTCCTACTAGACCACCAGTGTAGTTATTTCCATCAACAATCCCGGTTGCATAACAACTCGAAATCGTACCAAGATTGATTCCAACCAGCCCACCTATGTCATAGTGGTCTCCCGAAGTAGTACATTTGGAATAGCAATTGGAAATCACACTATTATCAACATTCACTCCAACCATTCCCCCAATACCATTGTCTCCTGTAATGCTCCCTTCTGAAAAGCATTTTTCTATCGTTCCATAATAATTTTCTCCCACAAATCCGCCTGAGTAATAACCTCCAGAAACAACATTGCTACTCAGAGTATAGCAGCGAATAACAGCTCCTCTATTTAATCCTATAAATCCACCGACAAATGAATCACCAGAAACATCACCACCCTTCACATAGCAATCAGTAATGGTTCCACTATCTACATAGCCAACTAAAGAACCAATACAAACCCCTGTTCCCCCATCGATATTGGGGTCGATTAAACCCAAATCTTTAATCTCCGCATTCTCTCCGATAATTCCGAAAAGTCCTATGTTATTTATCCCTATGGAGCTATATGTAAAGCTGGAAATAGTGTGGCCGCACCCATCAAAAACACCTGTGAACAGTTTATAAGAATGTTCATCAAAGAAGTATCCGATGATATTGAACTGGTTACCAGTGTAATCAGCCAAGTTGATGTCGGCGACCATTAGAAAGTGCTTATCCCAGTCATCCTCATGATTGCCGATGTCGTTTAGGTCTTCAGCGGTTGCGATTAGATACGGGTCGTTTGGCTCGCCCGTACCACCGCTATATTTGGCCTCGCCCGGAACCAACAAGGTCGCTGCTGGTGCTGACACCACGGTGACCAACAGGATAATAAGATTTAGGAAAATTATCTTTTTCATTTCCCTGTCCTTTCAATAATTTATGATAAATATATTATGACGGCACAGGCAACGCACCTGTAACCGATTTACATAAACCAAATTTAATTTTGGGTTTTCTGACATTTTCCACTTCAGCTTTGAGTGTTACCTCATCTAATAAGGATGCGCAAAATAGCACTTCTGTTCCCTAAATCTTATCTTTCTCTTCCGGCAAGCAGTGAGAACGAAGGATTAGTAAATCAAAAAAACCATTCATTGTTAGAGGCAGGAATGAAAGAATTCTAAAAAATTTACGCAAAAGAAGTATCAGAAATGGTGTTAATCAGCGCAGCGCATGCAGGTGTTGACAATTTCAGGTGATGTAGTCAATCAAGATTCGAGGACATTTTCCACTTGAGCCGGCTTTGCAGGTAGTTGTTTGGCGATATTTAACAGCACACCGACCGCGGCAGACGACAGCAGCATACACGTTCCGCCGGCGCTTACGAATGGAAGCGGTATCCCTTTTGTCGGCAGCACAACAGTTACCACTCCGATATTAAGTGCCGCCTGGATAGCAATCGTTAAAACAATCCCGCCGGCCAGAATCTGACCAAAACGATCTCTGCAGCGCACCACCACCAAAATCCCCAGCCAGACAAACACAATAAACAATCCAATCACTGCTGCAGTTCCGACAAAACCGAGCTCTTCACCGATGATTGCAAAGATGAAATCCGTAGTATCTTCAGGTAAGTGGCCGTATTTACAAATCCCTCTGCCAAGGCCCTTGCCCCAAAGTCCGCCGGAGCCGATGGCAATCAGTGACTGGTTCGCCTGGTAGGCAACGGAATCGGCCCATTTTTCAGGATTCAGAAAGGCCAGAATTCGCCGCAATCGCTCGGGAAAGTAAAATAATGCCACTAAAAAAGCGGCGACTCCGAACGGTAGAAAAGTTAAAATATGCCGCCATTTGGCCCCGGCGATTATCAGCATCAAAAGGCCCAAAAGTGCTATAAACGCCGCAGTACCAAAATCCTCGATGATTATAAGTGCAACCACCACGGCAATGGCAGAGCAGATTGGAACAAGCCTTTGCCAGTATAACTTTATATCAAAACTGAACTTATCGCAAATCGCAGCCAAAAAGAAAACAATTGCCCATTTTGCCAGCTCAGATGGCTGAAAACTTATTTCAATCGGCCCGAGAGGGATTCTGAGCCACCGGCGTGCTCGGTTTATCTCGGTGCCGAACTGCGGAAATAAAACGAATATAAGCAGCGCTATACTAAGGACTAACAGATAGGTAGTCGGGGATTTGAGCCAGCCGTTGGAAAGACTGAACCTGCGATAATCCAAACAAGAGACAATATATAAAACTGCACAAGCCAGGGGGAAAAACAGGATTTGCCGAACGGCAGGGAAAGTGTATAGTTTCTGTAAGTCGATATTATATCTGACGTTGGCACTGGCTGAGAAGACAAAGACCGTGCCGATAGCCATCAGAAGAATAACAACCATAGCTATGCGACTGGCGAGCGGATTGTCCCTTATTGAAGTATCCATTTAATTCCCGTTAAGCAGCATTTGCTAAATATATTTTCGTCTTTTGTGAGCCGAAATCAGCACAAATTATTATTGTTAAAGGCGTACATATCGATGCACGCTATATCAGTTGACTATTTATGACTGACCGTTTACCATTAGCTTGCGGTTTTCACCGCGGGCTGAGTATTTCTGGATTGGATTAAAGGAGTGTGTTATGGCTTATATTTTGGCTGGGGCAATACCGTATACGGCTATTACTATAATCTTTATTATTCTGGCGACAGCGGTTGGTGCTTTTATCAGGAGAAGAACCAGGGATAAATGCCTGAAGGATTTTTCGGATAATATGGTAACTCTGTTGGAGACTTCGGGCAAAATAATATGGGGTAAGTTGAGGGTGGAAAATACCGGGCTGGAATTTGTTTATTCAGCTAAGTATAAAGATAAACAAGGCCACGATGAGACAAGCTATATCCTGTATAAAAATGAGTTTCCTAATATAGCTGCGCTGATTCGTTTCCACGATGAATTAAGCGAACAAAATAAAAAGAAAAGACAGATAGAACTAAAGAAGGCATACCATCCGACACTATTGCGAAGAATGAAAAGAAAGACGCTGAATGTGTTCAAAACACTCAGGGATTCGGTAATGGAGGTAGTGAATCTTTTAATCAGTCAGGCGAAAAAGGCAACGCCGGCTGGGGCGGTATTGAGCTCTCAGGATAAATATGTTTCGCAGATGAAGCAGGAATTGCTCGGCTCGGCGGGGACATCGTATGAGCCGTTGTTGGAAAAATATATCGGCCATAGGGTAGTGCTGGAGTTAATTAAGGGTGATAAGGCGATTGAATGTTGGGGAGTGTTGAAAGAGTACACGGCTGAGTTTATCGAAGTTATGGATGTTAATTATCAATTGAAGGAAGACCTGCCAGCCAGGAAAGCGGACCTGGTTGTGCTTCGCAAATACGGCGTCATCAGGCATCTTGGAGAATAACCTTGTAGTGTGTATTGCGTATATCGTATTGCGTAATGTGTTTTACTCTGTCATTCCTGCGAAAGCAGGAATCTATATTTAGCCTGCCTGCCCTCCGAAGTAGGTATTCTACGAAGGATGGGCGGTTTTACCGCTCGTCGGGTCGGAGCCTGCCGAAGCACGGCAGGTTTTATTTGGCCACCGAGAGGTTAAAAACTTATAAAACCACTCCGGCAGGCGGATACAACGGCTCGATGTAAGCCTGTAACGCCTTGATGTAAGCTTACAATTCCACGATGTAACGTTACAACGCCTCAATGTAAGGCCGCAATATCACAATATAAGCCCGCAATGCCACATTGTAAACCCACAACGTCACGATGTAAAGCTGCAATTTCATAATGTAACGTTGCAATGATACACTGTAAACTACAAACATCACAACGTCGCGGTCCGGTGCAGCGCCTTGCTCGGTGGTTATTTTTGCGTCTTGAGCACTACACACATATATGGAGCTAATGCATCCAAAAATTGCCAGAGCTATCTTCAATCCCATTCCATGAGGCAGACACAAAATCTCGCCAGAGCCGATCGTGGCCAGTAGACGAAGGCAGAGCACGGATAAACAAAACCATAAACTTTATCTCACTTTTTTCTGCAATACGCTCGCCAATGTTTTTTACTTTTCTCACCATCGATTTCTCACGGGCTGTTGAAGCGGGGAAATTTATCCGTTTCGACAACTTGACAAGTTCAGCAAATTCTGGAGTTGATCGAATCTTCCTTAAGTCTTTTCTTTCCTTGTGACAAGTCCTGCGGTATTTCTTTGACTCCGATATGTTCAACAAAGTCTCGCCACCACAGCTAAGGCACTGAGGCCTAGCACTAATGTTAAAAAAGCCCCTTGAGCCTAAAGCTTTCGCCTTCTCATCCATTAATTTTTCCCATTCACCATGGAATTGTGTGTTGCCACATTTAGTACAATAAAGTTGATCTAGCTTTTTCCTTTTCTTAGCTATACTCACTCTTATTTTCGCATTCTTCTGGTAAGTGATCTCAACCACCGCCCGCTTGAATATTTTTACTCGATAAGGTGACCTCCGTAACCCGAAGAAACGCCTTTTACCAGCTGTTTTAAGAGTTACTTCTAGGATCTTAATAAATCTGCCGGCCTTACTCTTTGCCTTTTCAGCAGCTTCCTTCTCATTAAATGCCTCTACCGCGAGGAATGTTTCCTTGGGTTCCTGCAGCACTTTTTCTTCGAGGATATTTGTGCCTAGTGGCAGCTTATCACGAACTTCGGAGGAAGCAATGCCGATTGTATCCGCGACATTCCGTTTCTTACCTCGCTTACCCTTTTCTAAGATTTCTTCTTCGATAATTTCATGACCATCCGGAAACTGCGGGACGAGGTTCTCGCGGGCTTCTGCCAAGGAACCGCCCTCCGCCTCAAATGCTATGAGCTTCTTTGCCATGACCAACCTCTCCCTTACAACCTAACTTGTGTTTATATGATTTCCACATAACACTCTATCTTTTTTACAGCACAACCATTTCGGTGTTGCTTAGTTCGCCTTCGCCGGCCCTCAAACAAATTGTTTTAGCAACTTAATCAACTGTGGAATGTTTTCTTTGACTACTTTCCAGATTCGCTCCTGCTTGACTTCGCCGTATTCGTGAATCAGAACATATTGTGGCACGGCCATCTTGGCCGTGTTTTTCACGGGCTGGAAGCCCGTGCCACGCGGGCAGCATCAAGCATATCCCATAAATAAGCGGCATCTCTCTGGTCAGGCTGCATATATCACCTCA
>CAYSJK010000155.1:0-5690 GCA_964431375.1 uncultured Pirellulales bacterium
GGCTCACAGAAAACTTTTCCTATGCCGAGCGATCTCACAGTTATCGGCCGTCGCCGGGATTGTGACTTATGCATACCACTTATGTCCGTTTCCAGAAAACACTGCCAAATAATTGTAAATAACGACACCCTGAAAATCCGTGACCTGAAATCACGCAACGGCACATATCTTAACGGCAAACGCATAGATGAGGCAACGGCAAAATCCGGTGACTACCTTAAGATAGGCCCCCTGATATTCTTATTACAAATCGATGGCCAACCGGAAAAGATTGTGCCGCCTGAAATGCCGCCGCAAAAACCACCCAAAAAAGGAAAACCACAACCTGAAGCCGAGACTGCAGCAGAACAGGATAGTTTCGCTGAGCTTGAATTTGATGAATCTGATTCCGGCTTAACCGAGCTTGAGGACATTTAAGCTCATTCACGCCTTAAAAAATCCCCGCCTTTCTAAGAGCATAGTAATACCACTCGTGATAAGTTTTTACGAATTATGCATAGCATGCCTTACGGCATAAATGCTTTACGTAAGCAAGAAAAAAATCCAAAATCCGAAGCATCCGCCTATGGCGGATTGAAAAGCACGAAGCACAAAACTCTAAATCCGAAACAAATTCAAATGACCAAAATTCAAAATTCGAAACGGAATGTTTTGGACATTTGATATTTAGATTTTGATATTGTTTCGAATTAAGATACTCGGATTTCGAATTTTACCCTCAGATATATTAAGATTTCGAAGATTTGTTCCTTATTCTTTGGCGCATTTTATAATTACAATCCGTATTACTGTGCCCCTTCCAGCCAGTGGTCAGCTAACATCACAAAGTCGTAGAAGTTTACAATATCATCGTGATTGATGTCGCCTGCATAATAAATCCGCAAAAATGGATACGTCTGATTCTCGCCGATATCCCAGATTTCTATAAAATCCCATCCGTCACCGGTAAAGGTGCTTTTTGTCTTCATCTCTGCTGTGGTTTTTGGTGTCCCGATGGCACTTGTGTTGCAGTCGCTGGTTTCGGTATCCCAGAAGGAGGCCGTTATCGTACCATGATAATCGTGTCCCACCAGCCCGCCGACACTGCCTTGTCCCGAAACGCTGCCTGTCGAATAGCAGTCCGCTATCGTGCTCGCCTCATTGTATCCCACTAGCCCGCCGACAGCATCACTTGATGTAACCTCACCGGTTGAGTAGCAATTATATATGTAGCCAGGGTAAGGGTACTCTTCCCCTTCCCAACAGAATATCTCGCCATTGTATCCCACCAGCCCGCCAACAGCCCATCCGATCCCTGAGACACTGCCCGTTGAATAGCAATTCGTTATGTGCGCCGCGAAGGTTGAGCCACCCGAGTCACTATTTTTTCCTACCAGCCCCCCGACAATGCCTTGTCCCGAAACGCTCCCCGTGGAATAGCATTTCGTAATAGTGCAACTCATACCATTATGTCCAACCAGCCCCCCGACTTCCCAGTCTCCTGTCACGCTGCCGGTGGAATAACAATTCGTTATGTTCGCGAAGGTTGCGCTGCCATTCCACCCACTATTTTCTCCCACCAGCCCCCCGACTTCCCAGATTCCTGTAACACTGCCTGTTGAATAGCAGTTAATTATCATTCCGTCATTGTATCCCACCAGCCCGCCGACAGGACCTCCTCCGCTAACGCTGCCTGAAGAATAGGAGTTGGTTATTACTCCATCACTATTGTATCCCACCAGCCCGCCGACATAGTCACCCATTCCGTTAACGTCTCCTGTAGAATAGCAGTTAGTTACCGGTCCACCATTGTTTCCCACCAGCCCGCCGACAAAATTCCGATCTGTCGCATTACCTACGACGCTGCCTGTCGAATAACAGTGTGTTATCGTATCCCCGTTGCCACCCACCAGCCCGCCGACAAAATTCCGATCTGTCGCAGTTCCTATGACGCTGCCTGTGGAATAGCAGTTCGTTATCGTACCCGCCTCATTGTTTCCCACCAGCCCGCCGACAAAATTCAGATCTGTCGCATTTCCTACGACGCTGCCTGTCGAATAACAGTTAGTTATCGTTCCTCCATAATTTTTTCCCACGAGCCCGCTAACATAACTTCTGTCTCCAGCGTTGATGTTGATATTGACATTTTCCAGACCGAGATTCTTTATTTGACCACCGATGCCGACATAGCCAAACAGGCCTATGTTATTTCTACCCGTAGAAATCCAGGTAAAATTCCAGACCTTATGGTCGTTGCCGTCAAAAACGCCGTTAAATGGATTGTTTGTATTTGCATCTCCAATGATATTGAACTGTGTGCCGGTATAGTCAGCCAGATTGATGTCGTCTATGAGCAAAAAATGTGCATCCCAGTCATCTGGTTTTGCGCCGATTTGGTTCATATCTTCTGCTGTGGCGATTTGGTATGGGTTTTCCGGCGAGCCGTCACCGCCGCTGTAAGCAGCCGCCCAACCACAAGCCAACAGCAAGACTGCCATCGATAAGAGAATGGTTCGACTATACTCACGACTCGACTGAGCTCGCCGAAGTCCATCCCGAGATTGTTGAGTGATTGAATGATTTCTCATTTTCCGCCTCCAATTTCTTTTCTCGTTATTGCTAACAACCTTGCTTTTAACACAGTCAATTATACCAAACCCTCTATAAAATGCAAGAAAAAAACAGAAATCTTTTCAAGAGAGCACTATAAATTCTAAAGCATTTTTAGCTTGCAAATTCCGGCAATGTATGTTACTTTACCTTTGCACCTGTACGAGAGCTTTATATTTTGTTGTGGAAAAAATGTATGCAAATATTCGAATCTATACAAGCATTCTCGTTAAGCTCATCTTGCTTATTCCCGGCTCAGGTCAATCCGGTCCCATCTTCTATAACGCTGCCTTTTAACCCTATTAAGCTTCTGGTGCTTGTGGTATGGATATATCTCTGTCTATATCTTGTTCAATATGTTCAGTTCAGCCCCTTAGTGCCAAAAAAATACAAATCAATTGCGTACATTCTCACTCTTTTTACAGGCCCGCTTCTTTTACTTATACTGCTGATAGTAGATGCAGCAAAAAAGTCCTCTAAAAGCGGCGATAATATATTCGTGCTCATTATACAACAGGTAAAAAACGCAATCGGAGGCATCCGCGGCCACTCACTCCGCAAAGACGATTCGGCTATCAGACTGCTTGATTCATCAGGCCACGATCTCAAGGAAATATATGGACACGGTGATAGCAGGCATCAAGACAGCCACATTCTTGACATGACCGAGAAAATTATCGCAGATGCTCTTGACCTTAGGGCAAGTGACATTCTTATAGACCCGAAAGACAACACAATATACACTGTAAGGCTAAGAATAGATGGTGTATTGAGAACAGTAAAACACCTCAACACTGATACCTGCAAGGCAGTTGTAAATAGTATAAAAGCCGTCTCAAGTATGGACATCTCCGAAAAAAGAAGACCTCAGGACGGCGCCTTCATCGCAAAAAGGGCTGGAACAAACGCTTCATTTCGGGTCGCAAGTGCGGGCGTCCTTAACGGAGAGAAACTATCGATTAGGGTTCTGAACCAAAATGCCGGCTCGTTTAAACTCAACGATGTCGGAATAACAAATAAGCAATTTTCAATCATCGAAAGTGCAATAAACAAACCATCCGGCATGGTGCTGGTCTGTGGGCCTACCGGCAGCGGGAAAACCACTACAATGTATGCAATGCTGAATCAAATCGACCGCTTCACACACAATGTCATCACAGTGGAAGACCCAATCGAGGCCTTTTTGCCACAGGCAAGTCAAATTGAAATCAATCCAAAAGCCGATATTACTTTTTCAAAAACTTTACGAAGTATTTTAAGACAGGACCCGGACGTGATATGCGTCGGTGAAATTCGCGACGAGGAAACAGCAGAGATTGCGCTTCGAGCAGCCCAAACCGGCCATCTTGTCCTGGCTACTATTCACTGCGACAGCAATGCATCCGCTTTAATCAGATTGATGGATTTAGGCGTATCGTCTCTTTTGTTGTCTTCGGGATTGAATCTTCTGGTTTCTCAGAGGTTGCTCCGACGACTTTGTGAGCATTGTAAGAGACCGGCACAACTAACTCAGAGCATAATCCAGGAATTCCAGGCAAAAGGAATAGATTATACAAATATGTGTGAATCTGTAGGCTGCAAATACTGTGGTGGAACCGGTTATCATGGAAGAATGGCAATTTTGGACCTGATGGTCGTAACCGACCGATTGAAGGCTGATATCGCGAATAATAAATCCCTGATAAACCAATTGAAAACCGAAGGCACAAAAAAAGACAAGTCTAACCTCAGGGGAGAGGCATTGAGAAAAGTAACTGCCGGAATAACAACTCTGCAGGAACTAAAAAGGGTTGTAGGATAAGTTTTATGATATTTTGGACTGCCATATTAGCTGGTGCACTTTTTGCCTGGTTCGCCATTAAACTGGGCTTCTACGATACATGGACAATGCTATTCAATATCTTAATATCAATTTATGTGGCTGTTTTTCTGGCTCCGGTAATTGCCGACTTTGTCCCATCAACCGGAGAACCGTCCTATACAAAAGCCCTGATATTGACAGTGACTGCATTGGGTACTTTTTTCATTTTGTACGGCCTGTCTTATACATTTATTACAGGCCAGTTCAATGTCTCTTTCCCAAGAATATTTGACATACTTTTTGCTCCTCTGCTGGGCTTTCTAACAGGATTTCTTGTTTTGAGTTTCGTAGCTTTGTTAATATGTGTTACACCAATTTCTCAAAAAACGTTCGCAAAAGAGATAGGCCTGAACAGGCAATCTCAGCAGGCAAACATATCATATATCTGCTGGTGGTGCGATTTGGTTCATAACGTAGTGGCCACAAAAGACGGCCCTCAATCCACGGAACAGGCCATTAACTGGTGCCTGAAGGCCGATGAGAAGAAAACGCAAGGTTCAGCCGAACATGCTGAGCCAAATAATCCCCCTGACACTAATGATACACAAGCAGGTACAGGCGAAGTATTCTCAAAATATTCAGCTCCCCGTTTTACGCAGGATCTAACATCCTAAGTTTCCACCGGCCCCTCATCCTGAATATAACTCTTGCCTCGATACCGTTTAGCAATCGGTATGAACAAAACCGCTGTGACAAACATCGCAATTACAAAGAACCAGTAATAGCTCGCCCCGGGAAGCTTGCGGGTGCCATCCGGATTTTCGATGAAATAATTGACCGCAGCCGTAAAGGCATTGCCTAAGGTTATTGACAATAAAAACACCGCCATAATAAATGATTTCATCTTCTTAGGTGCCTGCGTATAGGAAAACTCCAGACAGGTTATCGAAACCATTACCTCGGCGGCGGTAAGTATCACATACGCCACGAACTGCCACCCGACACTGGGTTTACCACCAGCAGCAATTTGTGACTCAATCAAAGCTGACACAACAAACGACAACGATGCAATAAACATACCTATACCAATTTTACGAAGCGTTGTTAACGGAAATACCTTGTTTATCGCAGGATAAATAACGTAGGAAAACAGAGGAATCATAACCATAATCAAAAAGGGATTTATCGACTGAGGCTGCTCAGGAAGCCACGTAAAGCCCAGCCAATGGAGGTTCATATCCTCTGCCTGCAAAACCCACGCCGATTGTGACTGGTCAAAAAGCGACCAGAACATCGCAAC
>CAYSJK010000156.1:0-5686 GCA_964431375.1 uncultured Pirellulales bacterium
AAGACTCATCAGGCCGGCATTTACCATACCCACAACCATAACTGTCGTTACCGAGCTGGACTGTATAAGCCCCGTTATGGTTATTCCAACTCCGCAGGCGATAAAGCGGTTGTTGGTGACGGCATTTATGAGTTTTCGCATCTTACCGCCGGCAACCGCCTGCATCCCTTCGGACATGTTCTTCATGCCGAGGAGAAATATCCCAAGCCCGCCGACAATCCCGAAAATCATTTTTAACACCGGCATAAATCATCCCCCATAAAACGCCCCTCGTAAAATACTGCTCTTTTATATATGAAAACTTCCCCTGCCATATAAAATTCCTGTGCTAATATAAGTATAAATCCCGGCACAAAAAACAGTTGTCGCAAAACCAAACGTCAGGGTCATATGTAAACTTTTCGTAAGCAGCGGTCAAAGGGTTTTTTGGAGCTTGTGCTTTTTCGGTTCGACGCCCGCCCATTGCAGCCCACCTATCACCGCCTGGGCGATATTTGTGAGGTGGTCGCCGATTTTTTCGATATTATCTACCAAATCACAAAATATCAGACCCACCTCAGCTGAGCATAGACCCTCGCTCATACGTTGTACATGGTTACGACGAAATTCCAACTGCATCCTGTTGAGATTGTTCTCATTGAGCAAGGCCTTGCGGGCAGTATCTGCATTATCATCTTCCAAGGCCTCTTTAATATAATCAAACATCTGGTCTATCTCTTTTCTAAGCTGTGCTGCTTCTTGCAGCGCATATTCGCTAAATGACATCCTTTGCTCAATCTTGCGTTGCGCAATCTCAACGATATTAACCGCATGGTCACCTATTCGCTCCAAATCGTTCACTGTGTGCAGCAATACCGGCAGTTTAATGGACACTTCATCTGATAATTGCTCGCGTGACAGAGCAGCAAGATACGATGTAATATCAAGCTGAAATGAGTCGATTATATCTTCTATTACCATCGCCTTTTTCAGCTTACGGCTATCTTCTTCAATTAGCCCTTCGACCGCTTGTTGTACTGCGCTCCTTGCACCATCTGCCATACGGATGATTTCTCGCTTGGTTTGTTCCAGTGCTATTATTGGCGTACTAAACAGATGCTTCTCCAGCACTACCGGCCTTTCAGCTAATTCCTTCTTCGTGACTGGAAGAATCTTCATAACTATCGCTTCCAGCCAGCTAATGACCGGCAGAAAAACAAGTGTGTTAAACACGTTAAAAACACTATGAGCTGCTGCTATATGAACCATTATAGTGCTTTGTGAAAGTTTCCACGGCGTGACCCATACTACAATCTTGTCGAACAGCCCAGTCCATACCAAAGGTAGCATATACACCACACCTATAACGTTAAATATCGTATGCCCCATTGCGGTCCGTTTGGCATTTCGCGATGTCCTAAGCGCTGCCAGTTGAGCCGTGATTGTTGTGCCAATGTTATCACCCAGGATAAACGGTATGGCTACCCGCAACGCTAAATCCCAATCCGTCCCGAACGCCCCCTGGAAAGCCAGCATCTGGAGCATTGCAATTGAAGCCGAGCTGCTTTGCAAAAGCGCCGTCATAAGCGCACCAGCCAGGACCGCCAAAATTGGATTGCGTCCAAGCCATACCAAAGCTTCCTGGGCGCCCTGGCTGTCTTTCAATGGCCCGAACCCCTCTTTCATAAAGTGTATACCAATGAACAAAATACCGAAACCAAGCAGTATCTGCCCGAAACTTCTTGTCTTTTGGGTTTTTCCCAGGACATTAATCAGGAACCCGATTCCAATAGCCGGAAGTGCATAACTGGTTATCTTAAATACGGCAAGAGCGGAAACCAGCCACGCTGTGAACGTCGTCCCCACATTCGCACCAAGAACAACACACAACGCCTGCTTTAAACTCAACAATCCCGCATTTACGAATCCAACCGTAATCACAGTAGTAGCAGAACTTGATTGAATCAGACACGTCGTCAACGCCCCTATCAAAACCGCGATAACCCGATGTTTTGTCAGCGACTCAAGAAGGCTTTTGAGTTTATTCCCTGCCACCTGCTTTAGTCCACTCGACAACAGGCTCATCCCGAACAAAAATAAGCCCAACCCCCCTACTAAGAGGAAAATTATATCTTTTATCATATTATTGCCTTACGGAAACAGCAATGTACCACGGCTATCCTGGCCGTGGTATCACGGGCTGTCCGCTTGGGGACGCCTGACGGCGGAAGCCCGTGATACGTGGGTATTTGTGCTTGCGTTCACAAGTACTTTATCTTCTCCTTAATTCTATTTATTTTTGCTTGTCAGGTCAAGAGGAAAGTAACAATAAAACCGGTTACCAATAAAAACCACTACCTTTAATTTTTCACTTTATGTTTTCAACTTCCAGCGCCAGTTTACGCAGGATTTCAACACCCTGCCGAATCTTATCATTACTGGTTGCGTAGCTTATCCTGAAATGTGTGTCCTTTTCGCTGAATACATTGCCTGGTATGATTAGCACATTGTTCTTTATAGCTTTCTGGACAAATTCTGTTGCCCTCCCCCCGCTCTTGTCTTCGCCTGCCCCTGCGTCTCCCGACGCAAGTCGGGGCAGCGGGACAAGAAGACGCGGGGGTGCCTTAACGAATGCATAAAACGCCCCACCAGGCCGAACCAGCTCGAAGCTGGCCTTCAAACCCTCGTAAAGAATGTCCCTTTTTTTCCGATACGCTTGAACAAAAGAACTCATGTCGTAATCTAAAGCCGCAATAGCCGCCTTTTGAAATGGCGTAGGTGCACACACGAAAGTATATTGCTGTATCTTGGTCATCTCCTCGATTACTTCCTTAAGCGCCTCTGTTGCTGCAGCAAAGCCCACTCGCCAGCCAGTCATCGCATGCGACTTGCTAAAACCGCCGAGTATAAGAGTTTTATCGTAATATTTTCCAATACTAACGAAGCTGTCGTCATAGCAGAACTTCTCGTATATCTCGTCCGACAAGATGAGCACGTCTTTTTCCGCTGCAATTTGAGCCAGTTTTTCTAACCGTTGCTGCGAATAAACCATTCCCGTCGGATTGCAGGGAGAATTCAGCACAATTATCTTCGTTTTACTTGTTATCGCTTCTGCGATTTTATCGACCGGAAGGTCAAATTTAGGATAACTATCAATAAAGACGCACTTGCCTCCCAGCATATTGATTACGTGCTTGTAAATTACAAAGTATGGGTCGGGTATAATCACCTCATCGCCGGGATTAATCATTGCCAGAAAGGCAAGCAAAATGCCGCCGCTTGTTCCGCTGGTTACCAGTACGGAAGTCTTCTCCCAGCCGACATCCTTTTTTATAAGCTCAGAGACCTTCTCTTTGAGCAGATCGTCTCCTGCTGTCTGAGAATATTTATTGAATCCATCACGTATGGCTTTGATTGCTTCTTCTTTGAGCTTTTCCGGCACATCGAAATCCGGCTGACCTATCGAAAAATTAATCAGGACTCCGGCTGGGCCTCCGCCTTGACGAGCCGGATTTTCCAGCTCCGCCGCAAGCGCAAAGACCTTCCGTATCCCGCTTGAATCAATCTTGTTTGCCCTGTCAGCTATTAGTTCCTTCATTTGCCGGTATATTAATCAAATTCTTCAAAATAATCAATGAAAATATCATTAATTGCCACGAAGGCATCCGCCTTCGCCATCCTGCTTCGCCGATTGGCTACGCAGGACAGGGCTACGGCGAGACAAGTACCTATTACCTAAGGCACAGGGGCATAAATTTACACTGATTTCGATTAGTGAGGATTTAATCTTGCAGTTTTTGCCGGAATGGCTATAATTACACTTGCCCCGCACGAAATAGCAAGCTTGCGTCATTTGGTGCGGGGAACCAGCAGCGGAGACAAGCAACTTGGTCAACAAGTTAATTGATTCCTTCGATTGAACTCAGTCCTAGGGACTCCATACGGAGGACAAGTATTGGTGTTCCGGCGAGGACCAGCCGAGTAATACAGTGATGGCGGTTTTGTAGAGAGTAAATGAGCTTTATCGGGAAATAGTCCTTGACCATCCAGCTCAAGAGATATACAATCTCAAAAACTTAATTTTGGAGTAATTTGAAGGGAGGGATTTGGATGAATCCTTTATTGATATTATTTGCCGTCGCATGGGGACTTTCGCCTTTTTTCTTGGCATGGTTAATTATAAAGTACAGAGATAAAGCCAACATGTTGCCTGAAGCACTAAGAAGGATTAATACAGCTGAGCAAGAAAATAGGGATTTATCTAGTAAGTTGGTTAGCACCAACGCAAAAAATGAAGAGCAGCAGAAAAATATAGAATCTTTAGGAACTCGTTTACTTAAGGACAATGTTAAGTTTATAGGTTCGAAAATAACTGCAAATAACTTCGCCACATCAAAGAAGAAATACGAGACAGTATTCACTTTCTGCGAGAAATATGGATACTCTGTCCTTGCTGAAATACAACAGGAGATACTAGGAGATTTAAAAGTTAGCTTTAAGGAAGCCGTGCGTAAACAATGGGAAAGAGAGGAACAGGCCAGAATTAAACGCCAGATTAGAGAGGAACAAAAGCTTGAAGCTGACCGACAAAGAGAATTGCAGCGCCTTGAAAATCAGGAACTGGCTATTGAGACAGCTTTGCAAAAGGCATTGCAGGAAACTCAGGATGAGCATGATGCTGAGGTTCAACGACTTAAAGCACAACTTGAAGAAGCACGGGGCAAATTGCAAAGAGCAAAGTCGATGGCAGAACTCACTAGGGCTGGTTTTGTATATGTTATTTCCAATATTGGTTCGTTTGGGGAAAATGTCTTCAAAGTAGGAATGACCCGAAGACTTGAACCTGAAGATAGGGTGAGAGAGCTTGGCGATGCATCCGTACCATTCCGCTATGATGTACACATGATGATTTCTTCTGATGATGCACCAACTCTTGAAAACACCTTACATAAGGAGCTCCATAAGTTCATGATGAACAAGGTCAATCCCAGAAGGGAGTTTTTCAAGGTGGATATAGACACAATTGCCAAACTTGTCCAGAAATACTATGGCAAGGTCGATTATGTAGCAACTCCTGCAGCCTTAGAATACAATGAATCCTTGAACATGTCAGAAGAAGATTTTGATTTTGTGTCCGAACAACTATCAAGATTTGAGGAAGATGAAGAAGGTTATCATCCTACTGCTCAACCTCAATCATCACCTAAGGAACCGATTACCCCTTCTGGAGCAAAAGGGGAAACCACAAGTACTTCCGTTACGCCCATTTCGGTTGAAACTGAAACGGTAAGTGAACCTACTCATGAACAGCAACAGCCTACGGAACACCCCAAAGAGAAAAGACGAACTGCAGACTGCCCCCACTGTAAGGGCAGTATATATATTGATACCCTAGTCAAGGGAAGAAACGTTTGTCCTCATTGTGAACATGCATTCACAGTAAAGGGAAAATAACTAGCAGTTAATTACTTGGCTTGGGTGGCAAAATAACTTGACATCGCAATATTGTAAGCGTGCATCGTTGTATTGCAAGGTTGCATTGTGATATTGCAGCTTTACATCGTGGCGTTGTGAGTTTACAATGCGGTATTGCAGGCTTACATCGTGATATTGCCGCCTTTTTTCCCTCAAAAGTCAGTTGACATTTCGTAGTCGGCAGTTTGCTGTTCATAGTTCGTAGCAGAAATCAGTGTTAATCCTTCGACTA
>CAYSJK010000157.1:0-5634 GCA_964431375.1 uncultured Pirellulales bacterium
GTCTTATCACCCAGAGAAAGTGTCTGGCCATCATCGACGGTAATAAATTTGTCCTCGCTGATATTCAACAAATCGATAAGCATCCCCCTGCACTTTGGATTTGTTACTATCTTCGCATCAGGCCAAAGTGTCAATATATCCGGTATCCCGCCGGAGTGGTCCTGCTCACCGTGGTGGGCAACAATATAATCTATTTTGCTAACACCGGTCTTGACCAGATTTTCTATCAGCACATCACTTTTCGTCGGGTCAACAGCATCCAATAGCGCCGTCTTGTCACTGCCCTTGATAAGATATGCATTATAACTCGTGCCGTCAGGCAGCGGAATTAGCGCATCAAACAGTCTTCTGTCCCAATCGTTTACACCGACAGCATAGACATTCGGTTTGAGCATCCTCATTTCGTTCACTCCTTACAATAGCTGCTTCGCTGCTTTCAGCGCCGCTTCATAATCCGGTTCATTCGTCAGCTCTTCTACTATTTGTTTATACCTGATAACACCTTCTTTGTTCACTACAAAGACAGCCCGCGCCAACAGCCGAAGCTCCTTTATCAGAATACCATAGGCCTTGCCGAACAATGCCTCTCTATGGTCGGAAAGCGTCTGCAAATTCTCGACACCTGCAGCTCCACACCAGCGTTTTTGTGCAAATGGAAGGTCCATACTTATAGTCAAAACAACCACATCCCCACCGAGATTGCCGGCTTCCTCATTAAAACGCCGTGTCATCGTATCACATACACTGGTATCCAGAGAGGGAACCGAAGAGATAATGCAAACCTTGCCGCGGAATGATGAAAATTTTACTGTCGTCAAATCATTCGCAACCGCTTCAAAATCCGGCGCTTTACCTCCCACCTCGACTTCACTCCCCAAAAGCGTCAAGGGCTTACCCTTCATAGTTACTGAGCCTGTTTGCTTTTCCATAAACTCACCTCACAATTACCTTGTTTAACACCATTTAAAGATAACCCGATTCACCACAGCTTTTATAATTACTTCGCGTAAGCCGGCTCGTTACCTCTCTTCCATTTTATATTGCAGCCTATACTCGCTTTTTGGTCTTCGCTGACCTGTTTTCCATCAAGAACGGCTTCTATTGACGATGTAAGGTCCGAACCGGTTACTGCTATATCGTTTCCGGGCCTGCTGTCATCCATCTGACCTCGATAAACCAACTTTCTATCTTTGTCAAACAAAAAGAAATCCGGGGTACAGGACGCCTTATAGGCCTTCGCCAACTCTTGTGTCTCGCCATAAAGGTACGGGAAAGTAAAGCCCTTTTCTTTTGCCACTTTTGCCATCATCTCAGGCCTGTCCTCGGGGAAATTCTTCACATCATTGGAATTTATCCCTACAACCGCAACTTTTTTGCCCTGGTAATCTTTAACTAATTCAACCACCTTATCTAAAATATGTTTCACAAAAGGACAATGGTTACACATAAAGATTACCAAAAGGGCCGGAGCATCCCTGAAATCATCGAGCGAGATAACATCACCCTTCGTATCGGGTAAGCTAAAATCAGGTGCAACCGTACCCAACTGCAACATTGTAGAAGCTGTCATAACCATAATAAATCCTTTCATGTAAAATGCCTTTTTTAGTAAATTATGTAATCTGTGTCTATTTGTTCGATATTAGCAGGTTTTAAATTCAATCCACCTTTATAGAATCACAACCAATCAGTTAAATTTCCTCGCATTTTCCGGAAACCTACGCAACAATACGAAAAAACGGACTTTTCGAGAATAAGCACATCAATCACAAACGCAATAATCAAAACCATATTTGTGATTATGCCATTTGGAATAGCGCGCTATTAAAAAAATCTTTCCACACTCGGATTGCCCTATATCACTGTTAATAAGATATTTATGGTCTCCGCTACGGTAAAATTCAATAATTATCGGTCGTTAGATATTGCCTGTTTTTAAAACATAGCTACTTATGGTGATTATCCATAAGAAAAACCAAATTTTTTTAAAATTTATTTGACAATTTCATTCTATCATATGAAAATTTTAGAAAGTAGTAAATATAAGGAACCCTTGATTAGAAGAAATTATCTTAGCGTGCTCTGCTCCATTCATTCGTTCCGGGCCATTTGCCCAAGGACGGGATTTTTCTATGTGGCAGCAAAGCTGAATGTCCTCTTGAGGTAAGTGAAGAAGTCTGGCTTTTCGAAGGAGGAAAACACAGGAGGCGAACCTGTAAGTGCTTAGAGCGCAGTGAGGGTTATTACCAATTTATGTGCTTCTAATGTATCCAGGAAAAGTAAACCGCCTTTAACAATTCAGATATACTTGCTGATATTTAGGAATGGGTGGCAACATGGAGGTTAATAGTAAAAAACATTCAGACCAACAAAAGAGCGAAGAGTCCATAAAGCTCCTTAGAAAACTACGGGACCAGTTACATTCCTCAAACGGCTCAATTAGACGGCAGGCCGGTTTCAATTTATCCTGGATACAGGAAGATGGTTTAGAAATCCTAAAAGATGTTTTGTTTGGAGATTCCCCCATAACGACGAGAAATGCAGCAGCTTATGGACTAAGAAAGATGCGCGGCAGAATGAAAAAAATGGCTTTAGAGGTATTTCATCAGGGCCTCGAACACCAGAATAACTCCATTAAGGAAGTGTGCAACAAAGCTTTAACGCTGATGGGAGAGATAACACCGAAAAAACCGCCTCGGAAAAAAACAACTGTAGGAAAACTAAAAATTAAAGAGATTCCGAAAAAAACCAGACCAAAGCGAAAAATTTCTACACAACGGGGAAACCGAAGGCCCACGAGTAAATAAAAACTTTTTCTCGAGTAAAAAACAGCATAACCCACAAAGCAACCGTAAGCTTCACTCACTACAATGCTCACTGGTTTGGCATCTTGTTGTAAAAGCCATTTGATGTAAACTCTGGCGTGCCCCCGACCTCATTCTTTAACCGCTTTCTTTTTCTCTCCTTTAGCGTCTGGAGCCATGTTCCTTTGTATTGGAGGAGCGGTTGGCCTCGGTCGCAGTCGTGGTCGCTGCGGCCTATCTTCAAAGGCCTCCTGGCCTTTAACAATCCTTCCGAGATGCTTGGCCGTCTCTTCAGCTTTTTCTCTCAATGCCAATTCGCGAATCGCCTTCAACTCACCCGTGTTTACTATGATAAGTTCCTGACCTTCCGCTGTTGGTTGCCTTTGGCCCTGTAGAATTGCTATTTGCTCTATAATCGTTTTAAGCGCTGTCTGTCGCTGCTCATTAGCTTTCGTAAATCTTTCTCTTAACTTCGCTCTTTCTTCCTCAGAGAGCCCTGAAAACTGCCCCTGCTGAACGGACCCCATCGATTCTATAGTTGCTTTGAGCTTCTCAAGCTGTCCTTCAATCGCTTTGATGGCATTGAGCTGCCCTTCACTTCTGGAGACAGTTCTTTCGCGCGTCCGGCCCCTAAGCTTTTCCTTTTCCTCATCAGACATATTCTCCCATTTTTCACGCATTTGGGCTCTAAACTGTTCTTTTTCCTCATCGGACATACTCTGCCATTTTTGCCTCATCTCGACTGCTTCTTCAGGAGAAAGCATTCGAAACATCCTCCAGTCTCTACGCCCGGCAGGCCTTGCCGGCCTGTCCGCTTCCTGCCCAAATACAGATACAGTCCATGCAGCAGCCAGAACCACCAAAATAACAACGGTTGAAACTAAGTGCCTCTTCATAATATACTTACCTCCAAAACAAGTTTGAAAACTAGCATTTATTAACACTAATACCAATATTCGTTAGATAAGGACGAAAATACAACATCTTTTATTGCTGAGATACCCAAAAAGTTCAGCAATTATTATAACTGGTAAAACAGATTCTAAAAAGTAAAAAAAACAAAACGCAAAATTTGTCTGAAATAAGCCATTTTTGAACCTGTTTTTCCTATGCGTTTACGTATTTAATTGATTCTGGTTCTTCGAACTTGACAATTGACAATTAATACTGGTATTTTACATTACAGCTTTTTTAAAGGGAGAATGTTATGAGTAATCTATTATACATCAAGGCGTCACCGATGGGTGAGCTTTCTTACTCTGAAGCCGTCGCAGACGCATTTATCGAATCGTATCTGCAAAGCCACCCTGACGACAAAATTAGAATAATGAATCTTTTTGAAAGAAAGCTTCCGGAATTCAACTTCAAAGCGGCCAGTGCAAAATACAAAATTATGCACAATAAAGAACATTCGCCCGCCGACAAAAAAATATGGGAAAAAATAGTCTCGGTAATCGAAGAATTCAAGTTTCCGGATAAATACGTTTTAGCAGTGCCGATGTGGAACTTCTGCATTCCCTACCGGCTGAAACAATATATAGATATCATCGTTCAGCCGGGCCTCACTTTCACCGTCAACAAAGACGGCGGCTATGAAGGATTGGTAAAGGATAAGCCGGTCTTTATCGCATACGCACGCGGAGGTGAATATAAAGCCGGTAGCGGCGCAGAGGCATTCGACCTGCAAAAAAAGTATCTCGAATTAATATTGGCTTTTATCGGCTTTAGCGATATCCGCTCGCTCGTAGTTGAGCCGACGCTCGCCGCCGGGCCTGACGTGGCAAAACAAAAACGGAATGAAGCTATTGAAAAAGCCATACAAACAGCCAAAGAATTCTGATGTCTAAAAGAACGCTACGGTGTTAATCTATTTCAGGGCAGGGATTTTGCCGTTACTGTGAATCAGATGATATGCCCGAATCAATTCGCCGACACTCCAGGCCTGGGCGAAACAGCCACGGGGCTTATGAGGGGCGTCACCATCAAATATCTCGCAGATTTGCCCGAGACAGCCTTCGTCAGTTAGATGCTGCATCAGGGGCTCGATAAATTCAGCAGCTTTTTTCTTACTTTTTCGGCTGAATCCATTAACCTTCAAATATGCCTCTATAAACGGTCCCATCAAATAGGGCCAAACCGTGCCCTGATGATAGGCCTCATCACGCTCTCGCGGCGGGCCGGTGTATATGCTTTTATAGCGGTTGTCCTGAACATTCAATGTACGCAGACCATAAGGTGTCAGCAACTCTTTTTGAACCGCATTTACAACCGACTTTTGCTGTTGAGCCGACAAGGGACTAAAGGCAACTGAAACAGCAAATATCTGGTTCGGACGAAGACTATCATCAACCGTGCCATCCGGCAAAATGCAGTCGTTTAAGTATCCTTTACTCTCATTGTAGAACAATTTGCAGAATTTCGCCGCAACTCTCTCTGCCAAAACTCTATAATGCTTCGCGGCATCAATATCACGCTGGGCATAAAATTGAGCGAGTTGGCAAATCGCATTGTACCAAAGTGCATTAACCTCGACCGCCTTGCCGCACCTGGGCGTAAAAGCAACACCGTCAAATTTGGCATCCATCCAGGTCAACTGCGTTTCGCTATCGCCTGCGGTTATAAGCTCATCGGCGTCAGCGTGAATATCAAAGCGTGTGCCGTTATAGTAAGAATCCATAATCCAGCGGATTACCGGCAAAAGCTCCTCCGTGAAGGCCTTTGAATCACCGGTAGCATTTAAGTACTGAAAAGCTGCATTTATAAACCAAAGAGAGGCATCGACACTGTTAAAGTAAGTGGTATCGCTATTGTCATCGAAGCGATTTGGAAT
>CAYSJK010000158.1:0-5626 GCA_964431375.1 uncultured Pirellulales bacterium
ACCACGAATACACACGAATTTTCACTAATTATGTTTAGCCACAGAGCTCACAGAGGACACAGAGATATCATAATCTAAACGTGGATAATACAAGAAAAAGCTACCGAACTGTCGTTTGCATTGACATAATTTGTAATTGGAATAAGATTTAGTAGAGAAGAATAAGTCAGTTGAAAATAGAATATCAAATAAGACAAAAAATACAATATTATGAATGACCCTCATGTTGACACTTTAATTTATAGGGTAATAACCGATAAAGATGTTGACTATGACAAGGCTGAGCCTTTTTCTGCGGAATGTGCTGATTTTATACTTTCTATAGATGGTCAAAAAGCATTATTTAAAATGAAAAGACATTTTGCAATCGAGGAAAAAGCTAAGGAAGTTGTAGATAAATTTCTCCAAGGCTGGTCAGTATCTCTCGGGTTAAACTATGCTCCGGAAGAACTAATTTTTCGTTTCGAGAACGCAGAAATTATTGATAGAAATCCTCCGAAAAATACTTGTGATTCTAAATTACTAAATGTGTGTGTTTCGTCAACAATTCATGTATCAAGTAGCGTAAGCGCATCCATACATATATCGAGAAGCAAATTTCCTCCTCTTCCTGAAAACTTTGCTGTTTCACCTGACGTTGAGACAATGTACCTTCGTTATAAAATTTATCGAGAGAAAAAAGAACTTTTAACTTCAATGGCATATATGTGCTTAACCATCCTTGAAGCAATAGCTGGTGATCGTACTATGGCTGCTCAAAAATATTTCATTAGTAAAGAGGTTCTTGATAAACTTGGAAACCTTGTTTCCACAAGAGGAAGCAAATTAGAGGCAAGAAAAATGCCAAAAAAAGGAACTCTTGTACCCTTAAAACCTAAAGAGGAAAAATGGATCGAAGAAGTGATAAAAAGAATAATTTACAGGGTCGGAGAACATGCCTTCGATCCAAAGAAAAAGCTGCCAAAAATAACTATGAGTGATTTCCCGTCACTTGTTAGTGACTGAATATTAGTTATTAAAGAAGGACGCAGGAAGGATTTATGAAGACCATTCTCCTAAAAGAGATGGTCATTTCTTTTGACCGCAAATTAGCTTGAGAGTAGAATGGAGAGAGAAAAAACTATATATTAAATGCTCCTTCCTCTGGGAGTTTAAAAGGTTATGGCATATCTTATGCACATCGGATTTGATAATAGTTCTCGGCTTTGCAGAAATGTTTACTATTTCGAATATAAGGGAATTAGATATAAATTAATTCAGAATAATATTAGGAAATGGTGTGATGTACTCCTTACAATAGTATCAGGGAATCCTGTTAGAAAAGAAGAGAATCGGGCTTATAATATTGCTTCAGAATTTATCAGTGCTTTGAGCTGGGAAAATAACTCGCATGTTAAATTACATTATATAGGAGGTGGTGGAGTACCTGATAATTTTCAGCTTAGAAAAGCTAAATGCAGTATGCGGTCATTTCCTAGAATTCCCTTTTTTGGCCATGATGTTGGGCATGATATCTGTTGTATTCCTCAAATCGAAACCGAGGAGCAAAGGAATGCACTTTTATTATTCCGTGAAGCATCGAGTTCAAACAATGACTATTTAGCGTTTCTGTTTTTCTGGCAAATTTTAGAAATAGGAAAAAGTAATCCTATAGGATGGATAAACAAAGCTTGGAAAAAGAATCGTAATAAGATAAGAATATCAAACGATCAATTTGACAGATTGCCGCTGAAAAAGAAAAGTGTTGGGCATTATTTTTACGACGACTGCCGTAATGCCATATCCCATATACATAGACGTAAAGCAGGGAAACTAAGAATAAAATTAGATACACCTGCTGATAACATGCGAATAGGAATCAGCACATTGATTATAAAGGAATTTGCTAGGTTCTATATCACGGGCGAGCTCAAACTTGAAAAAAGTATGTATCTTATGAGGAAACGTGGCAAAGGATTTCCTACGTATGTGAATGAAGAAGATACTAATATATTTCTGGGAACTATAGCATAAGCATATAAAAGACTCAGCTTTAACGAAATACGCAAAAAACAGCGGAACTAATACAGGCGAGGGTAGGTTATTGGTTCCGCATGGTAAATAATGCGTGACAGGCGTGGGACCCAGGCTTCGTCTGCGGCTACGCCGTGGCAAGCAGGCAGATGACGGAGGGCAGAGGGCAGAGGACGGAGGATGGAAGACAGAGGACAGAGGGCGGAAGACAGAGGAAATAAATCCAAATATCTAAATCCGAAATTCTAAACAAATTCTAATTACCAAAATTCAAATGTTAAAAATGA
The DNA here is from genome assembly GCA_964431375.1 of uncultured Pirellulales bacterium. GTDB lineage: Bacteria > Planctomycetota > Phycisphaerae > Sedimentisphaerales > Anaerobacaceae > CAZBWE01. The sequence continues at coordinate 2,301 of CAYSJK010000158.1, forward strand.
GATTGCCGCGGCCTACGGTATAGAACCTAAATATGATGTCCTCCAATAATTAAGCACGGTCAGGATGGCCGTGCTACGATATGAATCCCCTGCGGTGCAGAATGTAACCCCGCACGGAGGACGTTCACAGAGATAAAGGAAATCCCGCCCAGAGGACGTTCACAAACAGAAGAACCCCGCCCAGAGGACGGGGTTAAACATAACAACAAATACAACACCGTCCGGAGGACGGGATTAAACATAAAGAAAAAAATGGTTGCCGGTGAGCATTACAATATTTATGATTTCAAACATGCCTAAAATTGTCGGATATATGGTTACCTGGACCACCTATGGAACGTGGCTGCAGGGAGATGAAAGAGGTTATGTCAAAAACGGGAAAAAACTTCCCATAAATCCAGTTCTAAAAAAAGCAAATGTCGATAGTACGAAGCGAAATAAAGTGAGATTGAAGAAGAAACAGAGAGAAATTGTAAAAGCGGCAATAATGAACGAGTCAAAGAGAAACGAAGTGAAAATGCTTGCTCTTGCGGTTTTTTCCAACCATGTGCATATAGTATTAGGCTATACAGGAGTAGCAATAGAAAAAACTGTCGGTCGTTTGAAGAACGCTGCAAGGGTGGCCCTGCAAAAAGATGGGTTTATCGGCAAAGTGTGGACGAGAGGATTTGATAAAAGGTACTGCTTCAATGAGAAATCGTTAAAAAACAGAATCAATTACGCTCAAAAACATAAAGAAGATATATAAAAAGAACCCCGCCCAGAGGACGGGGCTAAACAATACAAAGTAAAAACTCCTTGCAGTGCAATATGAATTATCCGGTGGCAAATTCCTTTTTTCGGCTGCGCATCTGGGCTTTCAGTCGGTCAATAATGGATGAGTGCATCTGGGAGACGCGCGATTCGGACAAATCCAGTGTCGCTCCTATCTCCTTCATCGTCATCTCTTCGTAGTAATACAAAACAATTATCAGCCGTTCAGCCCGCGTCAGACCTTTGCCAAGCAAACTTTTCAGGTCTCTTTTCTGGGCCTCTGTTACAGGGTCCTGGCTCTTTTTATCTTTTATTACATCTATTTCACGGACGTCCTTTTCGCTATCACCATCGTTATATTTGGTATCCAGCGATACCAGGCTGACTGCGTTGGCATCCCGCTGTAATCTGTTAAAATCTTCCTCATTCATATCAAGCTCTTTGGCGATTTCTTTCTCTGTCGGCTTACGGCCGAGATTTATCTCGAGAGCATGCCTGGCCTTGGAAAGCTGGTGAGCGCGGGCACGGACTAATCGAGGCACCCAGTCCATACTACGAAGCTCATCAAGAATCGAACCTTTTATACGGGGTGAGCAATATGTCTCAAACTTCACTCCTCTGGCAGGGTCGAATGCATCGATAGCATCCATCAGTCCAAATATACCGGCACTGATAAGGTCATCCAATTCAACCTTATCGGGTAATTTGCTGTGTAATCGTTCAGCGCAGTATCGCACAAGGTTCCTGTAATGTTCCATAAGTAGATTGCGATAATAGTCATCGTGGGTTTTATGGAACTGCTCCCATATTTCGTCAATGCTGAGTTGTTGCTTGGTTTTCACAATATTCCTCCCTGAAAAAAACCAAAATTCCTTTAACTTTAGAAGAACAGGTCGGCAACCTTCTTAAAGAAACCGCCATCGTTTGGCGCTGCAGCCAGACCGTTACCCAATCTCGCCGCCAAGGCGTACAGCGACGAGCTAATCCGTGCTTTGGGGTAAGCTAAGACAACCGGTTTTCGCTGCCGAACCGCTGTGCTCAATCGCTCATCCCTGAGCAATACGCCGGCATCATAAACGTGAATATTCAAAAATTGTTTCGCCACATTTGCTATCTGCTGATAGGTCTTTCTGCCTTCCATCGTTGTCGAAGCCATGTTCACAATAAGACTTATTCGCTTGGCGAACTTGTTTACAACCAGCACTTTAATCATTGCATAGGCGTCGGTCATCGCCGTGACTTCAGGAGTTGTAGCTAACAATACGTGGTCGGATGCAAGACAAAAACCAATAACCAGCTTGGAAATACCGGCCGCGGTATCAATCACGATAGCATCGAACTCGTTCTGAAGCCTTGACAATTCCCTAAGCAGCCGATATCGACGAAACTCATCGATGTTAGCTAAGTCCTCAAGCCCGGAAGCGCCGCAGATTATCCCAACGCCCTCAGGGCCGGTGTAAATAATTTCTTCAATCCTTTTTCGTCCGTTAAGCAAATGAGAAATGTTGTATGTACTACGTACTCCCATAACGATATCGAGGTTACCCAACGAAAGGTCGGTATCGATAAGCAGGACTTTTTTTCCTGAAGCAGCCAGACATATAGCGAGATTGGCTGCTATATTGGTCTTGCCGACGCCTCCTTTGCCGCTTGTCACCGCTAAGACCTTAGCCAGCCGGCTGTACGTCTGCATAGTCTGTTGTAAATGATTCGTTTCATTTACCATTTGTTCTTTCATCTGCAACAAATGTCGCTCCCTGGCAAAGTCAATGTTTAATAACCGATTGCAATAGCACTTTGATTTTGTTTGTGTAGAAGTAATTCTGCCGCTATCCTCTGGTTGAGCGAATTCTCCAAAAGCTTGTCTATTTGCAATTTGATATATTCTTTGTGATTTTCTCTAAGCAGCTCTTCCGCATATGTGTCGATTGTCGGCGTGACCTCAAAGACGCCGTCTTCTCCGAATTTGATACTTTCGGTATCTCTTAGGACAAGCCGTCGATTTTGGATATGCTCGTCAATTGCCATGTTGAGCAGCTCTGAAAACTCATCTACCTGAAAATCTTTGGGTACAAAGCCAAGACTATGAATGTCGTATATATTCTGGATAAGAATTTTGTGGCGAGTCCGTGTGAACTGGATTATCTTGACCAGCAATTCTGCAATATTATCCGTTATTAATGACGACAAATTCATATACAATTTCCGGTATCGAGTTTGGAATCATTTGGGTAAATCATCAAAAACCGGCTCCTCGCAGTGTGTTTCTCGGCAGAGTATAAGGGCAGGTAAAAACAAAAAAGGTAACTTGTGAAAAGCAACGTTGCGTTTCTCATCCTTGACCCTTTCATTGCTTCTCTTTTTCAGCCGGTTAAAAATAATATGACAGCGGATAAACCGGTTCGTTCTTTCGCCTTTTTAGGAAGAATCAGTATCCTCTTCTTGGCGCAAAATCTGTCTTATTTCCGAAAGACTTTTTGTCCTTTTAAGCTGAATGATTTTGGATAATCGCTCAAACACCGATTCATCGTAAAGTCTATGTCCGCCATCAGTCCACTTCGCCTCACGAATAA
>CAYSJK010000159.1:0-5516 GCA_964431375.1 uncultured Pirellulales bacterium
AGTAAGCCTAATGGTATCCGACCCCTTTTTATCGGTAAAGTTGAAAAGATATTTGGGCGTGGTAGGTTTCTCTTCCAGCGATTTTGGCTTTGTTAGCAGTTCAAGCTTTCCACCATCGGCTGTAACCGATATGTCTTGTGTTTCTGCCTCACTTTTCCCTGCAACAGCAATGATTAAATCCTTACTGCTGCCTATTACTTGTGGTTCTACTACGTCAACCCCATTAATCGTTAGAGTTAACTCAGCATTAGAGATTGCAGCTATAATCAGAACGATAGCAGCTAATAGAAATATCTTTCTCATAATCTCCCACCTTTCAAAAGTGCTCTAAAACCAATAATCGACTATTTACAATTAATTATCACTTACAATGCTTGTCCGTCAACAAGAAACTCGTAAAATCTTCACCTGCTTTTTTGCCTGTTATAGCTTCAATATGCGTGAGTTCGCTAAAAACAATATGTACCAAAGATGGCTGTTTGCCTGCAATAGACACGAATATCCTGAAAATTTGGCTTACACACGATAGCTTGGCTCAATATACTATTAGCCGCTGGTGAAAATCAAAAAGAAGGGTCCGATGTAGAGACGAACAAAATTCAATGTTCTTGTTCTAATAAGGAAATATATAGATGGCGAAGGAATGGACAGAAGATGAAGTTTTACAAATGGTCAGGGCATTTCAGCCGGCCTGTATCCTCACCGCCGCTGCTGACTTAGATATTTTTACCCAGCTTGATAATGAATCAATGACTGCCCAAATGCTGTCTGACAAGCTCGGTAGCGACCTTAGAGCAACGACCATGTTGCTCGATGCACTTACCGCTCTGGGCTTCTTAACTAAGCGGAAAAACCAGTACATTGTCCCTGCACAGATAGCTGAGATACTAACCGAAACCGGCTGCCGCAATATACTGCCGGCTGTCCGCCATCTCGCCAATTGCCACAGGCGTTGGCTTCAATTGGCGCAGGTCGTAAAGACCGGCAGACCTGCCGATGTCCCTGCGAGCATTCGAGGCGAGACCGCCGACCGAGATGCATTTATAGGCGCTATGGATGTCTTTTCCACTTCCCTCGTCTCCCAAATCATCAAGCATCTGCAACCGTTGTCTTTTCAGCATTTGCTCGATATCGGCGGGGCCTCCGGCAGCTGGACAATCGCATTTCTTCGCGCAGTCCCTAAAGCCAAAGCAACAATATTCGACCTGCCCGATGTGATACCCTTGGCCCAAAAACGAATTGCCGGCGCCGGCCTAAGCAATCGGGTTACATTTGCAGCAGGAGATTTCTACAGCGACAAGTTACCAATGGGAGCGGATTTCATCTGGCTAAGCGCGGTTACTCATCAGAACTCACGCCAGCAGAATCGCACGCTCTTTGCCAAAATTCACTCGGCTTTGCAGGAAAATGGCATTGTAGTTATTCGTGATGTCGTTATGGATGAATCTCGCATCAGCCCACGGGCAGGAGCTTTGTTCGCGGTCAATATGCTCGTTGGTACAGAAGCCGGAGGCACTTACACCTTCGATGAATTTCAAGAAGACCTGTCACGCGTCGGCTTTATCGAGGTGACTTTACTTTACAAGGGTGAATATATGAATTCCTTAATCCGCGCAAAAAAAACACCAAAATCTTCATTTTCAGACTAATGCCTTTTCAAACTCCTTTACTTTTGGTGGTTTTTTGCCTTTGCCGGGGGTAATTTTATGCCCTTCCTGTTTCAACCGTTTGGCTTGGGCTTCAGTTCCGCCGGCAAATTTAGGATTTAAGCTTCCGTCGTTTTTAACCACACGCCAGTAGGGCGTAATCCGCTTTTTACCCTTTCGCAAATCTTCCTCAGCCGTCTCAGAGCAGATGCGAAGAAAGATACCAATCGTCATCGGGCAGCTCGAATCTGCCTTAAAATCCTTTGCAAGCTTGTCTCTGATTTGTTTTACAGTGATAAGTTTTCCTTTTCTAACCTTTCGTATCAGCCCATCAACGAGAAGAGGTGTCGGTACTAAGACCTTTCTTCCCCCCATTCTTTTCTCCCATGAAGTGGGGACTTCAACTACTTTGGGCAGACCTTCAGGCGGATTTTCCAGCTTTTCACGCCAGCTCTTTTTGGATTTCCATTTAACGCTCATCCTTATATCCCACTCAAACGTTATCCGGTACTACAAACGGCTCACGATAGGAACATTTGATGAACTTGTTGGCCTGTTCGGCGTTTTCTCCCACGAAGCGCTCTTTCTTGCGGTCGTAGGTCAATACTGGCCCAAGAATAAAGGGTTCCTTGGCCAAGGCGACGTCGTTACCGCCCAGTTGCTGCAGAATGTCGGTCAAGGTATACAAGGCATCTTCGTGTGACTTGAAGCTGTCGTAGACCTTATCGACAGTGGCCTCGGAGCCGACACGCCAACAGATGTTGGCCTGATGAGCTAGTACGGTGCTGAGATGGCCTTTTAGGATATCAGCATTGAGGTCGCTGACCTTGCGACTGCGTACAGCGTTGATGAAATTCTGAGCATGTGCCGCTCCACCGTCTCCCCTGTACTGGTGGATTCGCTTGCCGTTTTTGTCGTATGCGCCGCCGCCGCCGCGTGAGATTCGGACGCAGGCCTCTTCACACTGAATGTAGTTGCCTCCGCGAGAGTGGAGATACACAGCCCCGCTTCTGCCGCCGGCACGCTTCGGGTCCGGCAGATTACGGATATCGACGACAACCGGAAGTCCATCGTAATCAAAAAGTGCAATATGCATATTGGGTGTCTCGCCGTTGTCATCCCAGATAAAGCGATTGCCAGCCGCGACAATCCTGGTGGGGACGTCATCGGCACCCAAAAGATGACGCAGGTCATCAAGATAATGAATGCCCCAGTTCGCCATCTCTCCGTCACCCCAGTTCCACTGCCAATGCCAATCATAATGGAACGACTTCCGCATAACCGGCGTCATCGGGGCGGGACCCGCCCAGAGGTTATAGTCAATGCTCTCCGGCACGGGCTGTGGAGTTGTTACCTTTCCGATGGGGCCTCTATTATCGGTGCCCAGTTTGGAGCAGTGCGCCCAGAGAACCTTGCCGTACTTGCCGGCCTGGATATCGCGGGCGGCCTCCTGTACAGCCGGGCAGGAACGCTGCTGCGTGCCGGCCTGCACTATGCGGTTGTATTTTCGCGCTGCTTCAACCATTTTGCGACCTTCCCAGATATTATGTGAGACCGGCTTTTCGATATAGACATCTTTGCCCGCCTGGCACGCCCATATTGTCACCAATGAATGCCAGTGGTTCGGTGTCGCTGAGGTAATTACATCAATGCTTTTATCTTCCAGTAACTCTCGAACATCGCGGTAAGTTCGAACCTTTTGCTCATATTTCTTCTCAAACTCGCTTGCCTGCTTGTTTAAATGTTCCTCGTCAGCATCACAAATCGCCACTATACGTACGCCTTCCAACTTGTGGAAAAAGCCGATATGATTGCTCCCCTGGCCGCCGACGCCTACTATTGCTATGCGGATGTCGTCGTTTGCTCCAAGTGCCCGCGAATATGGAGCCGCCATAGCTATCGTGGCACCGGTAATCATTGAACTCTTAATAAAATCGCGACGTGTTAATTTAAGCATAATACCTTTCCTTTTGGATAAAATTTATTTCAAAATAGAATTATGCCACTATTTAGCCTCTGCGTATTCGAGATAATGCCCTGCTACAGCGCCCCACCTCTCATTGGCTTAATTGTCAAATTTCCGGGCTTTAGCCCGTCCTCACTGATATTAGCTACAGCATTGTCTGTCCCAACAACGGCCTTGTCAAGCGAAGCCCCAAAGATTCTTCAAAGCTCAACTGATGTAAGAACCTTCCTGCACGTACAGTGATTTCCTAAGTGACATAAAGCAAGTTTTATGGCGGTGAAACTTATTGGAAACTGCTGCTCTTCCACCTGGCCGTATCCGATTGTTATATGAGGATAAAATCTTGCAAAGCTCGCCTTTTCCCGATAGTTCTTAATCCATTCCAGCGTGGTATCTGCAATCTCTTCATCGCCGTATATCATATCGCCGGTTACGACACTGCTGAAATATGGCTGAGCTTCTTCCATTACCTTTTCGTGCAGCGATTGAAGCTCTTTTGTTTTCTCCACTTCGAAAAGCGACACCGTTTCGCCTCTCGAATTTACTGATGTACGCAAGCCGATAATTTTCAACTCGCCAATCGTGCATCTTTCTGCAATTGCTGTTAAAGCTTTCTCAATAGCAGGTACGTCCCTTTCATCAATACAACCCATAGCTAAGGAAATATGCGGCAGACAATTTTCCTTATGCAGAACTATCTCACTGCCAAATTGTCTCACCAATTTAGCGCTTACTTCAATTGCTTTATTTGTCATCGCCTCATCCGGAAATAGCACAACATCGACCGCAATTCTACTCATATCTTTTGCTGGATTCCTGCTTCCACAGGAATGACATTAAGTCATTTTGTTAGACGTTTCTAATAATCTTTCTGCAATTTTGCCGGCAGCATCTTTTTTCGCAATTGTTTTGCAGGCGTTTGCCATCTGTTGCAGTTTTTTTTCGTCTTTCATCAATTCATCCAGCTCTTCCCAAAGCCATTCAGCCCTGTTTTTTTCATCCGGCAAATCATCTACTATAACTGCCGCTCCGGCTTCTACTAACTTGCCTGCGTTTAGATACTGGTGTCTATCCTTATGATACGGATAGGGCATACAGATACTTGGGACGCCAGCCGCGGCGTATTCAGCAATACTTACTGCACCGCTTCTGCCGACCACCAAATCCGCAGCGGCCAACAGGTTCGCCATATCATCAAAGTACCCTAACACCTTATGCCTGATTTTGGCGCCGGTGTAGTAACTCTGAACTTCATTGTAATTTTTTTCCCCCGTCAGGTGAACTATCTGCCAGTCATCCGCAAAACCGCTTAGCTTTTCTAACAGCGAGCACACCGTTCTGTTAATATTTTCCGACCCGCTCGATGCACCGGTTATCAGCAGCGTCTTTTTATTTTCATCAAGGGCTAATTGCTCCATTGCCTTGTATGGCTGCGGATTTGAAAAGCCGCTTCGCAGGGGACAGCCGACAACATTTATTTTTGCCCTGGTCCTGGCTAAGTTTTGTGCAGTTTCCTCGAACTGCACAAAAATCTCATCTGCCCACCGAGCGATTATCTTATTTGCCCGCCCCGGCAGGATATCAACATTTAAAAGGAATACCGGCACCTTTAATTTGTGTGCAGCGTAGCAGACAGGTGCAGCAACATACCCGCCGATGCCGATTACCATCGCATTATCCTTTGAGGCGATTTCTTCTTTTGCGATTTTGTAGCTTTTAAGAAAAGAAGTGCAAAAGTCGAACAACCTGCCGGGCCGAAAAGAAAAACCTTTTGCCGGAAGTGTCGTGTATTCGAAGCCGGTTTGCTTAACCCCGACCCCTGCTGCAGGGGCGGGGTTAAGAATTCTTGAGTCGATATCACGAGTGCTGCAGAAAAAGCGTATCTTTGCTTTCGGCTCAATTTT
>CAYSJK010000160.1:0-5471 GCA_964431375.1 uncultured Pirellulales bacterium
TTCGGAAAATTATATTTTTGGATGGTTTATTAGATGCTCTGTTTTTGGCAGGCTTCCGATAAGAGGCATTGCATATTCGATAAAGGCTTGTGTTACCCCATTTCCTTCGTGATTTATAAATTCATTCGGCATAGATTTTGTTTTCTCGGCCACATTTTTTAACTCGGTGCGGAACAATTCCACCTTGTAATTTTTACCATTTCCCAGCCGTTTTATCGCCACTGAGCCGTTATCCTCTTGCATGGCATACTGAACTGCGTGGCGGCCGCACCATCGTGCCTCTCGCAAATCTACTTCTGATTGCAAGCCCGCGAAGCTTCTTTGCAGATAGCCAAATGTATCAGCCCGGACACGCTTTGCACCGATTTTGCTCTTTGCCTCTTGTGCCAGAAAATCGGCCAGAGCACCTGTGCCGGATAGTTGTATATTGCCGTGTGCGTCGGTTTCTACGCCCTCTGCGAGTTTTTTGGCCCACGTAACACCGTCAGCGTCACAAATTCCCTCGCTGACTGCTACAACACATCGGCCGAGCTTTTTATAGACAGCTTCAACATCGCTCAGAAATTTATCCATTGAAACACCTCTTTCGGGAAAATATATAAGGTGAGGTCCGTCATCGTCTCTTTGCTTTCCCAATGCGGTAGCAGCTGCCAAAAAGCCGGCGTGCCTGCCCATAATCACGTCGATTTTAATGCCCGGCAAAGCCCGGTTGTCCATATCGTCACCCATCAGCGCGCAGGCCTCGAATTTGGCTGCGCTGCCATAACCGGGGCAATGGTCGGTAACAACTAAATCATTGTCGATAGTCTTAGGAATGTGGAAGGACCGTATATCAAAGTCAACCTCATCGGCTACTGTATTAATGATATGAGCGGTATTGGCCGAATCGTTGCCGCCGATGTAAAAAAAGTATCTAATATTTCGCTTCTTAAAAACTTCGAGAATCCTCGCACAATACTGTTTATCGGGCTTATCTCTGCTGGAGCCGAGAGCCGAACATGGTGAGGCCACTAATTTTTCAAGCATCTCTGATGATAGTTTTGTCAAATCAATAAATTTATCTTCAGCCATTCCAGCTACGGCGTGGATTGCTCCATAGATGTTTTCAATCTCCGGATGTTTTTTTGCCTCTTCGATAACGCCGACCAAGGACGCATTAATCACCGCAGTAGGCCCGCCGGATTGCCCCACTACTGCATTTGCCCCGTTAGAAATATTCCATTTTCGCGGTGCATTATTAGCTTTAGAATTTCTAACGGGGTTTGCTTTCGGTGCATCTGCCATCTTGTACAATCTCCATTAATTTCTTGCTTTATTATTGGATTCCATGGAGATGACATTATACAAAAACAATATTGGAGAACAAGTGTAAATTTATTTGATTTCAAAAAAATGAGCTGTGGCCAAAAAATACAGCCATTTAGAAAGGATTTTAGATTTTAGTATAGCTGAGGCGGCCTTTGCGTAAAGCTCCAACTGCCGGCGATATAGCTCAGCACGTTCAGGTATATGCTCAGCGGTTACCTTGTCTGTTTTGAAATCTATGACAATCAAGCCGTCCGGCGTTTTGATAAGCATATCAATTATGCCCTGAACAACAATATCGTCGCTCGTCGCTCGTGACTCGTCGCTCGATGGATTGAAATCAGTCGAGGATAAGGCGAATGTAAATGGCCATTCACACCAGACGTTCGGCCATGTGCTAAGAGCCGTTTTGCCCAAATCACTTTCAAAGAATTTCATTATTGATTCTGTTTCGATATGCTTGGCTACGGCCTCGGTTATAGCTCCATCGGCTGAAAGTTTTTCTTTTGTTTTTTCAATCGCTTCTTTATTTATAGTCTTAGATAAATCGAGCTGGGAAATTACAAGGTGTGTACCCCGCCCCAGTATATCGGGGCGGGGTGTAGCTGTGCCGATTAGTCGGCCTTGCGGTTCGATTATTTCTGCTTCGGCGGCCATAACGACCCTCGGTTTGCGTTGTAGGGCCATCGAATAGTCGAATTTCACATACTCATCGTTGCGATGAGTAAGCTGGGTTACTGATTGTTTGGCAGGTAAAACCACCGCATCGCCGAATTCATATTGCCAGTTTAAAGACTTCTTTATCTGCGAAAGCAATTTTGATTCTTTCCGTTTTGTTCGTGGCCTTTTTACAGCATAATCAGTTCTGCTCAACTTGCTGCTTCTGATGTCTTGTACATATTTAGAAAGTTGTTCGAGCTTTTGTTGCTGATAAACTTTCAATCTGAATAAGTCATCGTCAACTACCTGCGTCGCTAAACCGGTCTCAAAGGCATTGTGTAGGGCTTTTTGGTCACTAAGGCCATAAAGCATCCATTCCAGTGGACTCTGGCAGTCGGCAAGCACCCAGCCGGGAACGGCTTCGGAACCGAAAAATAATCCGTTTGAGATGACCTTGCCGCAATCGGTATGCTTTTGCGAAGCGGTTAATATAAGTCGGTCTCTGGCCCGCGTTGCTGCAACATAAAGGATTCGCATTTCTTCCGCTAATGCTGTCGAAAGCTTTTCTTCCGCTATAACCTCGTGAGCGAGTGAGCGGATTTTGCTGTTCGATTGGCGGTCGATAATTTGCAGTCCGAGTGTGTAGTTGGCATCGGCAAGACAGTCTGCGAAAATATCTCTTTTATTAAATTTGCTTTCAAGTTCAGCTAAAAAAACGACCGGAAATTCCAAACCTTTACTTTTGTGGACGCTTAATATACGAACGGCGTTACCTGCGGATTCCGGCGGCTCTGCTGGCGACCAGTCCTGACCTGTTTCCTGTAGTTTTTCGATAAACTCGACGAAGCGGGTCAGCGAAGCTATGCCGATACTGGTGGCAAAACCCTCAAACTGAATTGCTCTGTCGTGTAGTTTTAACAGATTTGCTCTTCGTGCCTGGCTGTTTGGAAGTGCGGAAACGAATGACAAAAAATTTGTTTGACGGTAGATTTGCCAGATTAAATCTGCGAGCTTTCCTCGTCGTGCAACAGTCCGCCAATTCTCAATCTGCGCAAGTATTTCTTTTAACCTGCCGGCAAGTTTAGCGTCCTTGCCGCTTTCACAGTATTTGACTACGCAGTTATAGAAATTTTTATTATGTTCGTTTGTAGCGCTGTGGAGTTTTATCTTAGTTAATTCTGTGTCGCTGATTTTGAAAAAAGGACTTCGCAATAAAGCAGTTAACTCGATATCACGCTGAGGATTATCCAGAACTTTCAGCAGGCACAGGATGTCGGTGATTTCGGTTGCCTCAAAATACCCTGCCGTGGCCTGACAACTCACAGGTACACCTGCCAGCCTAAGCACCTCTACGTAATCATTGGCCTTTTTGGCAAGCGAGCGCATCAATATCACAATGTCACGATATTGGACGTCCCGCAGGCATCCTTTTTGTTTATCATATATCTGAAGCTCTGCTTTGCCCGTGTCTGCTTCGACTATTTTTTTGATGCGCCGGGCAATCATTGCCGCCTGACGCTGACGGGAGTTGATGACGTTTCCGTCTGATTCACTTTCCTGTTGCGTTTCAACATCGCTATCAATGCTTTTTTCATCAAGTATGTGAAACTCGACTACGTGTCCCGTCTCTTGTGGTTCGTGACTTTTGGCTTGTGCCGGTTCCAATTGAGCCGACTCATCGTAATCTATATCACCAAAAGAAGCCGTCATTATTCGGCTGAATATCTTATTAACAAAATCGAGAATACCTTTCGTCGAGCGGAAATTGGCGTTGAGGTCAACTCGCAGGCCTTTAGGCGCATTTTTTGCGTCAGCCGAAGCTGATTTAAGGTCTTTTATAAAAATCTTCGGCTCAGCCCCCCGCCAGGCATAGATACTCTGTTTGACATCACCGACGACAAAGACGTTTCCTTCGGTGCTCAGCATCCTAAGTATCGCTTTTTGGACAGGATTAATATCCTGATATTCATCGACAAATATGTATTTGTATTTCTGGCGGAGCACAAGGGCCGTTTCTGAGGGTGAAAGTTCTTCTTCAGTATCAATATCTTTGGCTAAAAGTTCCAGGGCATAATGCTCAAGGTCGGCAAAATCCAGACAGTTAACCGTACGCTTGGCCTGACCGTAGAGCTGGTCAAATTTCTTAACTAATTCTACAAGTACTTTCGTCTGTATGCCGGACGAACCGCTGAGTCTGTCGAGATAGTCGGGATTTACTATTGCAAGGTGTGAAAGCTTCTTGAACTTTTCCACTGCGTCTCTTGCTATATCCTGCAAAAGCTCATCAACAGGATTATCCAAATCTTTAGGTTTGTAGGTAGTTGGTTTTGTGAAATTCCTTATCGCATCAGCACATTTATCCCAATCATCGGCTTTCAAGGATTCAAGACACTGTTGCGCCGGGCTTATATGCTTTTCTTCTAATTTTTCAGCCCAGCCTCCTTCACCACCTTCAATTTTGTAAAGCTTCTGGGCGTGGCGAAGCTGATTGATAATATTCTGTAATTTTTCAGTGATAATCTGCTTTTGTCTTTTGCCCAAGTCGCCTGTATAAGAATTAACTTGTTCAGCAAACACAATTGCCCGCTCGTACCAGTTTCGCCGTGAAATTACGCCGTCCAGAAAATCACTAATTGTTATTATTTTTGAGAAAAATCCGTCATTTGTGCGAAGGTCTCTGCGGTACAAAAGCTGTTCGAGGGCCGCTGTTAAATTGCTCTGCTGCCAGGCCCAGTCGATAACTTTTTCAAGAACCTCCGTTTTGAGCAGCTTTTGTTCGTCACCGTCAATTACGCGGAAGGTCGGGTCAAGGCCGAGCTTATAGAAATACTCGGTGATGAGCCGTTTGCAGAACGAATGTATCGTACTGATATCAGCACCCTGAAGCAGCATAAGCTGATAACGAATATGTGAGTCTCCGCTTTCTTCAAATACGGCTTGTAATTGCTCGGCGATTCTTGAGCGCATCTGCTCAGCAGCCATATCGGTAAAAGTCAATACGAGTATGCTCCACACATCGGGGCAGATGGATTTGTCGCGTACAATATCAACACATCTTCCCGACAGTACCGCCGTTTTACCGGTGCCGGCCGATGCGGTTACAAGGACGTCACTGCCGCGCGTAACAATCGCCCGCTTCTGCTGCTCAGTCCATTCCATTTTCTTCTCAGCCATCAACCACCCCCATTTTGTTAAGTGCCTTACCTTTATTTAGTGAAATTAAAGGATTGTAGTCATTTATCTGCCAATCGAATCGGCAGACCGGCTTATACTTGCAGTAGCTACACGGTGAAGACTGGTTCAGTCGATACGGTTCAACTTCGATTTTTCCGGAGAGGATTTCCTGAGCTAATTGAATTATTTTTTTCTCAGTAAATTTGAGAACTTGTTCATAGTCGGCAGGTCTAAGTGCACCCCTGCTGTCATAACTGCCGTAAGGATATCCATCCTTCGTAACGTAAAAATTATAAAATTTGCTGTCTTTTGAGGCGTATTTATCCAGATGT
>CAYSJK010000161.1:0-5462 GCA_964431375.1 uncultured Pirellulales bacterium
GCTTCTTGCTCTCGCTCTCAAGCTCTCCATTTTCCTGCATAGCTTCTAATTGCTCCAGCCGTTGCAATCGGGAGCGTATGGTTCTAAAATTAGTGAGCATACCACCAAGCCATCGTTCAGAGACGTAGTGCATTCCGCATTTTTCCGCAACGACCTGGACCGCTTTTTGGGCTTGGCGTTTGGTACCTACAAAAACAACATCTTTACCGGAAGAGACAACTTCAGCAAGAAGCTTTCGAGCTATGAGTATACCGCTTAAGGTTTTTTTTATGTCGATAATATGAATATTTCCGCGCTTTGTGAATATAAATGGAGCCATTTTGGGGTTCCAACGGCTCACACCGTGCCCAAAATGTACTCCTGCATTAATCAGTTCGCGAGTCAGGTTTTTATCCACAAAAACCTCCAGACAGTTTATAACTTACTTAATTTTATTAACGATAAACAAATACTTAAATTCATGAATTTAATACAAACTGCATACTATGTCAAGAACTTTTGTTAAGTATAAGAACATTTAGACCTTGTGCACTATTTTTCTCTAATTTTATCGGACAGGAGGGTACATTTATGATAAACTTTGTTTTTTTGGAGTGGTGACCTTATAAAAAGGCCAATTTAGTGATATCAGGGTACAGCGGGATTAAAATAGGCCAGAAAGTGTCTTCTCTGGCCATAATAACCTCATTAAGGTTTTTTATAGCATGGATAAGATGAAGCTTGAAATATTAATTATAAGCATTTTTCAGGTGATATTGCCGTCTTCAGCAGGTTTTGTTTCTGCTGAGAATATCGACCCCAATAAGGATGGTAGTCAGTATGCTTATGGCGAAAATGTCGGCTGGCTGAACTTTGAGCCGAATCGGCCTGAGCCAAATGTGGGAGCCACGATAAGCAATGACAAATTGACTGGCTTTATCTGGGCGGAGAATATCGGCTGGATAAATCTTTCGCCCAGCATATATGGTGGTGTCATTAACGATGGAACCGGCCAGCTATCCGGCTATGCCTGGGGTGAAAATGTCGGCTGGCTCAACTTTAACCCCCAAGTTCCTGGCGATGCAAATCACTACGGCATAACTATCGGCAGTGAAGGAAATTTTGATGGCTGGGCCTGGGGCGAAAACATCGGCTGGATTCATTTTCAAGCCACTTTTATAGTTGATTGGGACGACCTGGCAAATTTTACGGCTCAGTGGCTTGAAACTGGAAGTGGTATGGAAGCGGACCTATACGAGGATGAAAAAGTTAATTTGGTTGATTTCAGCGTCCTGGCGAATAATTGGCTCGGTGATTGTCCTCTCGATTGGCGATTGGGCCCGACCAGCTATAAGGTTAAGACCTCCTGGCTTGAGACGCCATGAAAGGTCGCTGTACAGATAATAATATGGTTTTATGGAGGAAACAAGAATGGAATCGAAAGAAAGAGATGTCCTGTTTATTGTTGTTCTGGCTGCTTTGTTATTTATAGTTTTTGATTGTTTCCCGGGAAAAGCCGGCAATCTTGAGCCTGGTGCGGCGCCGCAACCGACGATGGTAACACTTGCCCAAATTAGTGCCCAGATTCAAGAGCTGTCTTCGCCTGTCAATAAAGTGGTTCGAGGAGTAATTACGTTTGATGATGAGCAAGGTGTCGAGATAACACAATTTTTCTCGCCGGTTGTTGTTGATCCTAATCGCAGCGTTGTTCTACTCAGCGATGCAGTAGTTCTCAACTATGATACTAATCCCGATGATGATTGGATATATCGCAATGGTGCATGCCTAATCGGCTTAACCAGTACGCAAATCACAGTTAGGATCGAAGAGCATCCAGCCAATCAGAAAGTAAGCTACCAGATAATCGAATATAAATAAGGGCAGAAAAGCAGGTCGTAGCTTGCAATCTATGTCTGATTCGCTATTAGGTTGCAATTAGCGGGCTTTTTTCATAATTCACAGATTATAAGCTAATACCAGACTGTAACGATAATATTAGGTTCGGTCTTTTTGGCCTGGACCTCGCCTGTGGTTGTGTTGGTCTGTTTTATCGCAACACCGGGATTTCCTTTTAGCCAGTTGACGATTTGCTCATCGAGAAACTCAATAGCACCGGGATGCAGTTTTGTAAAGAAGGTCTTTACGCCGGTGATTCGGTCGGAAGAAGCTGCTTCATTTGTAGGTTTATTTACTGTGGGTTTTGGCGTCGCAATCTTAGGTGCCTGCATTGTGCCGCTGCCGCCTAAATTCAACGGCTGATGTGACACACTCGCTTTGCTGCTATCACTGTCATCAAAAGGTATCGGCTTATCGAGGTCATCTTTCATGGGAATCGGTTTGTTTAGGTTTTGATTGCCCGGTTTATTGCTTACAAAATTGTCCATGCGCTATTCCTCCAATAAAAATTAGATTTTGTTAGTGCAGTATAGATATGCTGTAATTATTCGTCAAATAAAAAACAGCGTAATTTAATCGTTTTATTCTTATCTGAATAAAAAAAAATAGACTAAATAGAATTTTTTTGCTATTTTTTCCGTTTATGGCCCTAAAAAAGCAAAAAAACGCTATTGTGGGATTTGTATCGCTGGGCTGTCCTAAAAACGTAGTCGATAGCGAAAAGATGCTGGCCAAGATTGCCCAGGCGGGCTTTTTGATAACTGCTGAACCGGATAATGCCGACGTCATTGTCATCAATACCTGTGGTTTTATTGAACCTGCCAAGGCCGAAGCCCTCGATGTGATAAATCACGCGGTGGAATGCAAGGCAGGAAGCAGGGTTAAAAAAGTGATTGTAGCAGGGTGCCTGTCACAAAGGTTGGGCAGGCAGCTTTTCAACCAGGCCGGTGGCATTGATGCCGTTGTCGGCCTTGGCGAGCGGGATAATATCGCCCAAATAATTGAGAAAACTCTTCATTCCGACCAACCAGCCGCTTATCTGGGGCATTTACCGGAAAAATGCAGTGATGACAGGGCCAGATTACTTATTACCCCACGCCATTGGGCATATCTGCGAATCAGCGAGGGTTGTAATCACCGCTGTTCATTCTGCACAATTCCGAATATCAAGGGGCGGTTTAGAAGCAAACCTCTGGAGCTGGTTCTGGCTGAAGCTGACGAATTGGTCTCAGCAGGCGCAGTGGAATTGAACATAATCGCGCAGGATAGCACCCACTATGGCCGGGACTTGGAAATGAAAAATGGTCTCAGCAAACTGCTGAAAGAGCTCGAAAAGATTTCGGCTCTGAAATGGATTCGATTAATGTATCTCTGGCCAGCCGGTATTGATGAAAAACTAATCGATACGATAGAAAATAGTGAAAAAATTGTTCGTTATCTTGATATCCCTGTCCAGCACGTCAGCAATGAAATCTTAGAGGCAATGCGCCGGCCTGACACTAAAGAGCGGCTCCAGCGATTAATCGAGATTCTGCGTAGCGTTATGTCTGATGTTGTACTGCGGACAACACTGATAATCGGTTTTCCCGGAGAAACCGACGAACAGTTCGTTGAGCTTTTGGAGTTTATCGAATGGGCAGAGTTCGATGCCCTCGGATGCTTTCAATTTTATCCCGAATCCGGAACTGCAGCAGCCGAAATGCCTGCTCAGGTCCCTGACGAGGTAAAACAACATCGGCTCGAAGAATTGATGCTCACCCAGCAGAAAATTGCCTTTGCTAAAAACGATAAGAAGATTGGTGGCGAACTGACCTGCCTGGTTGATTCCGTTGATGGCAAGGGTGGTGGGAGGGGACGTTATTACGGCCAGGCACCTGATATTGACGGCGCTTGTATCATAAAAAACTGCTCTGAAAAACCCGGTAATTTTATCAATACGAGAGTTGTCGGAACAAAAGATTACGATTTAATTGTTGACCCCGTTAGAAGTTAGCCCAGAAAGACCAGTGAATACTTCCGGGATAAGACGCCGACTTCTAACGGGGTCGAACAAATTTAGTGTTGAATTATTAAAAAAGCAGTTGTAAACTTGCTTGTATGCTAAGACTTGTACCTAACATACTGACTTTCAGCCGGCTTGTTTTGACCATTGTTTTTCTGTTTATGATTATGCTGTCACCGCGGTTCTATGCTGAGGGCGAACGCCCTTTTCCGGGCTTTCTCGATTATGCATTTATTATATTTGTTGTTGCCGGCCTAAGCGACATTGTGGATGGCATAGCGGCCCGCAGGTTTAATGTTACCAGTAAGTTTGGGCGAATGATTGACCCCCTGGCTGACAAAATTTTGGTCTGTGGCGCATTCATTTGTTTTGCGTTAATCGGCCAACCGAAGCTTTTCGATTTTGGGCCAAAGATATTAGCAGCAATTCACTGGTCAGTAGTGGGCATTTTAATATTGAGAGAGGCCTATGTAACGGTGCTGCGCCATATTGCTGAAGCTCGCGGCGTTAATTTTGCAGCAACACTCTCGGGTAAAATTAAGATGTGCATACAGTCTTTTGCCATTGGTACCGTGGTGGTCAAGATGGCTCACGTGCAGACCGCAACCTGGGGAAACTGGTTTACTTCATTTACTTTCGCTGTTGTGCTTATCGTTACTGTCATATCCGGCCTGAGGGCAACACAGCGAAGTTCCTGGAAAAACGCAGCCAACAATTCACAACGGTGAATCAAATTCAGTTCATTAAAGAATTCTGCTTCAAACCCGCTCTTCATTAAGAGTCCCAAGGACAAGCGCCACAGAGGCTGAGTTTTAGTTGCATATTAGAATATTATACCTATTTGTCGCCTTCAGGGGATCCGGTTGAAGTTTCCTCTGAAGAACTTTTAATCTGAACACTTATTCCGCCAATCTTCAAAAACTGGTTCAGTGGTAAGTCATCAGAAAACTTTACCCCTTTTATAAGTACATGTGGAGCATGGCGCTTTGGTCCTATATGGTTGAACATCATCTGTTCAAGTTCAGAGATAATTTGTTCTGAAGCTTCTAATATCCACTTTGCTACAGGATACCGCATAACATTCATTACTGCAATACAGGATGATGAAGAGGGCACAGGTTTATCACTTGTAAATAGTGTTGGTATTTTTGGTAGCCACTTAAGATCATTACCGCTAATACGTTGTCGCAAACGTGAAACCCATTTGTCAATTTGCTCTTCGACTTCGACATTCAAATCATCTGGGTTATCATGAGCAAGAACATCACGTATATCGTAGATCAGTTTTAGATCGTCCTGTAGCTTGGTTCCTTGAAATTGCTTTCCACATATTTTAAAGTAGTGCTCGAAGAAACGTAAGTTTCCAATTCTTTCATTCTTGAGGAAATCCTTCACATTCTCCGTCAACTGATTTGAAGGTTCTAGGGCTAAAAGACATCCTCCTAAAGCGCTCCAGAGTTCTGATGCACAATTCAGAACAATTGCTGCACATGCTTGGCGTGTCATCTCTACAAATATCCCACAGGACATAGGATCCTGGCTTGGATGAAGTCCATTCGCCACACTAACGTGACGATAAGCTAGT
>CAYSJK010000162.1:0-5380 GCA_964431375.1 uncultured Pirellulales bacterium
GGCGTCAATAATGAAATCAAGGTTATTTACCTTTCCCATTGCACCAAAGTGGATAAAAACAAGCTTATCATCCCAAGCTCTTTTTTTTCGAACGGCTGAGCCGTCGATATCCAGGCTAAATGCATCGGTGTCACAGCTATTTGGTATTACGGTTATTGATTTCTCTTTAGGTAATACTCTCTTTATGCCCTCGGCCTGGCCAGGGGACAAAGCAACAATCGCATTAGAATTCTTATAAATCAGCCGCTCCAGCCATAATAAGGCCTTGACCAATATTTTATTTCTAATAAGTCCCATTTCTATGGGTACCTCGGGCCACTGGTCACGAACTTCAAAAACAAAAGGTATACGCTTTAGCCATTTCAGAGCTACTGCCGGGATTCCAACTGTCAAAGGTGTGCTGGTGGCATAAACAATGTCGACATGCTTAATCCTCAAGCCGACGTAAATGCTTAAGAGTATAAAGCACAGAAATGAATTGATTCTTCGCAGATATGATTGTTTATTGCTGTACCTGATTCCGATAACAATTACATTTATCCCCTCTATATTGCTTTTCTGTATGAGTCCTTTCCTTAGTTCTAATCCGGAGACATCGCAATAGCCGGTTATCAAAGTGACCTTGTGCCCAGCTTTTATCCATCGGTGGGCAAACTCGTAGGAACGAGTGCCGGTACTGCCCGCCGGCGTGGCAAAATGTTGATGAATATACAGAATATGCATCAGGCTCTGATTAGATCCCTCAACTTTGCTGCGTTTTCCGAAATGGAAAAATCCTTGAGAACACGAACACGGGCGGCTTTTCCAAGCCATTCAATCCTACCCGTATCCTCAAGAAGCTCTTTTAAGATTTGCGCCAGCGCATCGGCGTCTTTCTCTGGAGCTAGGCGACCTGTTAGGCCATCTTCAACCAACTCCGGAATACCCGATATAGTGGTTGACACTACCGGTATCTCGCACGCCATTGCCTCCATCATCGCGACGGGAATGCCGTCCATATCCCCATCAGGCGTCTTAACGCACGGCATAAGAAACACACAAGCTTGACTAAAGAGTTCTGTCAGTTGGTCATTTGGCTTAGCGCCAAGTAACTTAACTTTACCGGCCAAATGCAGCCGTCCAATCAATTCCTCAAGATGCCGGCGCTGCGGGCCATCTCCTACAATTTCGAACAGGAATTTTACATTATTATCTCGCAGTTTCGCACAAGCCCTTATCGCAACGTCAAGACCTTTTTTGGGACTGAGTCTGCATACAGAAATCATTCTGCCGGGCTCAGGTCGATGTGAAATAGACCTGAATTTTTCCGCGTCTATCCCACAATGCACAACATGACACAAATCTGCAACAGCTTTGCCACAAGTCTTGTGCAGGTATTCAACATTGAATTGAGAAACAGCAGCTATGAATTTACATTTGGCTAATCGAAATCGTAAGCTGGCCGGACTTCTGGTAAATATATCGAAAGCATGAACGGTACAGGACACGGGTAAATCAGTCAACACCCTTATCATCAAGCCAAGGCTAAGAGACCGACTGGCAAAATGCACGTGTATATGTTCTGCTCCGAAGCGCCTGCAATGACCAGCAAAGTAGCACGAAGTTGTCAACTCATAAACTGCTTTTGCAAATTCAGCCGAGCTATGAACCAACAAGATTACCAGCCAAAAGCAGACTCTTGAGAAACGAAGTGGGTGTGTAATGATTTCTCGTAAGGTTACCCCCATCTGCACAAAAGCGTTGGGACGGTAAACAGCCCGCTTATTCCATTTGACCATGACTTCGGACAAATTCTCAAAAGGATGAGGTTTACAACTCACCAACGGCAATACCTTCCATCCAGCCTGTTCATGCGCCTCGATTTCGTTGACCACAAACGTCATGCTCGTTTGCAAGCCGGAAACAACATATGCTATATTCATGATTGTTCGTCGCTGCTTTAACTTAGTACAACCAGTTCCATAATGGCCTGGATTATCTGGACTTCTTTTGCGTGCATCGTTATAATTTCGGGCAACCTTAAGTGCGATCGACTGATTACCCGAATAAGATGCCGTTGTCATAAAAGTCGGATGAACTACTGTCAAGTTGTCTTTTGAGCTACGAGACAATAACCCAACGGGAATTTTGAGGAAGTTTTAGCAAAAATCTTCTTACCTATAATGGAGCTAACAAAGGCTTTACTGAAGAGCAGATGCAAGTAGGATAAAATCTTGGAAAAGCCAATGTGTTTGGCTATTATATCCAACATAACTTCTTGGGAACCACCATATGGTTCCAAGTATATTACGGTAAGACCATTACTTTCACAAAACTCTCTAAGTTTGTATTCAGTGTACCTGTTGTAATCATGCGGTGCCTCATGAATCCGGTAGAGGAAAGGAACTCCAAGTATAAGTTTTCCCATAGGCTTCAGAACCCTTGACATTTCCCTCCAAAGTAAATCTGGGTTCGATATATGTTCAAGAACATCTGTAACCAAAAGAGTGTCAAATTTTTCATCTGCAAGCGGAATTCCTTGATTTAGACTGAACTCGTAATCAAGATGTGGGCACTTGTGCAACGTATTTGCCCAGTCGATGCAGATGTTATCAGAAATATAATCCTTATAAACCTGGTATAGCGGAACCTTCCCACAGCCTAAATCAAGTAGCAAACCATGTGCGTGCTGCTTTATAAGAGCCTCATAGACCTTGGCCAATATATCAGCTATAAAACGAGAGCTAAGGGCAACGTCCCTAGAGGCCTTACAGCCATGCTTTGTCATTATGAATTTGCTTGGTTTCCATAAATGTTTGTTTTTCATAAGCTGCTTTTACTATTTATTACCAGTTTCTGTATAAGCCATTCTTGCAGTTCTTATACAGATTTAGAGAAACGTTATGTCAGAGTCCAATAACTTGTTCGAACCTTTGTCTTAACTGACTCATATGGACATCAATGGTGAATTTTTCATTTGCCCAGGCAAATGCCCTTTCTGCCAATTGTTTCCGAAGCTGTTCATGTTCCAGCAACTTGCGCAAACACTTGGCAAGCGAAGCTGATTCGTCCGGAGTAAACTTCAAACCCGTTACTCCATCTTCAATGAGCTCGCCTGCCCCACCGGCATCAGGCACAACATTTGGAGTCTTGCAGGCCATCGATTCAAACACCGTAATCATATAAAAGGGCAAAAGTCGAGATTAGTTCGCTGGGTTTAAAGACTTTTCCCAACTCCTGCGGTTTATGATAATAATTTTTACCTGTCAGCATTTTCAACCGGTGCCTTATCTGCCTTGACTGAAAAATAGATTCTTAGTAACCTTCGGGCTCATAAGTATTCCTTCAAATCCTGACCCCGCCGATGGCTGATTTTGTAGTGGAGTCAATTTATGTCCTCTTGGTTTACTTCTTGGCGGAAATGAGGTCCTGTAGAAAATTGCTGATTTCTTCACAACGCGTGCGGTAGTTGAAGCATTTCTTGCACTTTTTCTTGCCGGCCTGTCCTATTGCCTTGCCATGGTCGGGAAGTCTAATAAGCTTTGTTATTCCCTCTGCCAGTGCCTCAACACTGTCAGGTTTTACAATAATTGCTTCCTTGTTGTCCGTCAGATATTCTGAAATATCACCAACATCACTTGCAATAACAGGCTTACCGGTCAAAAGGAACTCTGGTAGTCGAGTGGGAAAACAAGATTTTGCTTCTTGGCTATCCAAGCGGGGGAGAACAAAGGCATTAGTGTTGGAAAGTAGTTCAAAAAGCTTTTGTTCTGGAACATAGCCCCAGAATTTTACGTGGTTCCTTAGTTGTGGAGTATTATCTGCATATTGTTTGGCTTTAACCACATATTTGGTTTCTATATTAAGCCCTATAAGATTAAGGAAGATTTTTGAGCCGGTACTCAGTGTTTTTTGCACCGCATGCATCAGTACAAAAGGAGTGTCCCGCCAGGTCAAGCTGCGACTAAGATAGGTTAGTCGAAAAGTATCATCATGCTGCCCTGTTTGCTCTGATAGTTTGTTTGTAAACTCATCGGGGTCAATTATCGCTGGGATTCGAATCACCTTCACGCCCTGTGAGGAAAATCTATCCGCCAGAAACTTGGATATTGCGACAATGCCGTCGGACTTCGGCAGTGAAAAGTGAATGTTCATCTCTTCATCCCAATATTGAGGATTAAGCCTGCCTCCCGAGAAATGCTCCGGGCCGAACCACTCCACGACGTCTCGAACGGCTAAAATACCTTTCTTCTTGCAATATTTTATCAACCCATGCATGCTAAAATAATGAAAACTATATCCTATAACTGCATCGACTCTGTGTTTCCGGTTCAGCGCATCGATGCACCTGATTGCTCCGCGAAGCCCTCTGCGGTAAGCCTTGAAATATCCTTTTCGTTTCTTAATGGGTGAGCGTAACGCTTTTGATGAAAGAAGAGTTCCTGCGATATAGTATGGAATTCCCCTGTAATCGTGCCAAACATTAGTCTCTACGTCGCTTCTATCTGGTTTCATTGGTGACATGGGAATGACGTGGACGTTATGACCAAGCTCGGTAAGGCCTACTGCCATATGCCTGATACGCGAAGCGGTGGCCGAGCCGCCCGAAGTAAAGGTGTCACTTCTTGGAAAATCGAAATGTCCCGCTATGACAATGTTCATTTGATTTTGCTCTCCTCCAAAACAACTCCGTGGATATCCAGAATTTTAATAGCGAGCGACTCTGCTCAATCACACGTTGTGCTTACATTTATCCTTTAGCACTTCTTGATATACCTGCATTGTTGCGGCAGCGTTACGTTTGGCGTCAAACAATTTGCGTGCCTGGTCATATCCTCCTTCGCCGAGTTTTTGTGCCAGCCCCGGGTCATTCAGCGCCACCGCGATTTTCTCCGCCAGGTCTGTGGCGTTTCCCGGTTCGACCAGCAGACCGGTCTCACCGTCCTTTACGACCTCTTCAACTCCGCCGATACGAGAGGCGACAATGGGTTTAGCCGTAGCCCCTGCTTCGATGACAGGTCGTGCGAAGTGCGGCTTCACAAAAGGTGCGACTACAATATCGCAGGCCGCGAAAAACTTTTCAACTTCATAACTAAACGGTGTTAGTATCAGAATGTTCTCGAGCTTCAGTTCTTTGATACGGGATTCAATTTGCTCATTTTCGGTTGGTCCAAGCAAAACTGACTTCAACCATCCTCGCTTCTTCGCATACGTTTTAGCTGCACCCGGCATTAGACATATCAAATCGGGAAACTGTTTGCGCAACTTCGTCAAGGACTCCAGCAAAGCAAATACACCCTTTATCAGAAGAACCGACCCCCCTGCAAACAGCAAAACTCTGCTGTTATCAGGAACGCCCAGTGACTGTCTGGCTTTCTGCTGGTCGATATTGCGGTCAAAC
>CAYSJK010000163.1:0-5349 GCA_964431375.1 uncultured Pirellulales bacterium
AACTTGTTACCATCGCCCCAGGCCCTGCCAGAAGCGGACAGGCTAACGGCACACAGCCAATCTCATAGGGGCTAAAGGTTCCCTTAACCTCCACTGAGCGACGAAGCACACCGAATATCAGATGGTCGATGGCGATAATCAGCAGCAATATGCCCCCGGCAAGCTGCAAGTCTGCCAATTGAATATGAAAAACACGATTCAATACCCAGTTACCTGCAAATGAAAAGACCAGAAGGATAATTACGCCAACAGTTACGGCGGTGTTAAAGGCCTTTCGACTTTGGCCATTTGGTGTGTGCTCAGCAACACTGAGTAGTATCGGGATGTTACCTATCGGGTCAACAATGGCAAACAAAGCTAATATCGCCTCTATGTAAGACATATTTTATTAATCGTCTGACTCCGGACATAAAGTCCAGTTGATTTTTGTTTCGATTTCCAAATGTATAACTACAATGTAAGCTCCAAATAAAGCATACCTTCTATGTCAAAATGCTCGTAAGGTGCAATTTCCTTAAATCCAAGAGACTTATAAAGCCCACTTGCTTCGGTCATTCTACGATTAGTATCTAAGCACATCGATTTATACCCCATATTTCGTCCTTGTTCGATGACGGCCTTTGTAAGGGCTTTTCCTATGCCCAATCCACGATATTCGGGTCTGACAAATAACCGTTTCATCTCACAAACTCCATCACCAAAATCCCTCAGACCTGCGCAACCTGCAGTTTTACCTTGATACTCGGCAAGCAATAAACAGCCTTTCGGAGGACTGTAGTTACTCGGCAACTGTGAGGCGATTTCTTCTTCGTAATTTTTAAAATACTCCTTAAATGAAGCCAAGTGGGAACGCCATGCAAAGCGCATCTTCAGAAAGTCAGCATATTCCTGCCACAGTATCCGAACCTGCTCAAGATTTTCACCTGTATTAGCAGAAAGAATTTTTAGCACGGCCTCTTAATCTCACAGCGAAAAGTTAGACATCTTCCACGAGGATTACTTTTACCTTATCAGTAAGAACTTTAGCTTTGTGCTTGTGTTCTTCGCCTGCGGGTATAAAGACACCATCACCCGGTCTAAATACAATCACCTTTCCGTCGAAGTCTATTTCCATTTGACCTTCCAGGACATATCCAATATGTCCCTTCGTACACCAGTCAGGTTCCACGAATTCTTTAGTAAACTCTGCCAAACGCAGCTTTCTTCCACCTTGTTCATAGGCTTTGAATCTAACACCTTTTGCTGGTGTTTCCCACGGCTTTGAATCAAAATCTATTTTGTATTGTTCCATATGTAATGTCTCCTTCTTTTATCTGCCCAATTCTCTATGCCATATTCTTTGATTAAACGAAGATTATGTTTGGGCGTATCCCCATGATAAACTGATAATGGTTCCAATCGCTCACAAGTTTCAAAATTCGAGCATTCCCAGCAACCTTTCAATCCTTTGTCACGAGCACAGTCACGAATTTTACAGTCTGGCTTACCGCCATTCTCGCGACATGTCTTAGTACACCTTAGTTCTGTTAACGCGGATAATACTCTAACGAAGGTCTCGTAATCGTTAAGTACAGGATTTTCTTTTACCTTTAGCTCAGTGTATTTATCAAACTGTACTTCCTGCAATCGCTCTTTTAGTTTCTTTGCTGTTTCGGATAATCCCTGGTTAAAAGGAATACAGTCACCACAACACAATCAACAATACGCCGTATATTCTTTGTTTTCTCTCATAATAGTGCTTCCGTACTATTATCTCACAGTTTGCGAAGTTCTATTGGATTACCTGCATATTTTTATTCTTCACTGATTGCTATTTCCTGTATATTTTATCCATCACCTCAAGAGCGAATCTTGCTGACACGGTTGCCGGGCCACCGCCCATCTCCATTCCTACTTCTACCGCCTCAAGAACTTCATCCTTCGTGGCTCCGGCTTTGGCTGCCTGTTCGATATGCCATTGCATACACGATTCACAGTCAATTACTACAGAGATACCGACTGCAATCAGTTCTTTGCTTTTCTTTGGCAAAGTACCATCTGAAAAAGCAGCTTTTTCCATTTCAAGGAAAGCTTCATAAACTTTTGACTTTAGTGATATCAGCTTTTTATGTGCTGCTTCACGAGATTTTGATATATCTTCTAACCTGTTCATATTATTTCACCTTAGCATAATAGAAATCACGAATTAGTTTTTATATTTTGTTAGCACTTTTTCCATTTCATAGTAATTAAGTTTATTACAGCGATTTGCTCAAGCATTTTTTCACTTGCTGTCGCTTTTTAATAATACAACTACTATTTTATACATGTTTATTTAACCTTTTTTGTACAAAGATACGTCGCTAAATAGTCGTCTTTATAATCAACTTTGTCTATCCTGAGTCCAGCCCTTTCAAGTAAACCTTCCATAATCCAGCCATATGTGCTGTACTCCTGGCTAAAATGTATCTCTGCTGCCTGCTGGCCCGATTCGCTCAACCATTGACCTCGTAAAAACCTCAATGTAGTGCTTGTGCCGTGCAATGTCAAATGAGCATACCACATCAAATAGATATAGCTTTCCTCCCGTCTTAAGCATTTGCGCCAGGCGTCTCAGGCCTATGAGCTTCCAGAAGTCAGGTAAATGGTGCAGTACGGTCGTCGACACGATTGCATCTACGGCCTGTGCTTGGTGCTCATAGGTCAGAAATCCGCCGCGATGGAATTCTATATTGTTCAGTTTAGCTTTTTTGGCTTTCCTGCGGGCACGTTTCAACATCGAATTTGATATATCGACTGCGTAAACCTTTCTATAATGTGCAGCTGCATGAATTGCGAAGGCACCCGTGCCGCATCCCATATCGATTACCGTCCGATTCGCATCCAGACCGAGTGTGGCGATTATACCTTCGCTTTCGGCTTTATAATCTCTGAACTTCTGATGGTGTCTGTCATAAAACCAGCCGCTGGCTATGCCGTTGAAGTTAACACCACAGGGTTTCATTTCATTGTACTGCCACTTTGGCCCGGCCTTTGCTTCAAGCTCAGCCATATACTGTCTGTAGAATTCAATGTCCATTTCTCTTACTTTCATAATTTCACATACCTTCTTCATTCTCGCAAAGCCCTTTGCTTTGCTGATATAGCTAATAATAAAAAAAGCCTTTCAGGATTACCGCTCTCTGAAAGGCTTTCTGGGTTTCGTAATATATTATCAGGTCCTTTTAGGGAGCAGCCTCCTTTCTCAAGTGTACAATAACAGCAGTTATGATTGTACGGACAGGGAGGCATGGGCGCAAAAGCACCGTGGTCACTGTGTAACCTGTCAGATACTTTTGCTTGTTTTCCCTAATTTGGGCCATTTAATAAACTCCACTCAATTAATATTGTGTCATTCTAAGGATTTGAAAACTCAGCGTCAAGCACAAATATAAAATAATTGCTATAAATTAAAAGAATTTTTTTGTGGGCTTCAATTATAACTGCAAACCTTTTTTCAAAAATGTGGTCGCATTAAAAAATGAAGTGTAGCGTTTTTATAATACGCTGAATTGCTAATCACCGGAATTCGCTCGAGGTAGGGGGACTGCATAGTGTTTTATCATATACATAAGGTCGGGATTATCTTCTTGGGTGTAATTGCCACGTTCTTCAGCAAATGCTAATGTTTGTTTGTCCTTCCACTTTTTTCGAATGGTATGACCATCTGCAAACGACAAAGTCGAGCTGTCGCCATGCCAAACTGCCATGATATTCCACCAGCTCTGACCGTTATTAGATTTATCAATCAGCCATGAGCCACCATTGTAGTTGGCGCCCCAACCATCGTAATATTCTTCTACAAAGACGTAAGTCGTGCCCGACGACTTCACATCCGAGAGCTTCGTGATAGCGAAGTCACTCAGCCAGTCCTTTTTCTCTTCTCCGTTAAGACCACCTTGAATCCCGTAACTGCGATACATTTTGTAAGCCAGGGTAGTGTGCGGAACACCATTGATAATCGTCCTCCTTTTGCGGCGGTTGTCACCTGGGCAATGATATAGTTTCACATCTTTGCAATAAGGGTATAGTACGCCTCTCATAATACCGCGAAACCGCTGTTCATCGGTTACTTCCACACCTGCCCTCCAATAATAGGTACTTGAATCCATAGGTGCTCGAGCCCAGGGAATTTCATCCGGTGGAGGTGGATTCCAGGCACCGGGCGGGAAGGTGTTGGCGCTTGTTATCTTGTCCTCATTATCAATGGTATATGCCACGTATGCGAGTATCAGGCCTTTTTGGTTACCCAGGCATACTGACCCGTAAGCTTGCTTCTTTGCAGCCGATAGAGCCGGCATCAGAATCGCCATTAATATGGCAATCACGGCGATGACAACCAGTAGCTCAATTAAAGTAAATGCTTTTGTATATCTGATTTGAGTCATTATCAATAAGACTCTACATAGTTAAAGCAGTATAAATTATTATAAGGCTCTGTGTGCTTAAAATCAAGGCTGAATATAGGTAGTAAAATCGCTATAGATACAAAAATCTATAAGCTTATTTTGATTATGAGCCGTTTTTCAGAAATACAATTATGTCAAAAGCTTTAGGATAGTATTCTTGTAATACTCAACGGCTTTATTCAAATCGCTGATTTCGATATATTCGTCCGGCTGATGAGCAAGTTCTGGATTGCCTAGCCCGAATATTATCACTGGTGAACCCAGCGACGCAAAAAATGGACCATCTGTAGTAAAACCAACGGCTTTGGTTTCGCTAATTCCCAGGCAGGCGCAAAAATCCTTAACAAAATCGCTGTTGTTGTCCGTTTCTAATGCCTGCACTGCACGCACAGAGCTGATTTGTGCATCGAATTTAGGATTCTTTTGTTTTAATTTTGAAATGATTTTTTCAAAATCAGCGATTATTTGCTGATTATTTTGCGAAGGTAAGGTGCGAATATCTATGCCGATGCTGCATTTATCCGGGACAACGTTAATTTCCTTGCCGCCGGAGATTGTATTGATGCTCATAGAGCAATTGCCTAATAATTTGTGAGATTCGACGGCGATTTCGTAGTGTTCAAGTTCGTCTAAAAGAGATTTCATTGAGGATATCGCATTTATTCCCAAATGAGGTGCCGAGCTGTGAGCCGTTTTGCCTTTGGTCGTAACTTCAAGCCACAGCATTCCTCGATGGGCAGTGACAACTGTGAAGTCTGTCGGCTCGGTGATAACCACCCCGGCAAGCTCGGGCAATTGTCCGCTGCAGTCGCGAATAAATCTCTCTGTTCCACTACTATCAGTTTCTTCACCGGCAGCACCAAAAAGTATAATATCACCTTGCAACTTTGTGCCTGATTCAATAATTTGGCCGATAGCAGTA
>CAYSJK010000164.1:0-5332 GCA_964431375.1 uncultured Pirellulales bacterium
CGTGTAAAATTGAAAAAACTTTACCCAGTAATTTAGATGTGACAGACTACTAGTAAGCTTATGAAAACTTCTATTTTGTGGTTGGAGTGGCCTATCGTGTACAGAATACCACATTCTTCTTCAGTCATATCGCCACCTTCAAAAACTCCCAGGAGGACAACTATCTATTTGCGTTCAGACATTTTATATGTTCAAACCATATTATAAACAATAATTGAATTACCTTCAAACCAAAAACACACCTGTAGTTTTTCGCAAGTAATACCTTCAAACTTATCTCTCGACAGAGTCGATGAGATATAGATTTTACTCGTGGCGATAGACCTCCCAGGCCATATAGTTATCGAGGGCTTCGGTAATTGCATCGGCCTTTTCAACCCTACTCACAGCAACGTGATGCTCAAAGCCCATCGCACAAACGTATTGCATAAGTAACTGAAGATTCGCAATCTTCATCACGCCATAGCCGCCGAAAGTATCGAGCTTATCATTTGTAAATTCACCCTCGCCAACGTAAGTGCTGATAAGGCCTGTAGCATCGTCAGTAGTTACTCTGCAGAATGTCGCTTTGCCGGCAGCTATTCTGCCAACGACAGTTCCGTAAGTTTTGTCTTTGCCGATAGAGCCGGCAATAATCTCCTGATAATTCATCTTTGAGCTTTTGAAGAACGACTTGGGCAGATTGCTGCAGTGGAACAAAACGCATTTGTCAGGGTCGTTGCCGTAATTATTGTTCCAGTCGAGAATGGCACTCGGAGTTCCGCCGGCCAATTGCAGAATATACATACCCAACAGGCCGGTAATATCGACTTCGCAGGCACTGGGTATCAGAGACTCGCTCATCATACTCATAAGCGTACAAGGAACTATTCCGAAGAATTCCTGCAGAGAAGTCCAGCACTGAATAGCGGTACCATCAAGCTCATTTTCCTTGACCCATCGGTCCACTACATAACCAAACTTGGCCATCTTCAATAGCTTATCAGCGGGAATTGATTTGGTAGGAGTATATTTCTTAATATCATCCAACTTCTTTTTTACCCCTCTGTCTTTATCAGACAGCAGCGCCACTTTTCCAAGGATTTCTGACAAATCTATCGTCTCGACCGATATGCCGGAAAGCTCGAGGATTTTTTCGCTATAACGGACCGTGTTAAATGCGCCGGTTCTGGCACCAATAGCACCAAACCTAACGTTCTTAAGCCCCTTGACAATCCTGCACACCGAAGCAAAATCATCCAAATCCTTTTTAAACTGCGGCGATGTAACTTTAACTGTGTGCGATTGCGTAAGTGTATATGGAATAGCCGCCTGCCTGAGATTGTTGCAGACGCTGATTTTGCCGCAGAAAGAATCTCGTCTGTCGGCTATGCTCATCCTGCCTGGCATATCGGGCTCTGCATGAATAAGAATCGGCACATTAAGCCCGGAGCGCTTTATTGTCTCGGCAGCTCCTTTTTCATCACCGAAATTCGGTAGTGTTACAATTACACCATCGATTTTTTGAGCATTTTTCGCAAAAAGCGCAGCGCACTTTTTGGCATCCTCGAAGGTCTCGACTGCACCGAATTTGGTATCCTTCATTGAAAGAATTACTGAGTTGTAGCCATTCTTTTTCAGAACATCCAGAATAACTTTTCGGCCTTCCTTGGCCAATATATCCGGGAAAAATCCTCTGTTTCCAACGATTACTCCAAACGTGTTTTTTTGCATTTTGTACCCTTTCCGGTCGCAGTATTATTTATTTATGGTAGGATTATAGCATAAAGAGGCACGGAAATCCACACCAGAGCCGACCGAACAAGCAAAAATAGTTGCAGTTCGGACAAAGTTTTTGTATTTTTATGAAGCTTAATGGTTTGGCAATGTAGCTAACGGTTCAATATGAACGTACATGTTTAGACACAGAAAACTGCGTTTTAAGGCGTTTATCGAGGTTTTTAGTTTTCTCAAGAGCCCTGAGGATGGCCCAATTTACCAGTGAGCGATGGTTTTCTGCCAAAAACCGGTATTTTTAGGCTAAACACATACATATGAACAGAAAGAAAGCAGGTGGTTTATGTTTTCCAGAACTTCATTATGCAGATTAGTTTTGATTGCGCTGCTTGGCTTAAACGGTTCGGCTTGTTTGGCAACGACTGAGATATCTTCTGAAGCCAATAGCGTCAATAAGCTGGTTATTCATACTGATGCTGCCAAAGATACTATCAGCCCACAGATTTACGGGCATTTTGCCGAGCATCTGGGAAGATGCATTTATGAGGGATTTTGGGTTGGGGAGGATTCGAGTATTGCGAACACGAGAGGGATTCGGACGGACGTTGTTGAGGCATTGAAGAAAATTAACGTGCCGGTTATACGCTGGCCTGGGGGGTGTTTCGCGGATGAGTATCACTGGAAGGATGGAATTGGCCCCCTGGAAAAAAGGCCCTTGATGGTCAATACACATTGGGGAATGGTTACGGAGACAAATCGCTTCGGAACGCATGAGTTTATGGATTTGTGCGAAATGTTGGGCTGCCAGGCGTATATAAGCGGCAACGCCGGCTCAGGCACGCCTGAGGAGATGCAGGACTGGGTCGAATATATGACGTTTGGGGGAAGGAGCCAGATGGCGGATTTACGGCGAGCAAACGGGCGGGAAAAACCGTGGAAGGTTAAGTATTTTGCTATCGGCAATGAAAACTGGGGCTGCGGCGGGAATATGACTCCGGAATATTACGCGGACCTTTATAAGCGTTTTGCAACGTACGTCAGGAATTATCCGGGCAATAATATAACAAAGGTTGCGTGCGGACCAGGCTGGGATGATTATAAATGGTTCGAGGTGCTCCTGAGCAACGCGGCCAAGCGCATGGACGCAATCAGTCTTCACCACTATGTGTTTGAGGGCAACTGGAACAACAAAGGAAAAGCCACGGTCTTCAACGAAGAAGGATGGTTCAACACGCTCAAAAAAACGCTGTTCATCGATGAAATGATTAACAAAACCAAGAAAATTATGGACAAATATGACGAGCAGGGACGCATCGGGCTTTTTGTTGATGAATGGGGGACGTGGTGGAATGTTGAAGAAGGAGAAAATCCGGCGTTTCTTTATCAGCAAAATACCCTCAGAGATGCAGTTGTAGCCGGGTGTTTTTTGAATATTTTCAATCAGCATTGTGACAGGGTCAGAATGGCTAATATCGCCCAGACTAACAACGTGCTGCAGGCGATGATTTTGACTAAGGGTGAAAAGATGATTGTCACGCCGACGTATCATATATTTGAAATGTACAAAGTTCATCAGGGGGCCAAATATCTGCCGAGTGATATTGTTTGCAATCCGTATAAAAGAGGTTTAGAGACGCTTGCGAGCATCACCGCATCGGCCTCGAAGGACAAGACGGGCAAAATACATATCTCGATTTGCAATCTGAATCCGGAAACGCCAGCAGAGCTTGAATGCATAATTGAAGGATTCCATGTGCAAAAGGCGGCGGGGCGTGTTCTTACCGCTGAAGTTATGAATGCACACAATACTTTTGAAAAACCCGATACTGTAACGCCTGCCGAGTTTGAAAACGTGAAAATAAAGAACGGTAAAATCTTGGCGACTATCCCTTCAAAATCGGTGGTCGTCCTGGAAGCCCAATAGCGGGCATTGTCTTATTTGCTTTCCTGGCCGTAATAAGCGTCTTTGCCGTGTTTGCGCAAATAATGTTTATCCAGAAGCGCCTTGCTAATCTGGCCCTGCTTCGGATTTATCGTTATTGTGCCCAGAGCCACTGTCGCTATTTGCTCCAGGACAACCATAGATTCTACAGCGTCGGCGGGAGTCCGGCCCCAGGCGAAAGGACCGTGATTGGCCACTAAAACGGCCGGCATCTGCATCGGGTCAATGCCTGTAAAACGCCTGACGATAATCCTGCCAGTATTTAGCTCATAATCGGTTTTTATTTCATCCTCCGTCATTGCGTCAGTAACGGGTATCGGGCCATAGAAATAATCGGCGTGGGTAGTGCCGAAGCAGGGGATTTCCGTGCAGGCCTGAGCCCACATAGTTGCGTGCGGCGAGTGTGTATGACATACACCGCCAATATCCTTGAAATTCCTGTAAAGCTCAAGATGAGTCGGTGTATCTGACGAGGGCTTAAGGTCGCCTTCAATGCTATTGCCGTCGAGGTCGAGAACTACTATTTTGTCGGGCGTAAGTTCATCATAAGGGACGCCGCTGGGCTTAATAGCCACTACAGCAGCCTGGCGGTCAATCGCACTGACATTACCCCAGCTATAGATAACGAGCTTTTGTCTGGGCAACTGGAGATTTGCGTCACAAACGGCTTTTTTTAGTTTTTCGTACACAATATTTCCCTTAAGGCCTGACACTATACTTGATATCCAGCAGCTCTTTCATAACATTAGCCAATTTGCCCGACCATTGCTTCGTGCCAAAGGCATCGTGCAATTGTTTATAAAGCATGTAA
Source organism: uncultured Pirellulales bacterium (assembly GCA_964431375.1). Classification (GTDB taxonomy): domain Bacteria; phylum Planctomycetota; class Phycisphaerae; order Sedimentisphaerales; family Anaerobacaceae; genus CAZBWE01. The sequence goes on from CAYSJK010000164.1 coordinate 4,470, forward strand.
AGCTTTTTGTAAATATTATGATTTTCCGCAACGGGCTTATAAGTCTGAGCTTTGATACCACACATAGCCGCCTGGGCATCGGCAAAATTACTATAGCCACCACCTACAACGGCCGCAGCAATGGCAGAGCCAAGAGCGCAGCTCTGGGCAGAGCGCGATATCTTCATTTCCCTGCCGGTTACATCAGCGTAAATCTGCATAAGCAGTGGATTCTTTTCAACGATACCGCCGCAATTTATTACCTCTGAAACCTTAACGCCGTATTCTTCGAACCTGTTAATTATGGTTAGAGCACCAAAGGCGGTTGCCTCAATTAAAGCCCGGTAAATTTCTTCCGGCTTAGTATGCAGGGTCTGGCCTATCAATAAACCCGTCAGCCGCTGGTCAACAAGGATTGTTCTATTTCCATTATTCCAGTCGAGGGCCAACAGGCCGGACTGGCCCGGTTTTAACTTTGCTGCCTTTTCGGTAAGGGCCTCATGAGAGCCGGTTATTTCTCCACCCGGCTGGATATAGTTTACGAACCAGTTAAAGATGTCACCGACGGCAGATTGTCCTGCTTCGAGCCCGAAATAACCCGGCAGAATAGAACCATCCACTATACCACAGATACCGGGGACATCCGGCAGCTTCACATTGTTAGGAGCGACCACCATGTCACAGGTACTGGTGCCGATTATCTTGACAAGAGTTTGCTCTTTTATGCCGGAACCAACCGCGCCCAGATGTGCATCAAATGCACCCATAGCAACAGGAATTCCCTGCGGTATGCCGAGTTTATCCGCCCATTCTTTGGTTAAATTGCCTGCCGGTTTGTCAATTGCAAAGGTCTTATTACTTAATGTATCTCGAAGCCGGCCAAG
>CAYSJK010000165.1:0-5330 GCA_964431375.1 uncultured Pirellulales bacterium
CAGAATCAAAAGGCCAGGCGGTTATTACAGCGGCATTTCCGGTAACCATCATTACAGCCATAGTTTCTCCGATGACTCTACCTATCCCGAGCATTATTGCTGCGATTATTCCGGGAAGTGCTGCCGGAACAGTAACTTTCCATATAGTCTGCAGTTTACTTGCGCCTAACGCCAGTGACGCCTCCTTGTATGATGTAGGCACGCTTCTTATAGCATCCTCAGAAATAGAAATTACCGTTGGTATTGCCATCAGCGCCAACAGGATTGCACCGGCCAGAGCCGTTAATCCTGTGGATAGCCGAAAACAGGCCTTAATTAGCGGCACTAAGACGACCAGGCCAAAAAAGCCGATAACAACTGACGGAATCCCAGCCAGTATCTCTATAAACGGTTTTAGAAATTCTCTTTCCAAAGGTTTTGCCAACTCTGATATGTATACTGAGGCACCGATGCCGAATGGAACCATTAGTACTGTTGCAAATAAAGTGACCAAAAGAGAGCCGGTTATTAGCGGCAGGATGCCGAACGATTCTTTTTGGAAAGAGACAGGTACCCATCGGGTACTTAGAAGCTCTTTTAATCCGGGTTCAAAAACGAAAGGACCAGCTTCTTTGCCCAGGAAAACAAAAATACTTATTACAATCAAAATAGTCGTTGAAGCCGTACTAAGCAGTAATAGTTTGACAGCTTTTTCTTTCCAGGCAGCTTTCATTATTTGACCGTAACGTATCCAGTTTTTTGCACTATTGCCTGTCCCTCGTCGCTAAGGCAAAAATCTATAAATTCCTTTAACGTTCCTTTTGGTTGACCATTTAAGTAGAGGTAAAGCGGTCGTGCGATAATATATTGTCCTGATTTTACGGTTTGCTCCGATGGAACGGTAGCGGGTAAGTTCTCATCGGCTTTGACTGCCAAGATTTTTACTTTATCTTTTGCAGCCAAGGCATAGCCCAATCCGACGTATCCTATAGCCCACCGGTCAGTTGAAACCGATTGAATAATCGTTGAAGTGGCAGGCATTAACATTGCATCTGCCATATAATCTTGTTTTTTAAGTACCATTTCCTGGAAAAACACATAAGTCCCGGAGCTTGATTCTCTGGAGAGAACCATAATATCTTCATTAGGACCGCCGACGTCGCTCCACCGTGTAGATTTGCCGGTGAAGATATTAGCTAATTGTTCTAAAGTCAGGTCATTGATAGGATTTTGGGGATTGACAACTACAGCAATGCCATCTTTTGCAACGACGATTTCATTTGGATGGATGTTTTTCTCTATAGCCAGCATTAGCTCCTTATTTTTTATTTTTCTTGATGCTGCGCAAATATCGGTGGTGCCGTTTAGAAGAGCTGCAATTCCCGTTCCTGAGCCTCCACCTGTGACAGATACTTCGATGTCTGGATTTTTTTGCATAAAGTTTTCCGCCCAATTGCTGACAAGATGCACCATAGTGTCAGAGCCCTTAACAGTGATAAATCTTTTCTCACCCTCAGTCAGGTCGCCTCTCCTGGCGCAACCAGATGTAGCCGTAAGTGTTACAGCTACAAGAAGGCTTGTAAGGGTAATTTTTTTAACATATTTTCTGTTTTTTACATTCATTTTCTTGCCTCCTATATTAATTGATTGAGTTTGTAAAGTATATCATCTAATACCACTGAACACAGGTTAAAACTTTAGTAGCAGGTCGGCCTGCAGTCTTCGATAATCGTAATCACGTCCATCGCTTCTTTTTTGATTGTGGAAGTATGTCAAAGCTGTCTGAAGGTTCTTGGCCAATTGATATGTAAAGTTAAATCTATGGCCTTCGCCGTCCGTTCCACCACCGATAAAGTCTGAGTCATTAAAAGCACCTAAAACGGCATCAGCTTCAAGGTCCCTGTAATCGTAGGAAAGCTCCCAGGAGCCCGGCTCCTTGGCTTTGTTGAGCTTTGCTCCAACAAGCCAACCCGTATCTTCACCTGAAATGGCAACTGTGTTCTTGACCCAGTTTCCAAATACAGCGACCGGCAGACCGGAAAATTTGGTTCCATATTCACCGAAGAATTCGATAATGTCGTAGTCACTTGCCCATTTAGTCCCTGTGGAATCAGCAGTATTACCTGCGAGCAATATGTATCCGTCTTGCCTTGAATATTGCCATAATCCCAGTAACTAACACCAGCTATGATATAATTGGGATTGCCTATAGTATGTTTGAGATAACCCTGGATGCCCCATAGTGAGGTATCTACGCCGCTGGAACTTTCATCAACTCAGAAACCGCCGCCTGCAATATGCAACGTATTTTTCTTTCCGAGAGGAATAACGTATGTAGCAGCGATACCTTCAGGATTCAAATCTGAATCCCAGACAAGCTGGTTCTTTCCTACTTTATAGAATGGATTCTTTATCTTTCCACCATATACATTAAGTCCCTCTCTGGCTGCCGGATGCCAATTGAAATAGGCAAGGTCAAGCCAGATATCCTTGCTGGAGAAATTCTGCTTCAATGTCTGATTCGAGGAAACGGGGTCAGCAAACATATCATCTTCATCTGCAAGTATACTCCTTTCGCCGCTTGCAAGCCTGAATGCGACATCCCATTCATCATTGATTATTGCCTCGAGCATAAGTCTGGCACGAATACGTTGTCTGTCACGTCCTTTCTTCCACCTGACACTTCCGCTTGTTTCTGAATCAATATGCTCGTGACGAAACCTAAGGTCGCCGGATATTTTTACTTTCTCGGCCCATTTGAGGGCATCAGGCAAAGCCGGTGTTTCTTTTTGCATTTCTGCTAATTCTTCTATTTTCTGTGTTAGTGATTGCTCTTTGAGTTTTTGCCTTGCTTCAAGTTGCTCAACCCTTTCATGCAATTGTTGGATTATCTTGCTTTGCTCTAAAATTAATTCTTTAAGTTCACTAATTTCGTCACCTTTTACGGCAGTGGAATGGATGGCAAGCAACAGTACAAATGTCACCAAGATTTTATTTTGCATTTTCTTTTCTCCTTATTAAATAGAACACTAAAGTTCATATACACTCCTTTATCGTATTTCCATAAATACAGTACTTTATTAGTTTGAAAGAGATATGAAGAGAATGTGAAAATTTGGTGATTTTTGAAAAAAGTTTGTTTTGAATTTCATTTTCAGCGAAATGAGAATAGATTGATAACTAACTCTGATAAGTCCTTTTTTCCTGCTTATAATCCTTATCGAGTTAAGAAACAACGGAGCAGATTGTATTAATAAGCCCTCAGAATATTCAGGCAGTGAAGAGGCAAACTAATGTGCGATTATTCTACTGCTCGTCGGGCCTTTCATCAAAATAGTCGAGGTCGCTTATGGGCAGAATTACGGAGGTAGAAATATTTACAAGATGGGCTACGATACGCTTGAAATGCCTTGCTATCAAAGTAAAGCAGACGGCCTGGTTGACGGAGAGATTACTTTTAGCCAATTCGCTGACAATACTATCGCATCGTTTTGCTATTTTATGTTCGACGCCAAACAACGAGCTGGCTGCATCCACATCTGCCTCTATGAAAGTCTCTTTGGTTTGCTCAAATAAAGTCAGGATTTCATTATCAACGTTATCAAAATACTCTGAATACACTGCTTTATCTATGGGCTTTTCCAGAAGCTCGGTGACTTCATAGAGATTTTTGCAATAGTCTCCCAGTCTTTCCGCATCTTTTACCACGCTCATTAGTAACAGGCAAGCAGACACATCAACCGTTGGCTGAAGTGAGAGATGCTCTACAATTCGTTTGCGTATATTTTTCTGTAGAAGGTTCACTTTTTTGTCTATATCATGGATTTTCTGCTTCAGTTCCGGTTCATCCACGTTTTCAAACAGACGACGGCAGACTGTTTTAAACATAAATTCCGAGTCTTCCAGCATGCCCTTGAACTCGTCAAGGACCTGAGCCAGAAAATCTTTTCCTTTCCAGAAGCTCAACAGGTTTTTGAACATTTTTGCTTCTCCTATTTAAAGCATTTCGAGATAAGAATCAGCAGCGCCGGGACAAAGAAAAACACACTTAATACATATACAAATGCGTACCATCTTTTGTTGTAGGCCAGGTCTCCGAAGGACTTGGCAAGATTTATCGGAATCATTCTAACAATTTTTACTGGGAAAACAACCAGAACTCCTATCGTATTAAACAGGAAATGTTCGAATGCCACAACAATTGCCGAAATGTTTCCCGTGGCGAACGACGCAAGTACGGCGGTGGTAGTTGTCCCGATGTTGGCACCCATAGTTACTGAAAATGCGGCCTCAAGGGTGAGAACGCCCGCAGCGACAAGGGGAACCAATAGAGATGTAGTAACTGAACTGCTCTGAACAATGATAGTAAAAATCAGACCCGCAACAAGGCCTAACCACCTGCTCCTGATAATGACATTGTCCAGGATAATCTCTGCTCTCTTTATCGTCAATGACTTCATAACCCGGACAAGGAAGTAAAGTGATAAAAATAGCATCAATGTTGCCAGGATTAACATCACTATATAAGTATATGCGCTTTTAGTAAATAATGGCTGGCTTAACGAGCGGACGACTTCCTGGATTAGATTCACGGCTGGCTTTGTAGCCAGTTTAATCGGGCTGGTGAATTTGATTCCGCCGGCATTTTTAAACAGAGAAGCCATTCCATGAGCACATTTTTCGATAAATCCAGTGGCCAATTCCAGTGGAAGTAAGAGACAAACACAGAAAAAGTTAAAAAAGTCATGCATGGTTGCTGCGCTTATGGCACGTCTGAACTCGTTACGACGGGTCACGTGCGCTAAAGAGACGATTGTGTTTGTTACGGTAGTCCCGATATTGGCACCCATAACTATATATATTGCATTATCGACTGTAATAACCCCGGAGCCGACCATGCCCACAACTATTGATGTCGTGCATGAAGAGCTTTGCACTATGCTTGTTGCCAATATTCCAATAAACAAACCTACAAACGGATTTGATGTTGTTCTGATGAGGTTTTCCGCAAATCCACTGCCGAAGCCTTTGAAGGCAGCTCCCATTAGGCCGATGCTAACCAGGAAAAGATAGAGCAGACCGACCACTAAGAAAATATGAGAGTATGTTTTAGCTGTGTTCTTCATATATTCTTTCTATACTCCTGACAATACTGTACAGTTTAAATATGAAGCTTTTATGAAAGAAATGTGAAAATTCGGTGAAGATAAAAAAAATTGATTACGCTTTGGGTAGTGTTACAGAAACTGCAGTTCCCTTATTAATTTGGCTTTCGATATTTATTTTTCCTTTGTGCGCAAGGACGATGTGCTTTGCAATACTCAGACCCAATCCCGTACCTCCGAGCTGAC
>CAYSJK010000166.1:0-5314 GCA_964431375.1 uncultured Pirellulales bacterium
AAACTACGAACAAATAACCATGAACAATGCCAACAAAAACAAACCCAAACAAACCCAATCTGTAGTGAGCTTGTCGTCCTTGGGACTCCTTATGGAGAACCTATTTCAAACCCATCGCCTCTCCAATCTCTTTTTGTTTTTCACTTTTCTTCGCCCCGGCTATAATCTGGCAATGCAGAAATGGACAATACAAAAGCTCTTAAACTGGATTACCGAATACCTTATCGGTAAAGGCATTGATTCGCCTCGTCTTAATGCCGAATTATTACTCTCCCATATACTGAATCTAAAACGCATTGAATTATACACACAATTTGATAAATCCGTCTCCAAACAGCAATTGGACACTCTGCACGATTTAGTCAAACGGGCCGGCCAAAATGAGCCAATCGCGTATCTTACCGGCAAAACCGAATTTTATTCACTCCAGCTCACTGTCAGCCCTGATTGTATGATTCCCCGGCCGGAGACGGAACTGCTCGTCGAACGCGCCATCGAATTTTTGCGAGCTCGCCCCGTTAGAAATTCTATAACGCATAAAATGACACAAAAAGAGAAGGCTTCTAATGGGGCTCGCCCCGGAACTCAGTATATCTGCGATTTGTGTACCGGCTGTGGCTGTATCGCTGTAGCAATCGCCAGGAACTTCCCTAACGCTCATATCATCGCAACTGATATTTCTGCAGCAGCTCTTGATATCGCCGCAAAGAATATTGAAAAAAACGGCCTCAGGGGGAAAATCACATTACTATGTGGTGATTTATTCGAACCTATTGTCCCCCAACTGGACGTTGAGGGATTTGATTTGATTGTCTGCAATCCGCCTTACGTAAGCGCTCCTGAATACGAGAAGCTTGACAAAAATGTAAAAGACTATGAACCGAAAGAGGCACTTTACGCAGGCCAGGATGGCCTTGATATTTACAGAAGAATCATTGAAAAAGTGGACGAATTCCTCAAACCGGATGCTGCATTGATGCTGGAGCTCGGTTATGCACAAGGATTGGCTGTTAAAGATATGCTCGAAAAGACCGGCGTATTCGCCGAAATCAGAATCGAAAAAGACATCCACGACAACGACCGAATCGTAATCGCAAAAAGAACACTATTTTGATTACGGCGCATTCCTCACCATTTGCGTGAAACTTGTCCTCCGTTAGGAGTCCATAGGACTGAGCTTCGTCGAAGTGCCGAAGGGAGCAAAGCCGAACCAAGCCAAAGGAGTGGAAATTCAAATCCTATCGTTGCGGTAGGCTTTCGAAAAACTGGTGAAAAACCTGAGAAAAAAGCATATTATCGGAAGTATTAGTAAAAATCATAAATTTTTCGTCGAAGGTAATATGTTGCCATTCTTATAGTTATGGAAAAATAAGCAAAATACGTTGATTTTTTCGGACTATAACGCTGAAAAAATCTTTGCAAACTTTATAGTCTTGGTATAAATGGTGATAATTCATAATAAGAACCATTCAGTTAAATCATGGAGGTTAAATATGAAATAAACAAGCCAGCATTTCTCAATTGTTTAATTTCCGTTTTCACCAATAGTATCGCAGTTAACCAACAGTAACGGATTGTTCATTAGACTCAGGGAGGAGATAAAATGAGCAGATTAAGTATTTATCTTAGTTTTTTAGCCGCTGTTTTTATCACAAGTACAACCTCGGCTTGCTATAAGCCACAGTGCACGGGTGCATACACTCTTCAAACCTGGAACTTCGACACGCTAACCAATCCAACTTTACCGGAATCTTACGACAACATCTACGGTACCCCTACGGCCGAACTGAGCACACCTCAAACACCACCCGACTACTTTGGCTGGATGGACGTGGTAGATGGCAGGCAGGGTGTCTGGACAGGAGACCCGCTTGCTATAACACTAACAATACCAAACCAACCGATTCCTAATGCCTACAAAGAAATCTGGCTTGAGATGGATTTTCAAGCAGTGCTGGAGTGGATCAATATTACGCCAAGCCCTGTAGAGGCGAGCGTGGTGGAAGAAATTTTCCGTGATATATCAACAGTTGACTGCCAGTGGAGCAAACTGATTATCGGCTGGCGCATATATCCTAATCCGCTTGAGGAGACTATTTGCCTGAGTATTACAGGAACCGGGGGCATGGTAGATTACATAACAGTCGAGACCTGTTGTATCCCCGAGCCGGCTACGGTAACATTGTTTAGTCTGGGTGCACTGGTTCTGCTTAAAGGAAAAAGAAAATAAGGCGGCTGTACCTGAAGACTTCGGATTACACTCGAAGAAATTGAGGGTTCAGATAGCAACCTGAACTCTCAATTTTCATGTAAACTTTTAAGCCTCAAGCTTAGCAACTACCATCTGACAACGGTTTTTTGCGGCAAGGCAATCAATAAATTATAACGGTGTGAATCTTGTATCCGCCAAGCTTCTCTCTGCCAGTTAATTCACTCAGCTCAATAAGAAATGATACCCCCACAATCTCTCCCCCTATTTTCTCGATGAGTTTGCACGCTGCTGCCATTGTCCCTCCCGTAGCCAATAAATCGTCAACCATCAAAACCTTTGCTTTGTTTCTTATGGCGTCACAATGCACTTCCAGGATATCGGTGCCATATTCCAAATCGTAACTGACGCTTTCAGTCTTGAAAGGCAGCTTGCCCTTCTTTCTTATGGGCACGAAGCCGGCGCCAAGCTTTCTCGCGACCGCTGCTCCGAATATAAAACCCCTGGCCTCCACAGCAGCTACATATTCTACACCCGCCCCGTTAGAAACCTTCCCTTTTTGTATTGTGTCGCCCGTTGCAGAATTTCTAACGGGGCCCGCATCTGCAAAACCGGCACTCAAGGCATCTACCGCCGCGGCAAACGCCCTGGCGTCAGCTAATAACGGCATGATATCTCGAAATAAAATTCCCTTTTTCGGCCAGTCAGGTATGCTGCGAATGTATTCTTTAAGGTCAATCCCTTCGATATTCATTTATCAACCATCCCTGCTATTTACCAACACGGCAACATTTAAACAAACAAGTTACTGGATTGCCACCAACTATTGTTAGCAAATTGTCGATGAAATGCAAGAGCCAGCCACGAAAAGGCACAAAAAACACAAAGAAAATTAGCCACGAATGAACACGAATTTTAACCACAGATTCCTTCGACTCCCTTGACCCAGCTCGGGACGAGTCTGCTCAGGACTATGTAACGCAGATTTACACTGATTTTTTGCCACAGAGTTCACAGAGAACACAGAGGCGCCATCCGGGCGTCTTTGTCCAAAGCTCTTATCGTCCCTAAGGGACTGCTAAAGCTTCGTCCTCAGACAGCAGGCCATCTATGATGGCCTCATAAGATTATGCGGCTGGCTTACTATATCTTAGACACGAATTTTAACCGCGGATTAACGCAGATTTAAGCAGATTTTTTTTGACCATAATTGCAGATTTGGGTATAATATATCAAATGAGGACGGCAGCCGTGGAGGAAATAACTCAATTTATTATTTACGATTTGATATAGTTGGTTTTGTTTACTAGATTTTGGAGTAGAATTGTAAAACAAGAAAAAGAGGAATTATGGCAGAATGAAAAAAGTTAATAACCGTTAGGTCAGAGTCATGAATTGAATGTATTGTTAAGCGAGCAAAAATGTTAAAGGAAATCAATTTAATAAGGAATATTGGTTGTTTTGATTCCTTTGCAGGGTCTTCATTAAGTGATCTCAGTAAGCTAGTTCTTATATATGCCGAGAATGGTCGAGGCAAAACCACCATTTCTTCAATATTGTCATCCTTAGCCAACAATGATGCTACGATTATTAATGGTAGGAAAAGATTGGGGTCATCTAATGAACCACATATCATCCTTAGAATCGAGGGAGAAGATAGCAATACAATATTTCAGTCTGGCAATTGGAATACATCTCTTGACTATATATATGTTTATGATGATGAATTTATAAATCAAAATGTATTTTCTGGTCTCGAAATAAGCGCTTCTCATAGACAAAAACTGCACGAGATAGTCCTGGGACGGGCAGGTGTTTCTTTGGCTCGACAAGTTCAAGAACTAGCAGAAAAGATAACTATCTGCAATAGCAGAATAAGAGAAATCTCAAGCCAGATCCCAACTGATAAACGATTTGGATTAGAGATTGATGCGTTTTGCAGTCTTAGAGAAATAAACAATATTGAACAACTGATAGCAGATAAAAAAATAGTATATGATGCTATATCACGGGCAGATGCCATTTCTAAAAAGAACCTATTCTCTCAAATATCATTTCCTGAAATAAATACAGACACACTTAAGATCACTTTATCGGCGGAGTTGTCAGATTTAGATGAATCAGCCATGGAATCCATCAACGAGCATTTTTCCTTGATTGGTGAAAACGCAGAAACATGGGTATCTGATGGAATGGATAGAATAATCAGCACGGATACGGGCCAAGAATCATGCCCATTCTGTGGCCAGAACGTTGATGGGATTGAATTAATTTCAAAATATCGAGCTTATTTTGGGGAATCATATAGGCGATTGAATCAAAATATCTCTTCACAAATATCTCAATACACAAACAATTTCAGCGGTGACAATCTATCTGCTAAACAAGAAGAAATAACTAATTTGTTAATCCTTTATGGATTCTGGAAGAAGTTTATTGAACTCCCTGAAATAAATATAGATTGGCATGAATTGTCTGCTGCTTGGCAAGGGGCAAGGGATGGAATTTTGGCCTTATTACAAACCAAACATTTATCTCCTCTCAATCCAATTATACTAACGGATGAAACCACAAAAATAATAGATAAGTATCTTTCTCTACTTGTTGATGTCAATGAAAACATTGGAACTTTAATTAGCTTTAACGAACAAATATCCCAGTTGAAAAAGCAGGCCGATTCAGGAAACTTACAAAATGTAACAAATGAATTAAACACTTTAAAGGCAACGCAATCTCGTTATTCTGATGAGTTGAAAGAATTATGTGATCAGAATCAAACAGAGATAGAACGGAAAACCGAATATGAAAACCAAAAAAGAATTGCTCGAGAAGCCTTGGATAATCACAGGAAGACTGTCTTTTATCGATACTTTACTGCCATAAATGCACATTTGGAATTATTTGGCGCAAATTTTAGAATTGGTGGGTTGGAATCATCCGACGCTGCAGGCCGACCAAGCACGACTTATCACATTGTGATTAATTATTATCAAGTACCATTAGTAAGTGAGGTAGTTGCTCCATGCTTTAAAAACGCAATTAGTGCCGGTGACCGAAACACCCTGGGTTTGGCTTTCTTTTTTGCTTCTCTTGAAAATGAATCCC
>CAYSJK010000167.1:0-5283 GCA_964431375.1 uncultured Pirellulales bacterium
CCCATCCTGCCGCTGCTTGCGTTGGAGATAAAGCGGACAGGGTCAATGTATTCGCGAGTTCCGCCTGCTGTGATTAGTATTCGCATTAATTTTCAGCCACAAAGGCGCCAAGACACAAAGGTTTTAATGTATCATTCCTGCGCAAGAAGGAATTTTTTTTAATTTCTTTGCGCCTTCGTGTCTCAGTGGCAAATCTTCACTTTTTAATTTTTGAAGCGATTTGTTCGATTGCTTTGATAATATCCTGCGGCTCAGCCATTCTGCCGATAGCTTCGGCACCGCAGGCAAGCCGGCCCTTAACAGGGCCTATTAATTTAAAGCCCATTTGTTTTATCGTCTTGACGTTGCGCTGCACAGCTTTATTCGCCCACATATTATTGTTCATCGCAGGTGCTAAAAGTGCCATGCCCGATTTAATCAGATTCGTTGAGGCGCAAAGAGTGGTGCTTAGCAAATCATCACAAATTCCGTTTGCAATTTTGCCAATGATATTGGCCGTCACAGGCGCTACGACAACTATATCAGCCCAGTCAACCAGAGCTATATGGCCGATTCTATACTCTTCGGTCGTTGCCCACAAACCGGTAAAAACGGCTGAACAGGTTACCGCCTCGAAGCTTTTTGGGCCAACAAGCTCACAGGCAGCGGCTGTCATTACCGTATTTACTCCGGCTTCGGCAGCGGTCAGCTTACTTGCCAGGTCAACTGCTTTATACGCAGCAACCCCACCACTGACACCCAGCAAAATATTTATACCTTTAAGCATTTCGTAACTTACACACCCGCTGCTCCTGCTTTCGCAAAAAACACGGGGGCTCAACTATTCGTCTTCCTTGGCCGTCCGGCCGATTTGGTCGTCGGCAGCAATCTTGTCTTGCAGAATCTCCTGAACAACAATTTCAAGCAAATTTTTGCCCTCAGTATCCTCAATCAGCGGCCGAGCGCCCTGCAATAACTCGTTTAGCCGTTTTTGAACCAGTGCAGTTAATTTAAATTTGCCGCCAACTTTATTAATTATTTTTTCGCTCTTTAGCTCATCTATCATCTCTTATATCTCACTTAGTTAAAAATCCTGTCTTTCTCTTTTTTATTTCTTAACTTTTTTACGCTTTACACTTTTGATAATCTGTACACATTCCTTTACGGCCTGCTGCAAATTATCATTTATGACCATGTTATCATAATATTGCCAGGCAGCAGCGATTTCAGTACCCGCCCCTCCGAGTCTTTCTTCAGCAGCTTCGGAGCTATCTCTTGCTCTGCCATTTATACGCTCTGCTAACTCTTTCTGAGTCGGCGGTAAAATAAAAATCATTACTGCATCCGGATATATTACCTTTGCCTGCTTCGCGCCCTGGACATCGATTTCCAAAATAACGGTTTTACCTGCCTGCAGCGCCTCTTCTATCTTGTCTTTGGGGGTGCCATACAGATGACCGAACACCTCGGCATATTCCAGCAGCAGGCCATTGTTGATACGCTGCTGAAATTCTTCTTCCGTTATAAACCAATAATCCCGACCGTCAACTTCAGCTTCGCTCTTCGGTCGGGTAGTAACGGAGATGCTAAGAAAAACATTTTTTAGCGGCTTAATTATTTCTTTACAAATGGTGCTCTTTCCAACACCGGATGGGCCGCTAACTATTACTACCCTGGTTTTTTTATTTTCGCTCTTATACACTCAGTTTTGAATTAACCCAAAACTAAACACCAAAAATTCAGTACTATTTTTCACTCTACATTCTGAACCTGCTCCTTAATCCGGTCAACATGACATTTTATATCAAGGACACAGCGGATAATCTTGGCATCATAGGCCTTGCTGGCTATGGTATTGGCTTCTCTGAGCATCTCCTGACTGATAAAGTCTAACCTTCGCCCGGCCTGGACATTTGCCTGACAGATATCAGCAAACTGCTGTAGATGCGAATCAAGCCGAGCAATTTCCTCTGATATATCAGACCTATCTGCAAAAACCGCCACTTCTCTGGCAAGGGTTTCCTCGTCCAATTTCAGTTTTGCGCCCGCGAGCAACTCATCTACCCTTCTCTTTAGTTTCCTGGCATATTCCTGCAAAACGGATTCGCTTCGAGCACGAATTCGCTCAAGGTCCTTTTTTATCGCCTTGCAGCATTTCTGCAAATCTGCTTCAAGAGCATTTCCTTCAGCGGCACGCATCTGTTTTAGTTTATCTATAGCCTGCCGGCTTATCTCCAAAACCTTCTTCCTGACCTTTTCTGCAGCGTCTTTGCCCGGTGATGTCGGCTGAATAATCCCGGGCAGGCTCAACAAGCTGCCAATATCAATCGTCCCATTAATGCCAGCTGAAGAGCCGACCCGGTTCAATTTTTCCACAATAGCTTTCAATGCCGCTTCATCAATATTAAATAGCGCATTCGCCGATACATCTTTGAGCCGAAGCACATAATTGACCGTGCCGCGCGACAAACTCTTTCGTAAAAGCTTTTCAATATCCTCCTCAAGAAATGCTGCCGCCTCCGGCAGGCGTATAATGGCCCTAAAGTAACGGTTATTAACCGTCTTGACCTCAATGGCATAATTTACTCCGTTGACCTGCCCCTGTGCTTCACCATATCCGGTCATACTGTTTATCATAGTGCTACACTTTCAATTCGTACCGCGTAAATCGAATTGCGTTCTTAGTCCCGCACAATAAGGTTAGCCACCAGGCAAATTGATGTCACCGGCCTCATCGGGAACACCGGTGCCAGAAGGAACTTCATCCATTGGCTGCTCGATGTCCGGCGATTGTTCCTGTTGAAACGGCTGGGTCCGCGGGGCCTGCCTGCCTGTGTCAAATTCAGCAGAAGGGCCCGGTTTGTAAAATTTGGCCAACACAACTGCAAGAATCAGAAACATACTCACCAGTACTATTGTCACCCAAGTCAAGAAGTCTCCCGTTTTGGACCCCAAAATCCCGCCTGCCATACCTCCACCAAAGGCCCCACTCAGACCGCCACCTCTGCCCTTCTGAAGCAAAACAATCAGAACCAATGCCACAGAACAAATAACAAAAATGACAGCGATAACCTTTATGAGAAAACCTGCTGCTAAAAATGGAAAATCAGCCATATTCGTTACCCGAAATAAAACTTAAATATTAAAGCTAAATGCGAAAAACCATAACTCAAAAGTCTATCCTGCTTACACTGCCGCCTGAATTATCGCGAGAAAATCATCTGCATTCAAACTTGCGCCTCCGACTAACAGGCCATCTATATCTTTTTCTCGCATCAAATCTGCCGTATTGTTCGGCTTCACCGACCCACCGTAAAGAATTCGAATCTCCGCTGCTGCCTGGTCATCATACATCTCGTTAAGCAGCTTTCGTATAAAAGCATGCACCTGCTGTGCCTGCTGCGGCGTTGCTGTGCGTCCTGTTCCGATAGCCCAGACCGGCTCATAAGCTACGGTTACTGCCAAGACCTTTTCGTCACTTAAGCCGGCTAAGCCACTTTTCAGATGCCGAGTTACTACCTCTTCAGTCTGCGAGGCCTCGCGTTCACTTAAAAGCTCACCCACACATAATATCGGCAAAAGCCCGCCAGAAATAGCAGCTACAACTTTCTTATTTACCAGCTCTTCGGTCTCGCCAATCACGTGCCGGCGTTCCGAATGCCCACATAGAACGTAAGTGCATCCGACATCCTTGAGCATTGACGCGCTTATCTCTCCGGTAAAGGCCCCTTTCGACTCAAAGTAAATATCCTGAGCCCCGACGGCAACGTACGATAAGTGAAGTGAATTAGCCACGTCCCTTAAATAAACAAAAGGCGGACAGACCGCAACAGTAACTTTTTCCCCCGCTAAAGACACAGAACCACCTGCTATACTCTCAGCCAGTTCGACAGCACTGTGACTATCAGTATTCATTTTCCAGTTGCCGGCGACAAATGGCTTGCCCATAAAATTCTCCTAAAAACGGTTCGTAGTTAATAGTTCACAGTTCATCGATGAACTATCAACAATAAACTGCCAACTCCATTAAAGCAGCTCCGTTGCCCTCGGGAAACTGCCCAATATTGAAAGCTGCAAACAATGCTTGCGGGCCTCTTGAAGTCCCTGCTGGACGCGCTCGTCGGTCCTGTGGCCTAAAAAATCTACAAAGAAATAATATTCCCACTGCCTTTTCTTGCTCGGCCTGGACTCAATATTTGTCAGGTTAATGTCGTATCGCTTGAAAACATCAAGCACATCAGCCAGTGCGCCTGCCTTATGAGCGGTACTAAACAATATAGCGGTTTTATCTTCGCCGGTCGGCTTTGCATCTTCTCGGCTGATTGCCAGAAACCTGGTAATATTATTAGGATTATCCTCGATATTTTCGCAGATAACTCTCAGTCCATATAACTCTGCAGCAACAGATGAGCCAATCGCTGCGGTATTCGGTTCGCCGGCAACTATTTGTGCCGCCTTTGCGGTAGAGGCAACGGGGATGGTCTGCGCCTCCTTAAAAGTTGCACTCAGCCAGTTTCGGCACTGGGCGAATACCTCGGGCTTTGAGTAAATCGTTTTGACTTCCGCAAGCGCACAATTACCCAGAAGACTATGATGAATCGCCATTAGAACCTCGGCGCAGATTTGCACATCCGAATCTACCAGGGCATCCAGGGTCTCAATTACACCGCCGCCCGTTGTGTTCTCGATGGGCACAACGCCCAAATCGCAATGGCCCTTGCTGACTTCGCCGAAGATACTTTTGATATCCGCCAACGGTTCATATTCGACACTCTGGCCGAACTTAAGCATTGCAGCGGTGTGACTGAAGCTGCCACCGGGACCCAGATAGCCGACTCGCAATGGCCTTTCCAGCACAAAAGAGCCGCTCATTAATTCGCGCCAAATGGCTATTAGGCATCTGTCCGGCAGCGGTCCTTTATTAGCCTCAATCAGCTTGGCAAAGACCTCTTTTTCCCGGTCCGGCGCATAGACTGGCTTGTCGGTTTTGCTCTTGAGCTTACCTATCTCTACAACAACCCGCGCACGCTCATTGAGCAGCTGCACAAGCTGTTGGTCAAGCTCATCTATTCGCTTTCTTAGTTCTTCAAGAGACATAAATCAAAATCAAAAAAAGTCGTGAATAAACAATCGCCGCCGACAGCCATTGGCTTTTTGTATAAAAACCAATATATTTAACAGATATTCGCTGTTGAGTCAATGGTTTCGGCCATAGAATAATATTTTGGCGACGAATTACAGGTAAAAATTGCAAAAAGTGACAAAATATACGATTTTTAAGACCAAATGGGGTTATTTCGGCCT
>CAYSJK010000168.1:0-5253 GCA_964431375.1 uncultured Pirellulales bacterium
GATGACGAGCTAAAAGTTGATGCGAGACTGTATCTTACTTTTGGTCCTCACTCTTATACAGGCGAGGACGTTGCCGAATTTCATATCTATACGAACTCTGCTGTTAGCGAGGCTTTGATGGGTAACTTTTTTGGCCGAGGCCTTCGAATGGCTGGGCCGGGCGAATTTACTGCACGGGCATATCTGGCCGGCAAGATTGACCTGGCCCAGGCCGAGGCGGTGAACGAAATTGTTGTAAGCTCCAATACCTTTCAATTAGCTGCAGCCGAGAAACTTCTTAGCGGACGATTGGCCGAAGCCACAACAAAAATACAGGCGGCGCTGATGGATTGTCTTAGCTTAATCGAAGCGAGTCTTGATTTCAGCGGCGAGGATATCGAATTTATAACTCGAAATGAAGCGGCAGAAAGACTTGCAGAGATAAAAGGTGAGCTTGAGCAGTTGCTTTCCGGCAGTATCAGGAACGAAACGATAGTTGATTTGCCGGCGGTGGGCATTGCGGGAGCTGTCAATGCCGGCAAAAGCTGTCTGCTGAATAAATTACTTGGCGAAGAAAGAAGTATCGTCTCGGACAGGCGCAAAACCACCAGGGACGTTTTGACTGGACTACTATCTTTGGAGCACTGCAGATGTGTGCTGTTCGATTGTGCGGGATTAATGGCATCGCCGGAGAATATCCTCGATGAATTGGCCCAGCAGGCGGCCATCGATGCGCTGCGGAATAGTTCTGTGGTTGTGTTTTGCGTGGATTTATCCAAAGAGGATTGGTCTGAAGACTTGTCAATACTCGAACTCATAGAGCCGCGGATTCTGATACCGGTGGCAACGAAATCCGAATTACTGTCAGAGAAAAAGTTGGCAGACCGACTTGCTGAGATGAACAGGTTGTTTGCCGCTGGATTTTTACCTGCATCTGCAGTAAGCGGCGCCGGCTTAGAGCGGTTGCGAGATATGATAGATAGCAAACTAATCGAGCTGGTAGTTGGCACAGGTAGCGAGGGGCTTTCCGAGCGGGCGTCGGGGGTTGCGCTTACCGCCCGGCACAGACAGGCAGTCACAGAGGCGATTGAGAATACAAAAGAGTCAATCAATGAATTGGAGGCCGGCAATGATGAAGTTGCTGCTATGATGCTGCGAGCCGCTTACAAGGCGGTATCAGATATCGAGCAACAACATATCGACGAGCAGATATTAGATAAAATATTCAGCCGGTTCTGTATAGGCAAATAAACTTGTGACTTGATACTGCCCTTAGTGTCGCCTGCGCGTTCCCAACAGAATAATATCCTTTAGAGCGTCTTTGCTTTTTGCGGACATCCAGTTTTTTTCAAAGTTCAGGTCCTGTGCTATCTGGGCAATCGCAGACAGGGCCTGAAGATGAAAATTGCGTTCTTCCCTGGTGCCGATTATGATAAAGACGGCCTGAACTTTTTGATGTGAGTCGGAAAAAACAATTCCTTCTTTGCAACGTGCCAGAAGGATATCGAAGAGGTGTTCTCCCTCGATGATGATATGGGGTATCGCCAGGTTTGGGCTGAGGACGGTGCTGCTTTGTTTTTCTCTTTCCTGCAGTAATTTTAAGAGTAAATCCGGCATTTCATTTAATCTCGGGGCCATTTCCTCGGCAACTAATTTGAAAAAGTCTGATACTTTTATTGTGTTTTGGATATCCAATATGACGCAATTTTCGATTATGTTGTCGAACCTGTCTTTAACGATTTCATCCCTTTCTCTGATAATTTCTCTCAGCTCCAATTCCAAAGAGTATGTTGTCAGCTCTTTGGCTGTTATTCTCTCGATGAGGTGCAGCAATGCGTATTCTCTGTTTGTTCGGATTCTCCCATAAAACCAGTACACAAACAGTCCGCTTATAAACAGAATGAAACTTATTAAATGGGCCTCTTTTCCCATTTCAATTATCAGAAAGAGAAAGGCCACTATCCCTGCAATTTGCATCCAGGGGTACAATGGTGTGCGGAAACTCGGTCGATAATTTTGTATGCGGCTCTCTCTTAAAATGATAAGAGACACGCAGGCAAGTATGTTGGTGAGGATAAGCACAACCGATGCGGCTTCTACCAGTATTTCCAGCTTTAGAAACAAAGCTATGATTATAAATAAGCCCGTCAGGATTAGAGCATTGTGAGGAGTTCTAAACCTTTCGTTAATTTTCCCCAAGGCCGACGGCAGTAAGCCATCTGCGCTGAGCGGTACAAGAGACCTTGCGGCGGTCATAATACCGGCATTGGCGGTGGAGAGAAAAGCCAGGATAGCAGCGACAGCCAGTGCGATTCTGCCCCATTGACCCATAAAGACCGCAGCCCCATCGGAGATAGGAGTCAGCGAATTTTGTAATGCGTTTGGGTCAAGAACACCTATGGTTACGAGTATCATAAAGCTGTAAAAAATGCTTACTACCAGCAGTGAAATAACCATTCCCAAGGGTATATTTCGCGTGGGATTTTTTATTTCTTCTGCGATGCTGGCAATTTTTAACAAACCTGCATACGAAACAAAGACAAAACCTGTAGTGAAAAGCACTCCGGCGAGTCCTTTGGGTGCAAAAGGTTCAAGGTTTGTGATTTTTACTTCAGGCAAGCCGAGCACTATGTACAAAAGCATAAGCGCGAACAATCCGAGTACAAGGACAAGCTGAGTCCTGCCGGCTCCTTTAATGCCAACAAGGTTAATACCCAAAAAGACAAGGCAAAAGAAAACAGCGATGATGTGTATATCGAGGTCTATAATAAGCACCGTAAAGACCGACATACCCACCAAAGCAAATGCGCTTTTCATAGCCAGAGAAAACCAGCTAAGAAGTCCCGCTGCGGTTCCCACGGCCGGGCCCATACTCCGAATAACAGTAAAGCAGTCTCCTCCTGCTTTGGGCATAGCCGTAGTCATTTCGGCAATGCTGAGCATACCCGGCAGGGAAAGAAGGCCGGCAAGAAAATAGCAAATAATAACTGTGGGTCCTGCCTTGGCATAAGCCAGGCCGGGAAGGATAAACAGCCCTGAGCTTATCATCGCCCCGGAGGCAATGCAGAATACATGGAATAAACTGAGCTCCCTTTTTAGACGCATAACACCTGACTTATTCAATAGGATTTTTCACACGCGATTAATCACATTGGCGTTTAGGATTCCCGCAAGGCAGGGACCCTCTGAAATACTAAATGGTCAGATATAAATTAGCAATAGTTACGTTGGAATTTCTTTTGGTGTTCAGGTGTATCCGGCAACAAGGTGGTAGCTGTGGATATAGGCAAATAGGCCGGGGCTTATTTGTCTTTTGCCTCGAATTCGGCGTCGATTACATCATCATCGCCGCCTTTTCTTTTGACTTCTCCTTCAGGTGGTGGTTGCTGTCCGGCTGAACCGGACGACGCTGCTGAGGCTGCCTGTTTTTTGGCGGCATCTTCGTAGAGAACCTTGCCCAGCTCCTGGCTGGCAGTGCCGAGATTTTCGATGGCCTTTTTTATTGCGTCGGCATTATCGCCTTTTACAGCTTCTTTTAGATTGTTGACGGCACTTTCGATTTTGCCTCGGGTCTCACCGGAGACCTTGTCACCATGCTCTTTGAGGGTCTTATCAATTGAGTAAAGCAGCTGGTCTGCCTGGTTCTTCAAATCCACGACCTCTCTTTTCTTTTTGTCTTCTGCTGAATGCTCCTCGGCTGCTTTGGTCATCTTCTTGATTTCTTCTTCGGCCAGTCCTGAACTGGATTTAATTTCGATGGACTGCTGCTTGCCGGTGCCGAGGTCTTTGGCCGAGACGTTCAGGATGCCGTTAGCATCGATATCAAATGCAACCTCGATTTGCGGGATGCCTCGCGGGGCCGGCGGAATATCGGCAAGCTGGAACCTGCCGAGCGTGCGGTTGTCTGTGGCAAACTCACGCTCACCCTGAAGCACGTGGATGTCAACAGTAGTCTGGCTGTCTGCAGCGGTCGAGAAAATCTCCTTTTTGCTTGTGGGAATAGTTGTATTGCGTTCGATGAGGCGGGTCATAACTCCGCCGAGTGTCTCGACGCCAAGTGAAAGCGGCGTTACGTCCAAAAGCAAGATGTCCTTTACGCCAGCATCGCCGGCAAGGACTGCGCCCTGAATGGCGGCGCCGAGGGCGACAACCTCATCGGGATTGATGCTCTTGTTCGGCTCTTTGCTGAAGATTTCTTTTACGATTTCCTGGACCTTCGGAATTCTTGTCGAGCCGCCGACAAGCAGGGTCTCGGTGATGTCCTTAGGTTCCAGTTTTGCGTCTTTCATCGCTTTGTAGCATGGTTGTTTCAGGCGTTCGAAGACGTTTTCAACGAGCGATTCGAACTTGCTGCGAGTGATGGTCATCTGCAGGTGCTTCGGGCCTTTGGCGTCGGCGGTGATAAAGGGCAGGTTAATAGTCGCCTCAACCTGGGAGCTCAGCTCGCACTTTGCCTTTTCGGATGCCTCCTTCAAACGTTGATGCGCCATCGGGTCTTCACGCAGGTTGATGCCTTCTTTCTTTTTGAACTCGTCAGCCAAGTGATTTATCAAAACTGCATCGAGGTCGTCACCACCTAAGTGCGTATCGCCGTTTGTACTGAGAACCTCAAGAACGCCTCCTTCTTCACCGAAGCCGCCGATATCCAGAATGGATATATCGAAAGTTCCGCCGCCAAAATCAAAGACAGCTACCTTCTGGTCCTTTTTCTTCTCGACGCCGTAAGCAAGGGCTGCAGCAGTAGGCTCATTGATGATTCTTCGGACGTTGAGGCCGGCTATTTTGCCCGCGTCTTTTGTGGCCTGACGCTGGGAGTCGTTAAAATATGCAGGGACGGTAATAACAGCATCGGTAACTGTTTCGCCCAGATAATCTTCAGCGGTCTTTTTCAAATCCTGCAGGACCATAGCAGAGATTTCCGGCGGGGTGTATTCCTTTCCGCGGACATCGACTTTGACGAGCTCCTCGGGGCCACCGGTTATTTTGTAAGGGACAATTTTTTCCTCAGAGGCGACCTCGTTGTGACGTCTGCCCATAAAACGCTTGATGGAATAAACCGTGTTTTCCGGGTTGGTCACCTGCTGATGCCGCGCAATCTGGCCGACAAGCCGCTCGCCCTTGTCAGTAAAGCCGACTACCGAAGGCGTCAGACGAGAGCCGGAAGAATTGATTAAAACCTTCGGAGCCGAGCCTTCCATAACGGAGACCACCGAATTTGTCGTTCCCAAATCTATGCCAATGATTTTAGCCATGATTATTATCCTTTCGTTATCT
>CAYSJK010000169.1:0-5227 GCA_964431375.1 uncultured Pirellulales bacterium
GTGAGCGGCAAAAAAAGCGTCTTCTTGTCAAGCCGGGCCTGACCGGGCTGGCGCAGATATCAGGCCGTGGGGAAATAACGGTTGAAGAAAAGCTCGAACTCGATGTCAAGTATGTGGAAACGGCAGGTTTTTTAACTGATATAAAAATAGTCCTGAAGACTATCGCTCTGGTGTTTAGAAGAAAAAGCATCTATGAAAAAAGGTACTCAAAATCCGAATATACACGCCGAGACAGCAAAAAATAGGCAATGCAACGACTAATTAGAGCGAACTAAATGGAAATGAAAACAGCTGCTAAAACCAACTATATAACAAAAATAGAGCAATTGGAGCATTTGAGCGAACAGGAAAAAGCCCGTCTAAAGCAGGTCACCGAAAAGTTTGCCTTTCGCAGCAATGACTATTACCTGTCGCTTATTAACTGGGATGACCCTGACGACCCGATACGCAATATTATAATACCACATATACGGGAGCTCGATATATGGGGCCGGCTTGACCCCTCCGATGAAAAGGCCTACACGATTATTCCAGGCCTCGAGCACAAGTATAATTCCACTGTCCTTCTTTTGGTAAGCAATGTCTGTGACGGAATATGTCGCTACTGCTTTAGAAAGCGCGTCTTCATAGATTCTCAACGGGAGTATCTACGCAACCTGCCGGCAGCACTACAATATATAAGACAACATTGCGAGATAACAAATGTTCTGCTGACAGGAGGAGACCCACTTGTGCTTACAACCCCAAAACTTGAAAACATTATCCGCCAGCTAAGAGACATCGAACATGTTCAAATAATTCGTATCGGGACAAAAGTTCCAGTTTTTAATCCTTATCGAATCACAGAAGACCCAACTTTGCCTCAGATGCTAGAAAAGTACAGCACTAATCGCAAAAAAATATATATGATGACCCATTTCACTCATCCACGGGAACTGACGGATGTGTCGCTTCAAGCAGTTCACATTTTGCGAAAAGCTGGTGCTGTAATTGCAAACCAAATGCCTTTAATCAGAACCGTAAATGACAAACCTCAGGTTCTGGCGGATTTATTGGCGAAGCTTTCTTTTACCGGTGTGGTTCCTTATTATATTTTCCAGTGCCGCCCCGCTTTAGGCAATAAGGCCTACACAATACCCATCGAAGAAGGATATGAGATTATTGAACAGGCTAAATCTCTCGTATCAGGCCTGGCAAAAAGAGCCAGATTTGTAATGTCGCATTCGAGCGGAAAGATTGAAGTCATCGGTTTGACCAAAGATTGCGTCTATTTCAAATACCTCCGGGCCGCCGATGACGCCGACAGCGGACGCTTTCTTGTTTTTAAACGCAATCCGCAAGCCTGCTGGTTCGATGATTATGATGAGGTTATAAAAGAATACCCGATTCATCTGCCATATCGTTCCTACGGACCGGAATAAATTGGTTTTTCCCCGGCTTTTTTTGTATATTATATGTAGATATCTGTTTATACCCCCGTCTCTTTTGGGGGTTATTTCTTGTCCGGTGAAAAAATGTTATGGATAAGTATGTTAAAATGTCGGTTAAAAACAGTGTAATTCTCTTGTTGATTGCATCTTGCTGCAGAGTCGGCTTTGCACTGCAGCCCGATGAGATTCTCGTGATAGCCAACAGCGACAACGCCATATCCACCCGGCTCGCACGGTATTATTGCCAAAAGCGAAATGTGCCAAAGGAAAACATCCTTGCTCTATCCTTGGGAGCGAATCTCAACGATACAATCACAAGAACCGATTATGAAAAATACATTGCTGAGCCGATTCGCAAAGAATTATTCACTAACAAACAGCCTGGTAAAATCAGATGCCTGCTGATGACATACGGTGTGCCGTATAAGGTAGAAGGACGTGGTCCGTTAAAAAGCCAGGCCGATAAACTCAAAAACCTTAAAGAATTAGCCGAACAGGAAAAAGACAAACTTAAAAAATTACAGGAAAATAATCAGCATAACTTTCCTCAATACAAACAGGCAAATCGCCGGCTGGCTCAATTGCAAATCGATATCGATCGTATCAGCGGCAAAGAAACAAGTGCCTCGGTGGATAGCGAACTATCAATAGTTTTGATTGGCGTTTATGACCTGTATCGATGGCAGCCAAATACTCTAAGAAATAACGTGTCGGGAATAACCCTGCACACGCTCATGGTCAGCCGCCTGGACGGGCCGGACTATGATATAGTCAAAGGTCTCATCGATAAGGCAATAGCTGCAGAGCAAACCGGATTAATAGGTTCCGCCTACATCGATTCACGCGGTATTGTAAAAAAAGATATAACCGGCCGGTATGACCAGTCTCTACGGGACTTGGCGGCACTTACAAGACTTAAAACAAATTTAATAGTCAGCCAGGAACGGACAGAAAACCTTTTTCCTCCCGGAGCATGTCCACAGACGGCTATTTATTGCGGCTGGTACAGTTTGAAAAAATATGTCGATGCATTCGATTTTCTCGATGGCGCCGTTGGGTATCACATATCGAGCTGGGAGGCGATAGACATTCGTGACCCAAACAGCACCCAGTGGTGCCCGGCTATGCTCGCCGATGGTATAACCGCAACGCTTGGCCCCGTCGCCGAGCCGTATCTGCATGCCTTTCCGCTACCGAGCGAATTTTTCAATGAGCTGTTCAAAGGCAATTGTCTTGTTGAGGCCTTCTATCTCACCAAACCATTTAATTCATGGCAGTTGCTTCTTCTCGGCGACCCCCTCTATACGCCTTTCAAAAAATCACCCTCAAAAAATTAAAACCGTTCTCCTCTGAAGCGAAACAACCCAATCAGGTAAACTAAAAAAACCGTTGTTGCTATCCCTGCAACTGCGATAACTACGTCCTGCATCACAAGCTCTCTGCCGAGAATTATGGAAAATATTTTTACACCCAATAAAAACCCAATCGGCAGCGCCAATGCCGTTATAAACCATTTTACCCCGAAGGCCTTCGGTCCAAGAAAAAGATATATACATCGAATCCAAACGACAGTGAAAAAACCATAGCCAAAAAAATGAAACATCGCGTTTGTAAATGGTACTAAGTCCGCAATATTCACTCGTGAAATATTCGCTAATGCAAAAATGGTAATACCAACAACTATAAGCGATACAAGCCAGAAGTTTAAAACTGAAAACAAAATCAGTCCTGTAAGAATCCCAGCCAAATTTGCTAAAAAGTCCCTCGCATCACAGGTGCGTCCGCCTATAAAACCCTGAAGCAACTCGTCAACAATCCCGTAAGCAACTACTGCTAAAAGCACCCACCACGCCTTGGCTTTGCGCCAGTTTACCTTGCAGTAAGGGCTGATTGCAAACCACAGCAGAAAAACCAGAAGCAGATACGCAATGAAGTGAAGACTCTTGTCGGATACGTATGCTCTTCGAACCAGTTGCGGGACAGGAATATGTGCAAGGACAAAAAGGGCCGGCCAATAAAAAATCAATACTCCTATTGTCAGCTTTTGACGCCGCGTTAATGCCATTAAAACCGCCCAAATATGCTGTATTCTTCGACTGTAAATTTCATTTATAATCGGCTATCGAATCCACAAAATTAAAGTTATATGTCAAAATAAAGCTTAATTTAGAGCCGAATTAGCTGTATAATACAAATAGTTTGCGTTTTTACCATCTCAAAAATCTAATTTGGAGGTTTGACAAGATGAAACGTCTGACAATTTTCGCTTTAATCTTTGCCGGCCTTGCAACACTTTGCTTTAGCCAGTATAGCTCCCGTACCTTACCACGCAAAATATTTCAGCTCGCCGACCCCAGGCCCACAGGTCCTCTCAGTTTCGAGCAGGCACTGACTAACCAGCGAATCGTGCGCAAATTTACAAACCAGCCGCTCAAGAATAATGAAATTGGCCAGTTGGCCTGGGCCGCTATGAACGTAACAGAGACACAAAATGCCTTGCCGACTACTCCTTCGACAACAGAGGAAGGTTCTCCCATAGAGCTCTATTTTGCCACGCAGGATGGAGTATTTGTTTACCAGCCAAAACAGCATAGCTTGGAACAAACTGACCAGCAGGATATCAGGAACGCTCTGACAACAGCGGCCTCTATGCAGCAGGCGGTGCTTGAAGCGCCCTGTGACGTTATCGTCGCCGGCTCGGTCAAAAGACTCTCAGACCGATTCCAAAACGATGCCAGAAAATACATGCAGCTTCTGGCTGGGCACGTCGCTCAGAATCTGCAATTGCAGGCCGTCTGTACGGGTCTGGGTTCTGTAACAATTGGTGGTTTTAATACAAGAAGCGTCAGCAGAGCCTGCAAGCTCCCAAGAGAAATGGAGCCTCTTTACATCATTAGCGTAGGTTACCCTGCCGCTGCTCAGACTGAAACGCCCCCTGCCGCCACCGAGCAAACAGCCCCAGCTATAAAAAGAGCGGTCCTGATTGCCGCAAGTCAGGACTTTCAGGATGAAGAGCTTTTTGAGACTATGCGTATCCTCGAAGAAACCGGTGTAAGGACGATTATTGCAAGTACAAGGTTGGGAATTATAAGGAGCTTACTGGGCAACACAGCCGAGGCAAGGATTACTATGTATCAATTGAGAGTTGACGATTACGATGCGGTAATCTTTACAGGAGGTCCAGGCGCCGCCGTCGAATATTTTAATAATCCCACTGCCATGGGTATCGCACGCGAAGCAGCGGCCAAGGCTAAAGTCCTTGCAGCAATAAGCATCGCTCCTTCGCTCCTGGCCGACGCCGGCGTATTAAAAGGTGTAAGGGCTACCGGCTTCATCACTGAAAGAGAGCGGCTCGTACAAGCCGGGGCTGTATATACCGGCGCCCCTGTCGAAAGAAGCGGCCTTATTATAACCGGCAGCAGCCACCTCGCCGCCGTTCCTTTCGCCCAAGCAGTCGCCAACACCCTCGCCGGTAGATAGCTGCACATTCAACATATACGATAGCTGTTCCTGGGTCGTGCAGCTTAAGTAATCCGGCTGCCGGCAATTGACAATAATACGAATTGAGCTATGAAAATCGCATATCTACCGTTGAACATGCTGAGCAGAAACAATCGAAAGTATTTCTCTTCGGATTTGTCCCTTTGGGCACTCATTGGTTCAAATCTAATAATGATAGCATGGGCCTTGATAGAGGGATGGTCGCTCGGCGTTATAATGTGGATTTACTGGACTCAAAGTGTTGCGATAGGGATATTATGGTTTTTTAAGATTTTAACCTTAAAGGAATTTTCCAC
>CAYSJK010000170.1:0-5203 GCA_964431375.1 uncultured Pirellulales bacterium
GGTTCGCTGCGTCGGTCGGTAGCAGTTACAGGAACTTTTAGCCCCTATGAGATTGGCTGTGTGCCGCTGGCCTGTCCGCTTCTGGCAGGGCCTGGGGCGATGGTAACAAGTTTGACAACGCTCGAAAGTTCCGGCCCGGCAAAGGCAGTAGCCGCAATAGCTGTGGTCTTCGGGACGCTGTGGCTTATAATGCGGTTCATCGAGCCCATACACAAAATTCTCGGCAGAATGGTCTGCACGGTATTTTCAAAAGTGATGTGCCTGTTTATCGCCGCTATCGGCGTGCATATGATAATGTCCGGCCTGCAGTATTATTTCGCTAATCCAAAATAACGCTTTAATATTTTCAGTTCACATCTCAGTTTTGACGTGACATTAAAAATTCATGGATTGTTATGTGGTAAGTTACTATATTCTTCACTCTATGGGACAAATATTTGAACAAATCTGAAATAAAAGCGTATAAGAAATTGTAGGAGGGGTAAGGAGAAAGCTATGAAAAGGCAACGTCACCCTCTATGGATTTGTTTCTGGGGCAATTCAATCATTTTCATTTTATTAGTCATTTACTTTTTCTTTTTACCCTTTGTGTTTATTATGTTCTGTTTGAACGACCGTGGTCTAAAGGGAGAGGGAATGCCTATAACTGCTCTTTATATTCACCACCGTCTATCTGGTAAATATGAGAGGTGGGCATGTGAGCGCATTGGGTCTGCTTCAGCTGAGAAATTGAGTTTGGAAGAGATTGGTCCGACGGAATGGCCGCTTTTTGGGTCTGTCTTTTATCTCTGGGCCACAGAGGCCCTGCAGGATGCCTGGGAGCAGAACAGAGACCTTTGGCCTGTAGCTCCTAAGGTGTATGCAGCTGGCGCTATCGAAGCGGCAGCTGCTCTTGTTACAGACCCTCATCATGCAAACTGGGTTAAAGAACACTGGGGTGAGAATTATCTTCATCGGGAGAATGTGTTCTATCGTATGCTTCTTATTGCAGGTATGACAAGCTATCATAAGTTGCTTGGTGGCGACAAATATCTGGATTTTCTCCGTGACCAGGTCGAGACGCTATCTACTGAATTAGATAAATCACCTTACGGATTGCTTGATGACTATCCCGGACAGTGTTATCCGACAGATATCGTAGCAGCAATTGCAGCTATAAAACGATCAGATTCGTTGCTTGGCACAGACCATTCGGAATTTGTAGAACGTTCGATACGTGGTTTTGAAGGCAATTTGGTTGACTCAACCGGACTGCCTCCTTATCGAGCCGATTCACGATGTAGAGTTACTGGCATAAGCCGAGGTTGCTCCAGTCAGTGGATGACGGTCTGGGCCCCGGAACTTTGGCCGGCAAGAGCAAAAGAGTGGTATGAAAATTTCGAGAAGCATTTCTGGCAGGAAAGGTGTACGGCTGTTGGTTATCGAGAATTTCCTAAGGATTATCAGAAAATGGATTGGCACTTTGATGTTGATGCCGGTCCGGTTGTACATGGTTATGGGGCTGCTGCCTGTGCCTTTGGAATCGGGGCGGCGCGGGCAAACGGGAGATTTGACCACGCATACCCTCTTAGCATAGAGGTACTTTTACTTTCCTGGCCTCTTCCGGATGGGACTCTCTTTGTTGCAAGGTTCCTTTCAAATGCGACTCACGCCCCATATCTTGGTGAGGCAGCTCTGCTCTATGCACTTACTTGAATGCCGGTTGGAGATGTTGAAATAAAAGGACCTGGGAGACTCCCTGCTTTCGTATATATAGTTCTTTGTATATATTTAGGCACAGGTCTTTTAGTAGTTGTGGCGGCCATAATATCCCACCGAAACAGGCAAAAGCAAATCTTCAAGAAGAATTATCCCCTTGTGAAAGTACAGCTTGCAACGTGGGCAGTGCTTGTTACCGGAGGGATTATATTGTCTATTGTATATCGATTGGATATAGGGCTATTGTTAATTTTATTGGCTCAATTTCTACCCAGAGGTTTTGCAAAAAGTGCCTCAAAAGAAGATAAATCCGATGTTACTTCAGAGTTAAGTAGTTGACCTTGCCAGTTTTATCGATTCTATTAGTGTTCTGATGAGAATGCTTATTCTTTGGCATTATCTCACCGCTCTCAAATATTGGTTCGGCGTCTCCTAAGCAAATGGTGATTTTCAAAACTCGAATTGGTCTTTGAAGACGGTTTTGAAATCGTAAACATCGTTGAAATCATCGATTGAATCGGTTGGCTGAGCAGTCATCAATTCGTGTTTTATCAGCAGAAAAACGATTTCACCAAAATCATTTGTTATTTTGACACCCCAGTTATTTAGCACCAACATTGCCAGTCTGCCCCATTTCTCAATAGCCAATTTTTTTAAACCCTCGCAGAGTGCCTGGCCGCTAACGTGGCGAGGAGTAGTAGAACTTTGTGCCGTATAGCCAAGACCTTCATAGATGAACCTGACCGCATCAGGGCTATATCGGCCATCTTCTTTGGTAATTTTTTCGAGATTCTTTTTCATTTTTGCCATAGAAAGCCCAGGGTCTAAACCTGCAATAAAACGGCAGGCTAAATATTTATTCCTATATCTCCTGCGAGATTTTGTCAAAGTACCTTTTGACCAGGTTTCGCTCCGGAATCGGCTGAGAGAATATAAATATCCTTTCCGCCGGTACCCGCAGCCAGAATCATACCTTCTGACAAGCCGAACCTCATCTGTCTCGGCTTCAGATTGGCCAGATAGACCACGATTTTGCCGGTCAGCTCTTCGGGCTTATATGCAGTAGCTATCGCAGCAAAACAAGTTTTTTGTGGTCCGCCTACATCCAATTCCAGCCGCAGCAGTTTATCTGCACCCTGAACGGACTCAGCTTTCACTACTTTTGCGATTCGCAGGTCAATTTTGCCAAAGTCTTCAATTGTACACTCGGGCTTGAATGGCTCAGCGGGGATTGCCTCTGATTGTTCAGCACTCGATGGCTGAGGGCTTTGAGTTTCTTTACTTTCCTCTATCATTGCATTCACCTGTTCTTCATCAACTCTTTCAAGTAATCGTTCAAAATCACCTATTTTGTGGTCCTGCAGCAATGTTTGCACATCTTCAAAACTAAGTTTGTCCACATTGAGAAATTTTTCCACTTTTTCGGCATATTTGGGCAGTATGGGCTTGAGGTAAATTGTAAGGATTCGTACTGCATTAATTACAGCAGTTAAAGTAGCTTGTGTTTTTTCCAGGTCGGTTTTTACCGTTACCCATGGCTGGTTCTGTTCGACATATCGATTTGCCTCATCGGTCAAAGCAGTAATTGTCCGTACAACGGCAGCAAATTTAAGATTCTCATAGTCCTGAATAATCTGGTCTTTTGCGACTGTGAGCTTGTTAATTAACTCTCTGCCCTGACTATCTAACTGACCAAGCTGACCATCCAGTTTCTTCGTCAGCATCGGGCCGGAGCGAGAAGCGAGGTTTGCAAATTTGCCAACCAAATCGGAATTAGTTTTGTTTACGAAATCATCAATTCTCAAGTCGATATCATCGATAGTATCAGTTAGTTTGCTTGCATAATAGTATCGCAGATATTCCGGATTCAGGTGTTTTAAGTAGGTGCCTGCCTTAATGAAAGTGCCGCGGGATTTGCTCATTTTTTCGCCGTTTACGGTTAAAAAACCGTGAACAAAAAGTTTGTCTGCTGGTTTAAATCCGGTACCCATGAGCATTGCAGGCCAGAACAGCGCGTGAAAATACATAATGTCCTTGCCGATGAAGTGATAAAGCTCGTACTCATCACTGTTCCAAAGTCGGTCGAAGTCAAGATTGTTTTTAACACAATAGTTTTTAACTGACGCCATATATCCGATTGGCGCATCCAGCCAAACGTAGAAGAATTTATTTTCTTCTCCGGGTATTTTGAATCCGAAATAAGGTCCATCGCGTGATATATCCCAATCTTTCAGGCCGGCAGTGAACCATTCATCGAGCTTGTTCGCCACAGATTTTTGTGTATGTCCCGAGACAATGAGGCCCTTTAACTGTTTTTCATAATCAGAAAGTCTGAAAAAATAGTGCTCCGAAGTTTTTAGAACAGGCTCAGCCCGGCAGGTTGCGCAATATGGATTTATAAGCTCAGTTGGCCGATACGTGGTACCGCAGATTTCACAGGAGTCACCATATTGCTGCTCAGCTTTGCACTTTGGACAGGTGCCGCGAATAAATCTGTCAGGTAGTGACATCTTACAGTTTTCGCAATAGGCCTGTTCAACGTCTCGTTTGACGATGGAGCCGGCTTTGTTTAGACGGTTGAAAATCATCTCACTAAAAAGCTGATTTTCCGGTGAGTGAGTCGTATAGTAATTATCGAATTCGATATGAAAACTCTCGAAATCCGCTTTGTGCTCGGAGTATACACGTTCAATTAGCTCTTCAGGGCTTATGCCGGCGGCACGGGCACTTATCATAATTGGCGTGCCGTGGGTGTCGTCTGCGCAGAAGTACAGACACTGGTTGCCGCACATTTTCTGAAAACGCACCCATATATCGGTCTGCAGATACTCAACCAAATGCCCTATGTGTATTGGGCCGTTTGCATAAGGCAAAGCTGATGTAACAACGATATTACGTGGCATATCTCTTCCTTGAATGACTACCGATTCTCATTCCCCTTGTCGTCCTTATCGCCATCCTCCGGTGTACTTTCCCGTTCATCCTTAGCATCCGGTGCCGAATCGGCAGATTTTTTCGCTACGGTTGCAGGAGTGGAAATTATCTCAAGCTCTTCAACAGGGATGGCGGCTTTTTCGCCACTTTCATATTCGACCACAACAAGCTGAGTCAATATTTGTGTGTCAACAACTTTACCCTCACCGTGTTTTGTTTTCACCTTAGTGTTCTTTTTGGGCAGCTGTTTTTTAAGCTCGGTGTAAGTTTTATCCTCGTATCGCAGGCAGCACTTTAATCTTCCACAATAGCCGGAAATCTTTGAAGGGTCAAGGGTCGCTTTTTGCATCTTGGCCATTCGCATATTGACAGGTTTTAAGAGCTTAAGAAATCTTTGGCAACAGCATTGCTGTCCGCAGGTCTCGATATCGCCCAGTATTTTAGCTTCATCGCGTGAACCAATCTGACGCATTTCGATTCTGGTCTGATATTCGTTTGCCAGTTTTTTTACCAGATCACGGAAATCCACTCGTCCGTCGGACATAAAGTAGAAAATAATGCGCTCGCCGCC
>CAYSJK010000171.1:0-5191 GCA_964431375.1 uncultured Pirellulales bacterium
AAAGCATTAAAAAAATCGCCCTGGGTCTTCCACATTAATGTTGGTGCGTGCAACAACTGCGATATTGAAATTGTAAATTGTCTGACGCCCAGATATGATGTGGAAAGGTTCGGCATAAAGCTCGTTGGTTCTCCCCGCCACGCTGATGCTTTATTAGTAACCGGCGTAGGGACCAGGCAGGCAGCCATACGTTTAAGAGAAGTATATCGTCAGACATCGAAGCCCTGTGTTGTTTTTCTCATCGGTGCCTGTCCCTGTGGAATGGGTATATTCAGCCAGGGCTATCACGTCGCAGGGCCGGTTGATAAAATAATCAGAGAAGTTGACCCCAATGCAATTATTGCCTATGTGCCGGGCTGCCCACCCAAGCCGGAGGCCATGATATCCGGAATAGTGAAGGTGCTTTCGACGTTATAAAGAGATAAAAAACATGAAGCAGGAAGAACTAATAAGTCGGCTGTCAGAGATAAAAGGTAAGCTGATAGGTATAGAGCATAAGGCGAATAACAGGATATTCCTTATGTGTGAGGCCGAAAATGCTTATGCTGTCAACAAGTTCTTGTTTGAAGATGTGCCTTTAAGATTTGTTATTGCTACAGGGATTGATTCTGATGACTGTTTCGAGGTTCTTTATCATTTTTCATATGACGAAACGGGCAGTGTTATTACTGTAAAAGCGTTCATCCGTGACCGCGAGAATCCTGCGATTGAATCGATATCGCCATTTTTGCCGGCTGCCGAATGGATTGAAAGAGAAATACACGACATACTGGGAATTGATTTTAAGAACCATCCGAATTTGAGGCGGCTCATTTTGGCTGATGATTGGCCTGAAGGTGTATATCCCATGAGGAAAGAAGTGAAGAAATGAAAGAGACCGTAAAAAAACCGGTTCTTGCAGTTGGCCCTTTTCATCCACTGCAGGAAGAGATGGAATTTTACCAGCTAACTCTCGATGGTGAAAAGGTAGTTGATATAGATATGAGAATATCGTACAACCATCGTGGTATAGAGGGAATAAGCGAAAAATTGCAGTTTGACCAGGTTCCGTATTTAGTTTCCCGCGTCTGTGGGATTTGCTCAGCCTCGCACCCATTAGCTTATATCAACGCGGTCGAGGAAATAGCCGGAATAACAGCGCCAGAACGTGCTCAGTATATCCGTGTGATTGTCAATGAGCTTGAGCGAATTCACAGCCACATGCTTTGGGTAGGGCTGGCAGGGCACTTTATCGGTTACGACACCGTTTTTATGTGGGCCTGGAAATATCGTGAGCCGGTACTTGATTTGCTCGAAGAAATCACCGGCAACAGGAACAATTATGGAAATGTAAAGGTTGGCGGTTGCAGAGAAGACATCCCCAACGAGATTATTCCAAAGATGCTAAAGGAACTTGATAAACTCGAAAAGAAAACAGCAATGCTAACCAAGGCCGTGCTTGATGACCCCATTATCCACGCCCGGCTTAAAGGTGTCGGTATATTGACAAAGCAGGCAGCTATCGACTATGCGGTAACAGGCCCGACGGCAAGAGGTAGCGGCATAGCAATCGACGTCAGGCGTGACGACCCGTATGCCGCCTATGCCGATTTGGACTGGAATGTGATTAGCCAGCCCGAAGGTGATGTTTTCGCCAAAGCCGTTGTCCGTCTTCTTGAGGTCCTTGAAGCTGTTAAGATAATAAAGCAGGCCTTGAAAAAGCTTCCCGATGGTCCTATTACTACAGAGGTTAAAGAAATTCCCCCGGGTGAAGGTTGTGGACGTGCTGAAGCTCCGAGAGGAGAAACATTCCATTATGTCCGCAGCGATGGTGGAAATAGGCCGGTTCGACACAAAATCAGGGCGCCAAGTTATGTCAATGTGCCTTCATTTAAGGCATCCTGCATCGGCGGTCATATCGCAGATGTAACTATTACCCTCGCTGCAGTTGACCCCTGCTATAGCTGCACCGAGAGATTGGCCGTGGTCGATGGGCACAACAACGTTATACACAACTATGAGAGCCTGTTGCAATTAAGTCGTGAAAAAACTGCACGTATAAAGAAGGAAATTGGCGCTCCAGAGTGGAAGTTGGAGGATATATAAGTTGGAAATAAATGTTCTGCTATTTATTGTCTTTTTGCCACTTGTTGTTGGCTTTGTGCTTTTGTTTTTGCCAAGCAGGTTCAATCTGTTTTCAAGGGGCATTTCGCTGATTGTATCCGTTGTTACTTTTGCGCTGGGTATCAAGATATTTATGTTAGCCAGGGCCAAGGCATATGATGTTAGCTTTGCCTGGTCTATTTTGCAAATCGACGACTTTAGACTCGACCTTTTGCTCAATGCCACAGCTCTTAGTTCATTTATACTAATGTTCGCTATGGGCTTCGGCCTGTTAATAACTTTATATTCATTGAAATCGATGAGCGGCGCAAAGCAGCTAAGTATATATTATGGCTCTATTCTGATTACGATAGGTGGTTCAGCAGGTATATTGCTTTGTAATCATTTGCTGTTTTTATTGATATTTTGGGAGATTGTTACTGTTTCGCTGTATCTATTAATAACCACTGGCGGCAAAAATTCCAATTTCGCTGCCACTAAAAGTTTTGCAATGATAGGGGCGTCCGATGCTGCTTTTCTGTTAGGAGTATTGATGGTATGGTCGTTATCAGGCACGCTTGTCATCTCTGATATAGCGCTGGCGACTAATTCCACACTTGCAATCATAGCTTTCTTGTTACTTTTGACGGCCGCCATTACCAAAGCAGGGGCGTTGCCCCTGCATACATGGCTGCCTACCAGTGGTGAGTATGCGCCTGCTTCTGTGATGGCCCTTCTACCTGCCGCTATTGATAAATTATTAGGAATCTATCTTTTAGTAATAATCGTGAGGGAAATATTTGTCCTCGAATCTCAAGTTTTGAGTTTCATTCTTGCTCTGATAGGTGCGGCAACGGTTATCATTGCTGTAATGGTTGCTATGGTGCAGCACAATCTCAAGAAACTATTGTCATATCATGCTATTAGCCAGGTTGGCTATATGGTGCTGGGAATAGCTACAATGACGCCGGTAGGTATTGCCGGCGGTGTATTCCATATGCTAAACCACGCAATATATAAATGTTGTTTGTTTTTATGTGGAGGCGCAGTTGAGCAACAAAGTGGTACTGCTGAACTGGACAGGCTCGGCGGATTGGGCAAAAAAATGCCGATTACCTTTGTTACCTGTTTGATTGCCGCCTTAAGTATTTCCGGGATACCGCCATTCAACGGTTTTGTTTCCAAATGGATGGTTTATCAGGGCGTAATTGAGATGGGAACGATACAGGCCGGCTGGACAACCAAAGTATGGCCCATCTGGCTGACCTGCGCGATGTTTGGAAGCGCGCTTACGCTGGCTTCATTTGTAAAGCTCATTCACTCTATGTTCCTTTCCCGCCTGCCGGATAAGCTAAAAGGAGTAAAAGAAGTATCGCCGGCTATGTGGATTCCGATGGTTGTGCTTGCTTTTCTGTGCGTATTTTTTGGAATCTTTTATCACGTACCGCTAAAGTGGTTCATTTATCCTGCATTGAATACGCCTGATAACGCTATTTTCGGCACCTGGCAATCGGGGCTTGCCACAATCCTGATAATAGTTGGTATTGCTCTTGGCCTGTTGGTTTTACTTGTCGGTTTATTAGCAAGAAAAGTGAGAATTGTGCCTACCTGGACCTGTGGCGAAGTGCAGACTAATGAGCAAATGACTATATCCGGGACGCATTTTTATAAAACTGTTTCATCTATAGGTGGCTTGAAACAGCTTTATACCGGCCAGGAAAAAGGCTATTTTGACGTATACGACCAGGGTGGAAGAGCAGGTCTGACATTGACAGGTTTTCTCAGATGGCTTCATTCGGGAGTCCTTTCAATGTATCTAACCTGGGTGACATTAGGATTATTGATAGTTTTATTTATCGTTTGTAGAATTTGGTGAGGTGAATATGAGTGAATTTTACATCTTACTGTTATTTATAATAATCGCTGCTGTTGTAGCAGTGGAGACCAAAAATCTGTTAAGTTCTGTGATTTGCGTTGGCGCTATTGGTTTTGGTGGTTCGCTGATGTTCCTGTTTTTGCGGGCACCGGATATTGCCATAACTCAGATTGTAGTGGAAGTTTTGGGTTTAATTATCCTGATTCGCGCTACCATTTCCCGCGACCGAACATTTATTACAGGCGACAGAGAGTTCTTCGGGATGGTTGTTTCCATTGTAGTTATCTTTGTGATATTCCTGGCCGGCATAAAAGTATTTGAGACTTTGCCTGATTTTGGTACGGCTATCTTTTCGAAGGTTCCCGAAGCTGCTTCCCAAACTTACATCAG
Source organism: uncultured Pirellulales bacterium (assembly GCA_964431375.1). Taxonomy (GTDB): domain Bacteria; phylum Planctomycetota; class Phycisphaerae; order Sedimentisphaerales; family Anaerobacaceae; genus CAZBWE01. The sequence goes on from CAYSJK010000171.1 coordinate 4,349, forward strand.
CGAGGGACTGGCCAAAACAGGGGCGGCAAATATCGTTACTTCGGTCATTTTGGATTTTCGTGCTTATGACACGCTCGGTGAGGCAACTGTACTGTTTACTTCGATTATAGGGGCAACTGTTATACTGCGAAGAAAGCCCAAAAAACTGCTGGAGGAGATGGACCAATGAACCCCGTTAGAAAAATGCTATAACGAGGTAATAATGAGGTAGTCATATGATACAAAAAGGGAAAAATTCTAACGGGGTGAAGGGTATGACAATAATAGTGAAAACCATTGCCAGTTGGGTAAAGGTGCTCATATTTTTATTTGGTATCTACATCATTATTTTTGGGCATCTTACTCCGGGCGGTGGTTTTGCCGGTGGTGTGATTTTAGCATCTTCCTATGTACTGCTTATGCTGGCGTTCGGCAGGGAGTTTGTAGAAAAAAATCTGCCTTTGCCGCTTGCCTCAAAGCTCGATTGTTTGGGAGCATTTCTCTTTGCTATGATAGCTGTTCTGGGATTTGTTTTTGGTGGGACGTTTTTTGTCAATTTTCTGGTCGAAAAGTACGGCCAGCCGTTGGAGCTCTTAAGTGCTGGTACTATACCGCTGTCGAATATCGCTATCGGCCTTAAGGTTGGTGCATCATTGTTTCTGGTCATTCTTACTCTTTCAATCTTTAGGTCTGATGTATCAAGTAATAAAAAGGGGTAAAACCAATGCCTTATGCCTTATGCTTTTTACTGTTTATGATTGGATTGTACTGTGCAGTCGTCAAAAAGAATATGGTTAAGATTGTAATCGGCATAATGATTATGGAATATGCCGTCAATCTTTTCCTGATTATGCTTGGCTATCG
>CAYSJK010000172.1:0-5189 GCA_964431375.1 uncultured Pirellulales bacterium
GGGTCAACCTCGCGCATCTTGTCCACAATCCAGTTATGTTTGAGGACATAATGTTCCAGCTTCATATAGCCGAGCTGCCAATTACCCCACATTTCATTGCCTATACACCAGTAGCGAACATCAAAGGGTTCCGGCTCACCGTTCTTGGCCCGCAAAGAGCCCATGATTGTATCAGCCGAGCCGTTGGAATATTCCAGTTGAGCAGCCGCGGAGTAGGCATCGCCGAAACCGGTATTGACGGTCACCAATGGCTCGGCATTGACCAGACGGCAAAAACGAATAAATTCGTTGAAGCCGAAGTCATTGTGCTCTACTCCCGTCCACGCTGGATTTTTGCGAGGAGGTCTCCTGTCCCTGTCGCCGATACCATCGCGCCAGTCGTAACCACTGACGAAGTTTCCGCCGGGCCAGCGATACATCGGGGCGCCGAGTTCTTTAAGCAATCCCAATGTATCGGCCCGCATACCATCGATATTGTCCGCCGGCATCAGAGAGACCGTACCCACAAAGCACGCACCATTGGCTACCTTGATTTCCAGTTTACCCTCTGTCGTATAGGCACCGGCTGTAAACTGGAATTGCTGTTTGGTATAACGGTTCGCATCGATACTAAAGTGAGCAACGTCTCGTTCTTCCGGTTTATCACCCCAGATAAGTGATATCGTCACATTCGCTCCTGTGTCCTCTGTTGAAGACGGGAGCGGGAGCTGTCCGGCTTTGAGGTAGATATAGCCGGTATATTTTTTATTTTTAACCAAACCCAGGTCGAGTTGTCGGATACCGCTGCCGGACTGAATAAGCGGTGTGTGCTCGCCAACGAAGGAATCTTCCTTGACCATAACCACCGAATCAGCCGCTCCCATGATTTGCCAGGGCGAGGCGCCTACTACCGCAAAAGGATGTTCTTTGGAAACGCCCTGCGTGCCTCGATAGGGGGCGTAATTCGCCTTGATGGGAAAATAGAACTTACGGTCTTCGAGCATCTCTGCCCAAATCCCGCCGTAAATACACCTGCCGAGATGCTCTATAAACTGACCGTAGATATATTTCGAAATCGGCTCTCTGGTTTTAGTTGCATCGATTTTAACGGTTGGCCTTGTTCTCTCCGCAGACATCTCGCGTTTCATCCCCGGCGGTGTCAGAGGCCGCGCCGCCGATTCATCTCGCGCCAGCCAGACCGCCATTTCGCCGGAACGCCGATTCGCCCAGACACAGTAGGGAATAGCCACGATATCCTGTTTTTGCCTTGACTGTATTTTCCCTTCTTTGTCATAGCTCAGACCAACTGCCTCACTGCGAATCACCGTTACGCCGCCGAGCAAATCCCTTCTATGCTCTGTCTTCAGTTCGGCAGTATCCTGCAAAACAAGATTAAGAACATGGCCGTCATTATCAGCACCCTCGGCGCAGTACACAATCGGGCCACGCTGCAGGGCTACCCTGCCTGTATTCGCCTTGACTTTCTCGTCAGACACAACCCGCCGCACCGGCATTGGCAGTTCCAATTCGATAACATCGCCCTTTTTCCAATTCCGCTCAATGCAGACAAAACCTTTCTCCATATCCAAAGCAATCTCTTTGCCGTTGACGCTCAGACTCACTTTTTCATCGCTGCTGTCGGCATAACGATACAAATCGCTCGGCACCGGCTTGTTCTGCGCCCAGCCGGGAATACGAACGTAAATTGTAAATTTGGCCGGGCTCCGCGGCTCAACCGTCATCTTAACCGCCCCATCCCACGGATAATGCGTCTTCTGGTTTATCCGCACGGCGTTGTCTTTCGTTATTATGGTCCCGGAACCACTGACGAACAGATTGATGTACAGCTTGTCCTCGGAATGTGCATATACGTATCCGGGAACTGATGGGATAAAACGCGTTACGTTTGTCGGACAGCAGGCACAGGAAAACCATGCGCTGCGCCTGTGCTGACCGCGCGACTCAAGAGGATTAGGATAGAAAAATCTGTCGCCGCTAAGCGACACTCCCGAAATCAGACCGTTGTAAAGGGTTCGCTCCAGCACATCGATATATTTTGCGTCACCATGAAACAAAAACATCCGGTGGTTCCACATAACGTTACCGATGGCCGCACAGGTCTCGCAATACGCCTTCGCGTTAGGCAGCTCGTAGTCTTTATCAAAGGCCTCACCATCACTCTTGGCGCCAATACCGCCGGTAATATAAAGCTTTTTTGCGACAACGTTCTCCCATATCCGGTCGATTGCTTTAAGATAACTATCGTCGCCGGTCAACGCCGCGACATCTGCCATACCGCAATACATATAGGATGCCCGCACAGCGTGCCCCACCGCCTCGCTCTGCTCGACAACCTTCTGATGAGACTGGTTGTACTCTCTGCCGCCGGGACCACGGGTGTCGAGGAAAAATTTGGCCAATTTCAGGTACTTTTCGTCTCCGGTGGTTCGGTACAGTCTCGCAAGTCCCATTTCAATTATCTGATGGCCGGGCACGGTCCCATTCTTGCCCGGGCCGAACACCGTATCAAGGAAATCGGCGTTCTTGATTGCAACATCCAGCAGCGTCCGTTTACCCGTCGCCTGATAGTGCGCGACCGCCGCCTCATAAAGATGACCCATATTGTAAAGCTCGTGGCTGTCGTCCAGTTTTTCCCATCGCTTTTCCCCGAACCAATTGCTTAAACGTTTGGAATTATTTGTGCGGGCTGTGTACAGGTAACCGTCGTCTTCCTGAGCAGCAGCTATCTTGACAATCAGCTCATCCAGGTACTTTTTAAGTTTTGCGTCAGGATGAACACTCAACGAATAAGATGCGCCTTCGAGAATCTTGTATAAGTCGGTATCGTCGAACGGAAAGCCCCCGCGATGTTTGCCTTTCTTCAGCCCCCCTGCTATGGCAAAATTGTCAATCCTGCCGGTTTTTTCACACTTGTCAAAGGCATAAGGAATCGACACTTTTCGGTTCGTCTCAATCCGTTGCGTCCAGAATTTATCCGTAACCTTAACATTGGTGAACGATATCGGCTGAACAGGATAATCCCTGCCTTCGCGCTCGGCAATTTTGCCAAGCTTCGCACCAGGGCCTTTAATATTCGTGCCAGTATCGCACCCCAACAGACCCAGCGCACAGCAAATACCAAGTGCCATTATCAGTTCGATTGCTTTCCGTGTGTACATAGTAACTCCTTTCGTATCGCATTTTACCAACTAAGAGGCGGAAACCTCACATCTAAAATTTTAGGGAAAATCAAGAGAAATGCAACTCTATAATATCCTTGTCGTTAAGGATATGGTTTCTCTGAGCATTTTGGCCGTCATAGACACCGGTGCCCCAGATTCTCGCGAATTTCAGCTTCTCAGCCAGTTCCCTGTGAATAGCCGTGGCCAAATCCATAACAGTAGAACCCGCCAGCAGCGTAAACGGCTCATCCATATCCGCTTTTTTGCCCGGCGGCTTGGCGTAAACGCGAATAATATTTAACTGCCTGAACAAAAACTCGCTTAGCTTGTCCATTCCCTCGCCATTCTCGACCGACACCTTAACAAATTCAAAAGAGTATTTGCATGACCTTTTAAATGTCTCAATCGAACCGGCTGCAGCAATGTCGGATTTGGTGCAGATGCAAACGGAACGCTCGCCTAACGCGTTACCTCGCTCATCCACAGCAGGCGTATCGGATTCAAACAACAGACTTCTGCCCTCAAGAAAATTCAGGCAGACATCCAGTTGTTCTTTAACGTCGGCGGAAAGGTCGATGACAATAGCAATCAGGTCGCAGTTGCGATACGTGCCTACCTGCCCCGGAGCAATGTAATCAGCAGTAATCGGCGGCATATCTACAAGCTGAATCTGCACATCCTCGAACATCATCATTCCCGGCACGGGAGCCGTAGTGGCGAAAGGAAATTCGGCTGCGTTGACCTTTGCATTGGTCATTGCTGCAACAATGGAGCTCTTGCCGCTGTTCGGCGCGCCCAATAGAACGACCTGTCCTACACCGCCTCGCTGGACATGGAAGATATCGACATGCTTGCCTTTCCCCTTTTTTGCCGGCGCCTCTTTTAATTTACTGAGCTTTCTGCGAAGGTCCCCCTTCAGGTGGTCGGTACCCTTATGCTTGGGCATCACCGCAAGCATCCGCTCAAGCGCGAGAATCTTCTCCTCGTTGGTCGTCGCCTCGCGATACCACTGTTCTGCCTTAAAATATTCTGGTGTTAAATTAGCCGGCATAACACTATCATGCGAGTCTTTCCGCTACCAAGTCACCAACTTCACTGGTTGAGTAGCCCATCTTTCCTGCCTGCATCGATTTGAGCTTGTTGGCGGTCACGAACATCACTGCCTTCTCTACCTGCTCCGCTGCTTTTTCTTCACCTAATGTGGCCAGCATCATCTGCGCAGCGCATATAGCAGCCAATGGATTGATAACACCTTTGCCGGTATATTTCGGTGCGCTTCCGCCGATGGGCTCGAACATACTTACGCCCTCGGGATTGAGATTGCCGCCTGCAGCTATACCCATACCGCCCTGCACCATCGCGCCGAGGTCGGTGATAATGTCACCGAACATATTGCCCGTTACAATCACATCGAACCATTCCGGGTTCTTGACCATCCACATACACGTTGCGTCAACGTGATAATATTCACGCACTATATCGGGGTATTCTTTTTTGCCCATCTCATGAAATGCCCGTTCCCAGAGGTCATACACATACGTCAGCACGTTCGTCTTGCCGCAAAGTGCAAGCGTATTATTCTCGCCTTTGCCGCGCGTTTTCTTACCGTACTTACGTGCATATTCGAAAGCGTACTTTAAGCAGCGGTCAACCTGAAAACGCGTATATACAGCCGACTGAACAGCCACTTCGTTGGGTGTCCCTTTCATCGTAAATCCGCCCGTGCCGGTATAGAGGTCGCCGGTATTTTCGCGAACAACCACGAAATCTATATCGTCAGGCCCTTTGTCCTTCAAAGGTGTTTCAACACCCGGGTATAGTTTTACAGGCCGAAGGTTTATATACTGGTCAAGCCCGAACCGCGCCTTCAGCAATATGCCTTTTTCAAGGATACCCGGCGCAACATCCGGATGGCCGATTGCGCCTAATAGAATCGCATCGAACTTGCGAAGCTCCTCGATGGCGCTGTCCGGCAGCGTCTCGCCGGTCCTCTTATAGCGTTCCCCGCCGAAATCGAACTCGGTCAAA
>CAYSJK010000173.1:0-5161 GCA_964431375.1 uncultured Pirellulales bacterium
CAGCATAAGCGTTCAAAAACGGCGAAAGTTTCTTGGCTATTTCGACAATGAAATCGAGGCCGCTTGCGCTTATGACAATGCCGCCCGAAAATATCACGGAGAGTTTGCCGTTCTAAACTTCCCCTGTCCCCGAAAAGCCTGCCCTCGACTCGATCGGGGGTCGTAGTCGGGGATCCACTCACCTGTCCCCGCGAAGGCGGGGATCCGCTCATCCACGCATTCACTCGCCGAGATACGAGTCACAAGCGACGAGCGACGAATTTATCATGGCGATTTTGCAAATTTGAACTTTAAAAAATGATTTAATTTCGATGTTTGATATTCTTTGCCAGTCTGGATGTTTTCTGCTGAGATTCGATACTTGTCCTCGTGAATATGGGGGATTGGATATTCTGCGTTCCTCCTCCGTCTGCTGACTTCTGCTATCAATTTTCTGTCAGGATGCCCACTTGAGAGTCAGCTTTTTGTGCGAGAGGGCGCAGTCTCTTAGATAAAGATTTATCAAGTTTTGATATGGAACTCCGGTTTCCTTTGCCAAATCCTTGAAATACTTAATTACATCGACTCCCAAACGAAGGGTAACCTGCTTTTTCAGCTTTTCGGCGTAAGGATTCTTACGTCCTTTCATTTTTGAAAAGTCATATTCTTTTTTCATCTTTTTGCTCCGGTTTTTGAGCATCCCAGCTGAACTTTATTTCATCCATAATTATATTATATTGCTAAAATAATTATAAGACAAGCCCTTTTTGGAGATTTTTTCAAAATTTTACTTATTGAGGATTTCTCTCCTCCGCCTTTACCTATCGGTCAGTCCCGTTTAGCCCCCAAACCTGTGTTAGGGGAATTTTTCTCCGGCTTTATGCCGTGGGTCAATAATTCTAAGAATTTACCACGGAGAATTTGCGAATTTGAACTTTCCCGATTAATCTAATCGTAATCATTTGTTTTTTTCGCCAAATTTTTCATTACAAACCCCGAAATCCCTATTTGCCCTTTTACATAAATTGGTATATTATTGTGCTTTAGGAAGTTGTCAGTTATTATCTGATTATATTGGGAAAGACAGAAATGGACTCGCGAGTAATCACATTAACACCTGCAACTCTCAAATACGGCAATCTAAATCTGAGTTCCTGCTGCAAGGGCTTCTTTCATCCAGACGTTTTCTGGGGCCTATCCAAAATTATTACCTTTGATTTCCGATTGCAATGCAGATGGTACAGCCGCTGAAAACCATAAAGAATAATATTCCAAAGAACAAAAAATTAATAATTTTTAATAAATAAATTATAGAAATCGTAGAAGGGCTCAGTTTAAAGATTCTTATCTATGATAGAATGGCGAGTATTAAGTCGAGATTGGAAGGAAGAGTTATCTAGTTTATTACAAACTGCACGCCGGAACTTGATTATTTCATCACCCTATATTACAAACAATGGTTCACTATTTGTCGTAGAAAATTTAACTCAAAAAAATCAGATAAACCTCAACTTGAGGATTTTAACAGATTTATCGCCCATCAACATTTACCAAGGTGTTACGGATCCTGCAGCTTTAAAGAAATTGATTTCTATTTTTAATGAAGTTCGTTTATTTCATTTGCCAAAGCTTCATGCGAAAGTTTATGTTGCTGACGAAAGTTGTGCCATAATAACCTCTGCTAATCTAACCGCAGGAGGATTGGATCATAATTATGAATATGGGATTAGATTAATTGGTAGAAATATCGTTGGTGAAATCTCCCAAGATATCACGAGTTATTCCGAACTCGGAGCAATGATTACTTCCCAGAATCTAGACAATTATTGTCTTATAGCAGATCGTTTGAGCAAAACTTATAAAAAACAACAGAAATCTATCATAAAATCAGTTCAGATAGAATTTGAACATGAAGTTTTAACTGCTGAGGATGAACTTATACGTTTGCGTCTTGCTGGTGGCGCTATGCATACGGTTTTTGCTAAAACAATTCTATATTTGCTAAAGTGTTATGGTCCTTTAACGACTGAAAGATTACACCCAAAGATACAAGCAATCCACCCTGATCTATGTGACGACAACATAGATCGAGTAATTGATGGCGAAAACTTTGGGAAAAAATGGAAGCATGCTGTCAGAACTGCCCAGCAGCAACTAAAGAAAAAGGGATTGGTCCTTCTTTCTGGTGAACTTTGGAAGCTTACTTCTTAAAACAATCTTTCTTGGGAATTCGATTATGGGCAAAAAACAAAAATGCTATATATGTAATGGGACAGGTTTATTAGCCCCGACTATTCCGTCATGTAAAATTACAGCATTGAAGTATCCTTGGATAGTTGTAGAAAAATGCGACACATGTGATAAGTTCGATGATGATTTATTGGCAGGATCTTCAAAGTTCAAGATTATTGGATGGTTCCTTTGTTCTGATGGGGGTTATCATGCCCTTGCCGATTCCCGTAGTGTAATAACGTGTTTCAAGGGATTCTAATTTTAGAGAAAAAGTTTTAAATGCATATGGTCACCGTTGTTCTATCACTCGTATGCAGCTGCGATTGGTTGAAGCAGCTCATATACTTCCTGTCGCTGCTACTGAAAGTATTGATGACGTACGTAATGGTATAGCCCTATCACCAACGTATCATCGAGCTTTTGACTCAGGCTTGATATATATAGATAGAAACTACATTATGAAGATTAATCACAAAAAAGAGGAACAGCTTATAAAGTTAAATCTTAATGCAGGGATTCAGGACTTTAAATCCTCACTTGGGAAAATTCATCTTCCAACAGATAGAAGACAGTGGCCTTATATTTCTTTCATAAAAAAGGCCAATAAATTTCGTAGGATATCTTAGATATAATAATCACCGTCATTTTTTAAAATTAATTTTCGCTGAAAAATAATTACCCAATTTTTAAAGCCTATAGTTTCAACTTTCACTAAATCCGCGTAACTTGTCTCGCCGTAGCTTTAAATTCTCCGAAGCCTTGGCGAAGGAGAAAGCGAAGGCTCGTGCCTTAGTGGCCATTTTAATTGATTATTGATGAATGATTAATTATTCGTGTCTTGGTGCCTTCGTGGCAAAATTTTCATAAAAAAACACTTGCAATATCCATTTTTCTTTGTATAATTAGTTTTATGAGTCAAAAACGTACAAATCGTTATTCACAAACGGCAGGCATTTGCCTGAGCACCCTCCTTTTGCGCCTTGCGGCGCAATAATACTTCAACACAAAAAACTCATATAATTTTTATTTTTTCACCACGAAGCCGCAAGGATAAGTTGGATTATCTATTTAAAGATAAACTTCGAGTCTTGGTGCCTTTGTGGCTAAAATAAATAATTCGTGGCAATTTGGCCCTATTTAGGGCATAATTAGTCAAATTTAAGCCACAGATGACATTTATCCGCCTTTGGCGGACAGATTTACGCAGAATAAGTAAAAAGAAGGTGGATTCCAGCTTTCGCGGGAATGACAATCTTAAAAATCTCTGAGGTCTCTGTGTTCTCTGTGGCTGAATAAGGAGTAAACAAAGATGTCTAAAGAAAAAGTAATGATTTTTGATACGACCTTACGCGATGGTGAGCAGGCCGCTGGCAGCAGGTTAGGGGCGAGGGAGAAGCTCGAAATCGCCCGCCAGCTGGCCCGCCTGAAGGTTGATATTATCGAAGCCGGTTTCCCAGCCTCATCGCCCGAGGATTTTGAAGCCGTACGCCTGATATCCGAGCAGCTCGATGGCCCGATTATTTGCGGCCTGACCCGCGCCAGGGCCGAGGATATCGAGGTCTGCATCAGGGCATTGGCTAAGGCGAAGCGCTGCCGTATCCATACGGGCATCGGCGTCTCTGATATTCACATCGAGGGAAAGTTCGCAGACGACAAGTACGGCAGGACGATGGCCGAGAAGAAGGCCAATATTATCAAGATGGCCGTCAATGCCGTCAGGCAGGCAGCGGAATTCACGAAGGACGTAGAATTTTACGCTGAGGACTCCGGCCGGGCCGGCAGGGAGTATCTTTACGAGATACTCGATGCCGTTATTGACGCTGGCGCTACCGTTGTCAACATACCCGATACTACAGGTTATGCTATACCGCAGCAGTGGGGCGAGCTCATCCGCGACATCCGGGCCAATGTGCCGAACATCGCCAAGGCCACAATCAGCGTCCACTGCCACGACGACCTCGGCCTCGCAGTCGCCAATTCCCTCGCCGGCGTCAAGAACGGCGCCCGTCAAGTCGAGGGCACGATTAATGGGATTGGTGAAAGGGCGGGCAATGCCGCGATTGAAGAAGTGGTTATGGCTATTCTTACTCGCAGGGACTTCTTTGATGAGGTAGAGACGGGTATCAATACCCGCGAGTTCTATCGAACCAGCCGAATGGTGGCTGATATGCTGGGTATGCCGGTGCCTGCGAATAAGGCGATTGTGGGGCATAATGCGTTTGCACACAGCTCCGGAATTCACGTGGATGGATTTCTGAAGAAGCGGGAGACCTATGAGATTATGCGGCCGGAGACTATCGGCCTGGCTGAGAGCCGCGTTGTGCTGACGGCCCGGACCGGCAGGCACGGCCTGGTTCATCGGCTCGAAGAGATGGGATATACGTTGAGTAAAGATGAGATTGAGAAGGCGTATGAGCGATTTCTGGCTATAGCCGACAGGAAAAAAGAGGTCTTTGATGAGGATTTGGCGGCGATAATCAGCGATGAGATTCACCTCATCGAGCAGACGTACGAGCTTCAGTACCTGCATGTTGCCTGCGGCACGGGGACTTTGCCGACGGCGAGTGTGAAGATAAAGACCGGCGATGAAACGAGACAGGCGGCCGCCTGCGGCGATGGTCCTGTTGATGCAGCATACGAAGCTATCAGAGATGCCACCGGCCAATCGCCCAAACTGGAAAATTATACCATAAGAGCGCTGACCGGCGGTAAAGAAGCACTCGGCGAAGCAACCGTAAAAATCCGAGATGACAGCCGAAGCTATGTCGGCAGAGGTATCTCAACAGATATAATAGAGGCGTCCGCGAAGGCGTATGTCGATGCTATCAACCGGATGGTTGCAATGCAGGGTAAAGGCAAGGCAGTGGAAGACAGAAACTCTAATATCTGAATCCTACCCGGCTTCGCCTGATCCGGCTACGCTAAGAGCTACGCCGTGACGAGCAGGCTT
>CAYSJK010000174.1:0-5149 GCA_964431375.1 uncultured Pirellulales bacterium
CTTTTGCCTGCACCTGTGGTGCCTGCACAGGTAACGCAGGCACAGGTGGTGATGGGCGGATTTCATCTGGAGTGGGTGACAAAGGGCAAAATCGAAAAAATTATTTCGGCTTTCGAACAGATGGGTGTTCGATACGTTGGCCCGAGTCATTGTACAGGTGAAAAGGCAAGGGCCTTGTTTGAAAAGCGCTTCGGCGATAAATACATTGGCCTCGGTGCAGGAAGAGCCGTGACTATGGCAGATTTACAGTGAACGCAGTCAGACAGTAACGTAATCTTTATATGAGCGAGAAGGATAAAAATAATTTGACGACGGGGGAAGCTGAACAGGCTGACGATGACTTTATCCCGGATGACGCACGGCCACTTTGTCTTAAGTGTCTTACTCCTTGTGAGCCTTTGCAATATTATTGCCACAATTGTGACTGTGACGATGCTATCAATCCACTTACGCCGTATATCGGATTTGTGAATATTCGTTTTAACTATGGCATTTTCCTAACAATGTGGCGGAAGCTCTGGCATGATAAAAATACATTCATAATCAACAGATTGCTTTATCTATTTATGATTGCGATGTTTGTACCTGTATTTTTAATAATCGGCCTGCCATTGTTTTTGATTTTTAAAGCTCCACATACCGAACTGCGAAAGATAACGATAATGTTTCTTTGTATCATTGCAATCGGATTATTCGTATTGTTTATGTTTTTACAGTCTCGCGGCATTTTTGTTTCTAAACATTTCATCCGTTAACAATAAGACCTGACTCTGTTTTTCATCGGTTACAAAGCAGTTTCCGACACCAGCATATTAAAATGGTTTGCTTGACAAGTAAGGCCGAATTGTGGATAATAAATGTAGAGCTTTAATATCTGTTTGCAGAGAAGGAAAGCTATGCGTTTGATAGTAAAACAAAACGGTCGAAACGTCAAAGAATTTCAATTCTCAGCGGGACCTATATACATCGGCAGACATGTTAAAAGCCAGGTCTTTCTTCCCGACAGAGCTGTATCAAGGCAGCACGCCGTAATCTTTGCGACACAGGACGGCAAATGGATGGTCGAGGACCTCGATTCAGCAAACAAGACGTATCTAAACGATAAGCAGGTACGCAAGGCGGAAATCAAGACCGGAGACATCCTGAAAATCCTTGATTTTACTATAGAGATTAATCTCGAAGAAGATTCCAAAGCGGTCAAAGATATTCATATGGAAGATACGCTGATAACAACTGCCCGTGAGCCGCAGATTATAGTAAGAAAAGTTGATGTTGAGCAAGCACCCGATATCAGGTTGCCGGCCAAAAGAGCAAAGGATTTCCTGGAGGCCACCGAGGCAATTTGCAAAGCCAACAGCCCTGAAGAATTGCTCAAGGTTCTGTTGAAAGTTATATTAAAGCAGTTTGCTGCTTTTCATAGCTGGTGCGCATTACGCGATGAGCCACAAGGGGCGATGACTTATCACACCGGCAGAAGAAGCGACGGCGAAAAGGTCGATATAGACCAGATAAACATTAAAGAGAAAATTACTCAAGCGGTTGAAAAGTGTCATTTCTTACTTCTGCCACAAGCTTCGAGTCAAACAGGACAGGACAAAATTTGTTCTGCGATGATAGCACCTATTGTTGACCCGACGGGTTGTTTCGGTGTGATATATGTCGATAACGCTGTGAGCCAGGAGTGCTATAGTCTGAGCGATTTGGACTACCTGATGCTGCTGGCAATCCACACAGCCGCGATATTGGAAAACTTCTGAAGTGCGTCGGTTTTTATTTGAATGTTTTACTGTTCGGCGTTTGCCGCATTAGACTCTTCAGCATTTATTTCATTAGGTTCTTGCGGTACTGGAGCATCCTCGAGTAAATCGGAAAGCTCCTTTGTCAGGTTCTTCGCTTTATAGTCGGGGATTTCGTAAACCCATCCCTGATGCCTCTCAGAAAAAACTTTTGTTTTTTCCCAGTCCAGCAGTTTTGCTTCCTTTTCCTTCAACTGCTCTTCTGACTCATCCTGTTTCGGCCTTTCAACGGTGTCCTTAAAAGCGGCCTGACAAGCTATATATGTCTTATCATCCTTTTGGGCAATGTCTATCGTATAAACGGCTGAGGTTTTCAGCCGGCACATATATTTTCTGTCGAAGAGCAGACCGGAGCTTTTATTCGTAACGTTATCAAATCTCAAGTTCGTCAAGGCAGTGAAGACACCCTGGCTTGTACTTATTTTTAGCTTCTTGCCTTGCGGGATGTTTTCCAGCAGTAAGTCTTTGCTATCTTCCTTTGCTTTTAGTGTATATTCACCGTTCGGGGAGCTGACCGTTACCGACTCAATTTCTTCTCGCTTGAAAGAAGTGAGGTTTTGCTCGATATAATTCATTACCTGATTACCAAGCCGGGGGACACTATCGGCAAGGTACACCTTATTGCTCAATTGCTTATCGCTCGTAAGCAGTCTTATATAGGTTCCGGCCCCCGTTTCTCTTTTTTTCCCCACAGCAACACCTGCAAGAACTGTTGAGTTTGGCTCCGGTGTCAGGAATTTGACGACATTGGTCGCCTTTTCCTCTGTTACCCCAAGGTCTTCGTGATTTGCCGGGTTGTCGGTAATAAATTGTGACCAGCGGATTTCCTGGCACTTTGAGAGCAAATTGTTTATCTCGCTGACCTTTGCAGGATAGTTATCCTTATTGGCAACGACAAAGCGGCCTGCTATTCGATTTAAGGTTACAATGTTATCGCTTTTACCTAAAACGATGCTGCCGATTCGAGCGATATTAAGACCCGGGATGAGATAACCGGGCGTCTCCGGCTCTGCAGGTCCGGTGGCGATATATGATTGAACAACAGCCAATATAACCATAACAACAGCAACAATGGCGAGTATTGCAAGTTTTTTGTTACTCATCTATAAGACTCCAATGTTACGCTTTAAATCCGAAATTCGAATTTTAGAATTCGTACTTTTACTTAAGCATCGCTTGCGTGACTGATATAATGTCTCTTTCTTACACTTCTGCGGATGCCCAACACTACAGCGATTACGAGAATAACCACTGGTGCCATTAGCATATTAAAGTTGCGAAGGGCGTTACCTAAATGCTCAGTTCGTTCGCGTCTTTTCAATTTTATATCATTTAGCTGGCGCTGTGCCTCGTGTTTCTTGAGTTCAATATCCCGTTGTTTTTGGAGAATTGTGCTGCCAATGACTTCCGCCTCCTGCCCTTTGGCCGAGGCCAGAATAGATTGTAATTCTTTCGTGAATCCGGAGATTTGTACATTTAGCTTTGCTACCTCTTCTGCGGTTTCAGCTTCTGCCTGACTTTCAATTTCGTCAACAACAGTGAACGGCCGCTTGAAGTTGCCTCTGGACCTGATTGAAATCAAATCGGCTGAGCCGGTCAAATCATCAATTGAATTCAGCATTAAAGTACTGTTGTCACCCCAGGGTGCCTTGCCAAAGATAGAAAAATCCTGATACGCCAACATATCGCTTATAAAGTCAACATCGGTGTAAACCACTACGGCACAGTCTCGCTCTGCCTGTGTTATACCTGTGATTTGTTTTTTGATTTTCCTGGTTTCGTTCGGGTCTTCCGACTTTTGCTCAACCTCAATTTCAATGCCATCAGGAAAGCTGCTCTTGAAACGACCGGTAATCAAATAACCCATCGACACCGGCTCAAATCCCATGGTGAATCTGCTTCTTAGTTTAGCCGGATTCAGAAGCATCAGCTCATATGGGCCGCTTACTGTAACACTATTGCCTTGATTGGTTGTCGTGAGAAGCGGAGTTCGTTTGATATTCGCCGCTTTTATTTCGTTTGGGTCACCAATTTCTTTCAATACGCCGGCATATAGAATCCGTACCTGGTTAAGCTCAGCAGTAATAACGTTGTCTGTGTTGAAACATCCGGGCTTTAGACCCATGTAAGTGACGACTTTTTCAAGTCGTTGATTTGGGCCAAGAGGCGCATCTAACATGATGCTCATATCGCCGGCAAGTGTGCTCACGGGCATTTCAAGGCCCCAAGTTCGTAAAAGTACGTTTAGGTCCGAACTCTGTGAAGCGCCCATTTGCATAGCCATTTGGTTGGGTCTGTCCACAATACAATGTGGGTCAACGCATACGATTGTTCTGCCACCTTTGAGGACAAACTGGTCTATTGCAAACAAAGTTTGTTCCGGCAGCTTTTTAGGGTGCATAACCAGCAAAATATCAACATCGTTTATATCGTTAACATCTGTTGGAACGCGCTTTACTTCGTACTTTCTGCGTAACTGCTGAACGAAAGTCCATGGTGGCTGGGTTGGTTGGTTCTGCATCCGCCTCAATTGGGCCATATATCCACTGATGTCTTCACCCATTACCGGCAGCGAGCTCAGGACCCCTATTTTTTTCTTTTGGCGTGTGATAGCGGTATCAATACAGGCGCTTATGTCGTATTCAACAAAATTCTGTCGGTCAGGTGAAAAGAATTCTATTGCCTTTTCAGCTCCAAATTGTGTCTGCAAAACCAAGCCGAAGAAGAAGCTCTCCTCCTGAGTTATGGAATAGCGGTCCAGGCCGTAGCGTAATGCCTGTACTTCATCGTCAGAAAAAGGCCTTGGGTCGATTATCTGCAGCTTAATCATTCCTTTCGAGGCTGCCGCGTATTCCTGAAGTAGCGCTTTAACGAACTCGTAGTAGTTATTGAAATACTTAATCTGGTCCGGCGCTTTCAAAGTAGCTGTCTTTGCATAGTAAAGCTTCATTGTTATTGGCTGATTAAGTTTGGCTAAAATTGCTTTTGTCCCGTCCGAAAGCGTGTAGAGCTTTTGGTCGGTGATGTCAAGCTTTAGCCTCTTTGTGATATTTTGGCAGATTTTTATGGCACTGAAAGTAATTACCAGAACGAGCACAGCACCAATAGCCGCTCTTATAGTTCTGTTTAGACCTTTGGAAATTCTCTGTTTTTCCGCCATACTATTCTAAATCTCCTTAAATACGCTGTCGTACAATTTCTAACTGGATTTATTATCCGGCTTTGGTTTCGTCCAAAAGGATACTGGTGGCAATAATCCACCCGGCAATCAGCAGCCCAAAGTAAGAAAGGTCCCTGAACTCCAGCACTCCCTTCTGGATAGACTCAAAGTGTGTTTGAAAACTCATATTTTC
>CAYSJK010000175.1:0-5140 GCA_964431375.1 uncultured Pirellulales bacterium
TCTTCCTTAGTAATCAGCTTTTGTTCAGCCAACATCTGGGCGTGAGCAATCGAGCCAACAATATCGTACTTGTAAAGACGCTTATCGATAGACAGCGACTCTACAAAATCAAC
Organism: uncultured Pirellulales bacterium; assembly: GCA_964431375.1. GTDB lineage: Bacteria > Planctomycetota > Phycisphaerae > Sedimentisphaerales > Anaerobacaceae > CAZBWE01. Next base: position 114 of record CAYSJK010000175.1, read on the forward strand.
GGTAAGCTTATCCGGCTCAGAAGCCAATCGCTTTTCCCAACTCTTTTCAGTCTTGGCCATTTTATTTACTCCAGTACTACTCTGCGAAGTAGCGTTGCTCCTTCGCTACGAAGCACGAGTCTATTCTCCGTACTCCCCTGTTCCTGCCTTCGCAAGAAATCAAAGGGAACGAAAAACGAAAAACGTTTTAATACAAAATAATACGATTGCCAGCTATCAATGTCAACAATAGTCTCCGACGCCTTGCAAAAGCAATTTTTCTGTTTTTGTCTTCAATTTAGACGTTCTCTTTGATGTCTATATGCTCTTTACAGTAAATTGCCCTCTTCAAGTACCTTCAAAAGGTTTACCTGTCCCTTTTAAAAGCATATAAACTTTTGTTATTTTGATATGAGTTTAAGCTGGATTATTTTGGTGTTTAAATGACAAAATAAAAAAGACTGATAATCTGTGTTGGTTATCAGTCTTTCCTTCTCCATTGCCCCGTTCAGCGAATATTCACATCTTGTCAGCAACCACTGCTCAAAAGGGAAAAAACAGTATTTTTAGTTATTAAAGGCAACTGCAACGCCAATCTCGGCGTCAGTTAAGATATTTTTACGGTCAATTCTAACTACTTTGCCATTTTTAATACGAGCATACTGGCCTTTTTCTTTTGCTAAAGTCGTAGTTCTTGGAAAATTAATTTCTATAACATGACCTGGCCTAACAGGTGTTGTCATAGGTATTCTTATAAAAACACCATTTTTGCTAACGTTATCACATCTGCCATTAAAAAATCTATTTGCCTCTGGTACCCATATACTGACAGGCCAAGAAATGCTGCTTCGAGTCTCCTTACGCTGCTCAATTAATGCCTCCATAATGTAAATCTCCTTCAAAATAACATTCAAACAATAAAATAAGTTATCGGCAACGTTAAAATGGATAGATTAGAATAATTAGGCAATATAACCGGTTTTCTAAAATATTTTTTTTTGCTCCTCGAATCTTTTCACTTATGCCTTTCTTATCGGGCGTTATATTCTTAATATTTCAATCAATAAAAACATCACAAACAACTACGACTATCGCCCTTCCCTTATATTATCACTGCAAATACCATTCACTGACATGTTGAGTCATTAACATTATTCGCTTTTTTTATACAAAACCTTTTACTATAAAACCTGCTCCATCGAGCTGTTGCAAAAGTTATTATTCGAATACCGGTTACTGCCAAACTACCAAACGATTAGGTTTTTAAGCAAAAAACACATAATTGCATGAAAATATCCATTGAGTTATCTTGCGATTTTTGGGCTTTTAAGGTACTTTTATAAGCTATATGAGAACAGAAGTTGTAAAAGTAAATCCTGACAAGATTGATTCTGCAAAAATCAAGGAAGCAGCAGCTATAGTTGATGCAGGTGGACTTGTTGCATTTCCTACAGAAACCGTCTATGGAATTGCCAGCAGGGTTGAAACCACTTCATTAGCCAGGCTCGATAATCTCAAAGGCAGGGACCGTGAAAAACACTATACATTACATATAGGCAAAAAAAACGATATTAGAAAATATGTTCCGCTTTTAGGATTAAAGGCCAAGAAACTTGTTGATAAAGTCTGGCCCGGCCCTTTAACAATAGTCTTCGAATTAGACCAGAATGACCTCAAAAAACAGCAAAAAAATCTCAAAAAGGAAGTTTTTGAAAGCCTTTACAAGAATAATTCCATAGGCATTCGCTGCCCAGACAACGCCATAGCTTCAATACTGCTTCAAGAGACGAGAAATCCTGTTGTTGCACCAAGTTCAAATATAACAGGCCAGAGCCCGGCAGTAGGGCCGGAAGAGGTACTTGCCCAATTTTCAGGTCAAATCCATATGCTGCTGGATGGTGGGCCGTGCAAATACAAAAAAAACAGTACCGTTGTAAAGATAAGCACAACAGGCCTGGAAATTTTAAGGCCGGGCGTATATTCCCAGGCAGAGTTAGAAGCACTATCAGAGGTCAAATTTTTGTTAGTTTGCACAGGTAATACCTGCCGAAGCCCTATGGCTGTAGGAATACTTCGCAAATATTTGGCAAAAAAATTGAATTGCAAGATTGACCAGCTCGAAAAGATGGGTTATAAAGTACTTTCCGCTGGCATCTTGGAAATGGCTGGCTCGAAAGCAAGTTCAAAGGCGATAGCTACTTGTTCAGCTATGGGAATTGATATAGAAGCTCATAAGAGCCAGGCATTATCGCAGCAGCTCATTGAAGCAAGCGACTTTATATATGTGATGGGCCGGTCTCATTATGAGCGGGTCGTTAATATTAGCCCTAAATCAGCAGATAAATGTGTACTATTAGCAGAAAATGAAGAAATTCCTGACCCGATAGGCCAATCACAGGAGTTTTACAACAACTGTGCAAAATTAATAGAAAAAGCTATAAAAAAGAGAATTGGTGAAATTGAGATATGAAAATAGCACTTGCGAGTGATCATCGTGGTTTCGAGGCCAAACAGCAAATCAAGGCCATATTGACACAATTAGGTCATGAGTGCATCGATTTTGGCACTAACGACAGCCATCCGGTCGATTACCCCGACACAGCATACGCAGCAGCAATGGCGGTCTCGAACAAACAAGCCGACAGAGGTATGTTAATCTGCGCAACAGGGCTCGGAATGAGCATAGTTGCAAACAAAATAAAAGGAATCAGAGCTGTATTGTGCCATGACGAGCTAAGCGCACAAATATCACGCGACCATAACGACGCAAATGTGCTTTGTTTATCAGGTGACCAGGTCAACGAAGTATTACTTCGAAAAATAGTTGAGGTCTGGCTGGACACCAATTTCGCTGGGGGCAGACATCAAAGAAGGGTCAACAAAATAACAGCCATTGAAGAAGGTAAAGACCCAAGAGACATCAAGAACGACTGAATTCTGTTCGAGACCAAGTGCTTATAAAAGGCGGAGAAAACCTGGGGGCTAAGTATTAAAAGCAAATCAAACTTTAGCAGGTTCAAGTCTGGATTTTGTCGGAGTAGCCTTGGTAGCTTTTACTCGGGCCTTGCTGCGATGGTTGTTTACAAAATTATTACCTATTGAACGCAACTTCTTATATCTGTTCTCGAGCAAATTATCAATCTTTGTGCGTTTGAGGTCGCGTAGAGTTCTGGCAATATACATCTCGACATTATAAACGGTATCGTGAACGTTTCGATGTGCACCACCGAGCGGTTCGGGAATAATTGCGTCAATGAGTCCAAGCTTATACAAATCCTTACTGGTCAGTTTAAGTGCCTCTGCTGCATCGGGGGCTTGCGAGCCGTCTCGCCATAAAATCGCAGCACAACCTTCGGGCGATATAACCGAATAATACGCAAACTCAAGCATTGCAAGTTTATCACCAACACCTATTCCCAGAGCTCCGCCTGAGCCGCCCTCTCCAATACAGATGCAAATTATCGGGACCTTCAAACGCGACATTTCTATAAGATTGACCGCTATTGCCTGCGCCTGGCCTCGCTCTTCGGCGCCGATGCCGGGATATGCACCCGGAGTATCAATGAGAGTAACGATGGGAATGCCATACTTTTCAGCAAATTTCATCTTTTTTAGCGCTTTGCGATAACCCTCAGGATTGGGACATCCGAAATTGCAGGCAATTTTCTCCTTTGTGCTTCTCCCTTTGTTTTGACCAATAATTAAGACTTTCTCTCTGCCGATATGCCCAAAACCTGTTATGACAGCGCGGTCATCACCGAAACATCTATCACCGTGCAATTCGCGAAAATCTTTTACCATCAGGTTGAGATAATCATCGAGCAAAGGACGCTTGGGATGACGTGCTACCTGAACGGTCTGCCAGGCGGTGAGATTTGCATAAATACGTTTCAACTCTGCGACTTGCTCACGCTGAAGCCGACGAATCTCATCAGAATAGTCAATCCCCTTGATAGAACTGAGCTTCCTCAACTCGTTCATCTGTCGGTCAAGGTCGGCGACCTTCTCCTCAAAATCGAGGTAGTCACCGCCGCCAATATTACTATTAGCCAGTATAGCCATTATTACACGAACCCCGCGTTAAACGCGGGGCTTCATATCAACGCTTCACTTTTATATATTTGAAGAAGAATATTAACATTTTAATTGCGAAAATAAAAGAAAAAAATTGACATCTCAAATACCTTACAGTACTTTTTACAAGTATTCATTTTGGGGCATAAATTCATAAGGTCTTGATATTGAAAGACTTAAGGCAAATAACTGTTATAGGGCTGGGTCTTTTAGGCGGCTCTATTACTTTAGCTGTTTTACGCTCTTTTAGCAGAGTGAAAGTAGTAGGTTATTCACATCGGCGTACTACCCGCAATAAAGCCAGACAACTGGCAGTCGCAACCACAATTGTTGACGATATAAACGAAAGTGTATCTAACGCAGACCTTGTTATTCTGGCTACACCTATATGCACATTTGAGAAGATATTTAGCAAGATTGCTGATTCGTTGCCGGCTGGCTGCATTGTTACTGATGTGGGTTCGACAAAAGTACTGCCTCACCAGTGGGCAGCCAGGAAGCTCCCGAAATCCGTACAGTATGTCGGTTCGCATCCAATCGCCGGCTCAGAACAAAGAGGTATCGAGTTCGCCAGAGATGATTTATTCGACCAAACCACCTGCATCTTGACAACGACAAATAAGACTAATCGGCAGGCGGCGCAAACACTTAAAAGATTCTGGTCAGAGCTTGGCTGTTCTGTAAAATTGATGGGGCCGGCTAAGCACGACAGAATCCTTGCAAATATAAGCCATCTGCCACATATAATAGCAGCGGCATTGATAAATTCCAACAGCAGCGAAGGACTAAAATTTGCAGGTAAGGGCTTTATAGATACCTCAAGAATCGCATCTGGACCAGCTAATATCTGGGCTGACGTGTTGGCGACAAATGCTGCCAATACCACCAAAGGAATTGATAAAATCATAGCCGAATTAGATAAGATAAAAAAAGCGATTAAAAGCCAAAATAAAAAGCAAATTGAGAATCTGCTT
>CAYSJK010000176.1:0-5118 GCA_964431375.1 uncultured Pirellulales bacterium
AGTCCACCTTAAAAACCCCAAGTTTTTGTCTTGACAATGGGTAGGGGTATAGTGTGAGACTTTATAGCCAAGGTATTTTAATTGACCCGCAATTCGACGATAGCCCCAGCCGCGATTATACTTTGCAATCTTTATAATGAGCTTTTCAAGCTGTTCTGATATTCTCGGCTTACCGGGCTTTCTATTCTTGCTGCCATCGTACTTCATTGCGATTAGCTTTCTGTGCCACTTTAATATGGTATCCGATGAAAATGCACAGCAAACTTGAGACAAGGCTTTCCGCCCCAGTTTTTTGCCCAATACAGCTAATAGTTTTCTCTGCTGGTCATTTAGAATTATTCTCTCTTTGGCGATTTTGCTCCTTAGAATTGTATTTTCTGTTTTTAAGTATTCGATGATATCCTGCTGATGTCTGTTAATCCAACCTGCTAACATCGTCAGTAGCATAGTAAAAGATCGAATTTTCATATATTCTCCCTTATAACTTAATAAAAGGCAGAAATTATATAGAAGAGCATGAGAAAAGTCGACCTATTTCAGCTAAATCAGTTGTTTATAAAGTTATATTTTTCAGTATTTTAAAGTTCGGATGAATATTTTGACACTACGGGTGGTCGTAGGTTCATAACGGGCTAATTTGGGACACAAAAAAAGAGATAACTCCTTGTTAAAAAAGAAGTTATCTCTTGGTTAGCATAGCGGGGGCAGGATTCGAACCTGCGACCTCCGGGTTATGGGCCCGACGAGCTACCAGACTGCTCTACCCCGCGGTCAATTTCATTTTTCGTATTACGTCTCTCGTTAGAAGAAATCAAGGCACTAATAAAGTAACATAAAAAACATCTTTTATCAAGATAGCAGGTGAAAATTACAAATTTTCACGAATTTTAGCGGCAATTTCTTCGATTTGCCCCTCTCTGTATTTATAAGCGGGCCAGCGGTCAAATATTCCATCGCTGGCATTTCGAGGGATTATATGAAAATGCACGTGCTCGACAAGCTGGCCTGCTGCTCTGCCATTATTGCACAAAACGTTGTAGCCGTCAGAATCCATCGCTGTGGTCACGGCCTTTGCGATCTTACTGAGACGTGAACCAATTTTGCCTAAAAGTTCGGAAGGACACTGATGCAATTTCTCAAAGTGCTGCTTAGGAATCACCAAAGTATGTCCGTCACTTAGTGGGCCAATATCCAAAAAACAAAGAACTGCTTCGTCTTCGTAAATCCTTGTAACCGGAATCTCTCCCGCTGCCATTTTGCAAAATATGCAATCTTCCCCGTTCATTCTACGCCCATCCGGGTAATAATACCTTACTGTTGCTTGTCAGATTTCTCCGCGTCGCTGTCGTCTTCGGCAGCTTCTTTCTCTTTGGCAGATACTTCTTCGGTCTCTGTCACTTCCTCGGCCTCAGCAATTTCTTCTGTCTCAGCTACTTCCTCGGCTTCGGCAGCTTTCTTGGCCTTTCTACGAGCAGCTCTTTTGCTGGCGGCTTTTGATTGCTTTTTTGTACCCTCGTCCTGGCCAACAAGCTGTAGCAGAACAAGCTGGCCGTTATCTCCCAATCTTCTCATAGACAGACGAATGATTCTTGCATAACCGCCGGGCCTGTCAAGGTATCTGGGACCAAGCTCACTAAACAACTTGCCGATTATTGTTCCCTTCTTGACCGCCTTGCCGTCTTCGTAATTTACAATATCACGATTGCCAAGCAGGGCAATAGCCCGACGCCTGGCTGAAAGCGTGCCTTTTTTGGCCAGGGTAATCAACTTTTCAGCGAACGGCTTTACTTCTTTGGCCTTTTCGATAGTCGTTGATACCGTTTCGTGCTCAAAGAGCGATGCAACAAGATTTCGTCGCATAGCCAGACGATGTTCACTTGTTCGACTTAATTTTCGCCCTGCAACCTTATGACGCATATACCTAAAATCCTCAATTTATTAGCTTGTAGCTCTCGGCCATTGCTGTGGCAGAGGTGACAATACTACTCGCTTTCTATATCAGTCATTCCCAGTGATAAACCTATGTCGGCGAGCTTCCTTTTAATTTCTCGCAGAGAAGTCTTGCCGAAGCTGCGAATCTTTAGCAAATCACCATCCGTCATCTTTGCCAGTTGACCCACTGTTTGCACTTTCGCCGATTCAAGACAGTTACTTGCTCTTACCGACAGCTCCAATTCCTGAATCGGCATAGTGAGCTTGCTGACTAATTCTTCATCTACTGCTTCCTCTTGCTCTGCTTCAAGCTGACCGGCGATGGTCTCTTCTCCTATTTCGAAATACTGCACGAATGGATTAACGTGCTTGCGTAAAATCTTGGCTGCCTCTACCAGCGCCATTTCAGGCGTAATTGTCCCATTGGTCCAAATCTCAAGAGTTAACTTATCATAATTGGTCCGCTGTCCTACACGGGTGTCTTCTGTTATGTAGCGTACCCTTGTAACCGGTGAATATACGGTATCAAGCATTATTCGCCCGATTTCCTGGTCGAATCTGTCGGTATCGGCTATTCGTTCAGAAGCCGGCACATAACCACGCCCATTCTCAACTAACATTTCCATTTCAAAGTTTACATCTTCGGTCAGAGTGGCCAAGACCGTATCTTTGTTTACCACTTCTATGGCTGGGTCAGCAACAATATTAGATGCTGTTATAACGCCGGCTTTATTTGCCGATACTGTCATCGTCTTGGGCTCATCACTTGTGAGCCGAATAACAAGACTTTTGACATTCAATATGATATCGGTAACATCCTCCATCACCCCGTTTATCGAGCTGAATTCATGGTCGATACCTGCTATTTTGATGGATGTTACAGCACTGCCTTCCAGAGAAGAAAGCAATATTCGCCTAAGACTGTTACCAATAGTGGTGCCGAAGCCACGCTCGAACGGTTCAATAAAAAAGCGGCTATATACATCGCTTGATATTGTCGTGTCCCGTTCAACACGTGTCGGCAATTCCAAACCACGCCATGTAACTCGCATACTGACCTCCTATTTCGTATTTCGTGAAGCATACCCGGCATTTTTTAATCCTTCACGTTATCTTGAACAGAATTCTACAACCAGCTGCTCCTCAACCGGAATCTGAATGTCATCCCGGCTGGGCAAAGCAACAACCGTAGCCTCTGGCTTTTCACGGACTAATTGCAACCAGCTTTGTGCGCTAAAATTTGGATTGCTTTCCAGTTGTTGTTTTACCTTATTGGTACTTTTATCAGAGCTCTTCAACGTTATTTTATCACCGACTTTCGTGGTATAGTCGCTGATATCAACTTTATGTCCATTTACGTAAATATGGCCGTGGGAAATCAGCTGCCTTGCAGCTTTGCGTGAGGCCGCAAAATTCAGCTTATATACAACATTGTCCAAACGCCTTTCCAGTAATTGCAGTAGGGTTTCGCCAGTATTGCCCTTCATCCGCTCGGCTTTATGGAAGTACCTCATAAACTGCTTTTCCAGAACTCCATAGTATCTTTTGACTTTTTGCTTTTCGCGTAATCGAACGGCATATTCGCTTGTTCTGCCTCTACGCCAGGCGTGCATACCTGGAGCCAAATTACGCTGTTTCTTTTCGATTGGGCACTTAGCCGTCTCACATCTGCCCCCCTTGAGCATCAGCTTCATTCCTTCACGACGGCATCGCCTGCAAGATGGTCCAAGATAACGTCCCATTCTTTTATTTCTCTCCAAAAAGTTTCTGTTTTAAACCCTTCTTCGCTTTGGTGCTCTACAGCCATTGTGCGGAATCGGGGTTACATCCTCTATCGATGCAATACGCATTCCCGCCTGCTGCAGGGCCGATATTGCAGACTCACGACCGGAACCGGGGCCTTTAACCTTAACTTCAATTTCGCGCACGCCGTTACGCATAGCGGTATTGGCGGCACGTTGAGCAGCCTGCTGAGCGGCAAAGGGCGTACTTTTACGGGAGCCCTTAAAGCCAACACAACCAGCTGAACTCGAACATATCGTATTGCCGTTCGGGTCTGTAATCGTTATCAATGTATTGTTGAACGTTGCTCTTATATGTGCAATGGCTCTGACGATATTCTTCTTAACTTTACGTTTTGGACTTCTTGCCATTATTCTTCCTATTTTACATACATCGTATTGAGTTAATCACTCTGTATATTGACTACCTGAACGATAAATTCATTTAGCGTTTTTCCTTTACGCCTTTTTTGCCGGCGACAGTCTTTCTTGGGCCTTTGCGAGTTCGTGCATTGCTTTGAGTACACTGGCCTCGAACAGGCAGCCCCTTCCTGTGACGGATACCTCTGTAACAGCTTATATCACGTAGCCGTGCAATATTTTGGGAAACCTGTCTGCGGAGCTGGCCTCCAACAATATAATTGCGGTCGATAATCTGAGTTATCCGGCTGAGCTCGTCTTCGCTGAGTTTGCCTGCCTTTGTGTGTTCTTCAATTCTGGCCTCTTTCAAAATCTGTTCCGACGTATATTTTCCTATACCTGCGATATAGGTTAGCGAAATCCATATTGATTTGTCGTTGGGAATGTCAACACCGACTATACGTGGCATATGCACTCCTTCTTATATTTAGTTTCATTCTTCATACTTGACGATAATATCAGCCTTGACGCTGTTTGTGCCTGGGATTTGTGCAAATCACGCGCACAACGCCTTTGCGACGAACAATCTTACAGTTTTCACATATACGTTTTACTGAGCTTCTTACCTTCATTTTTTCTTATTTTCGTGTCCAAATCATATTTTTGTAACTTGGCTAAATTAATGGCGGAGAATTATTCTGCCTTTATTCAAATCATACGGTGACATTTCGATTGTAACCGTATCGCCCGGCAAAATTCTAATAAAATTCATTCGCATCTTGCCGGAAACATGCGCCAAAATCTTATGACCGTTTTCCAGCTCCACCTTGAACATTGCGTTCGGTAGAGCATCAGTTACCTTAGCTTGTAATCTAATTGTGTCCTTCTTTACCATAAACATTTACTTTATGGTCAACCCCGCCCCTCCGAGGGGCTTGGTCAACACCTCACAGCCATTTTCTACAATCACAATTGTATGTTCAAAATGAGCCGAACATTTGCCGTCTTTTGTTACTACCGTCCAGCCGTTTTTCAGTGTTCGCAC
>CAYSJK010000177.1:0-5110 GCA_964431375.1 uncultured Pirellulales bacterium
ATTTAATCCAATCTGATTCCCTGCTGCTGCAGCCACGTTTTCAAGTCCCCCATTTCACTATCGAAAATCTCATTATCGTAGTCTTCTTCCAGCTTGTTGATGGTGCTGGCCAATTCCGGCTGTTCTTGTAGGGCATCGCTCAATCTCCTCTCGAAGTCATCGCCGATATGTCTAAGCTCATCAAGCTCTATATGCACCTCCAGTATACCGGTCAGCCTTCTCGTCACCGCCTCTATGCACTTGGGATTTTGGCCCTGCACATAAGCGGGGACCGTCGCGACGATGCTGGCCATACTGATATCTCGCGCATTACACTTTGTAATCATGTATGTAATAAAACTGGCAGGGCCCTCGTAGTCTGAAAACTTTACGCCAAAATGCTGGAGTCTTTCTTTAATCTCTGTATCCGAGACCGAGCAAAGTAGTCTCGGTTCACGTGTGTGAGGTACCAGGCCGGCTACGCTGCCAATAAAGTAAATCTGTTTAACGCCGAATTCCCTGCTTAAGGTAAACATACATTCTGCAAATTCCGCCCACCGCAGATTCGGCTCCTTGCCCAGAAACAATATCAGATTTCTGTCTTTGCTGTAGAAAAACTCGTTTCTGGGGACCTCATAAGACTTTATAAGGCCGTCTTTAATCCTCGTATAGGGCCTGAATAGGGCTGTTATTTCCATTGAGCCGGGGAAATTGTAGATATAAAACGCATCCGGCTCGATTTCAGCAAATTTCTCGGCACTGAGCTTATCGATAAGGCATTCTATCGTTCCGGTCGAGACATTACCACCGTCCATCCACCCGGAAAAGCCAAGTAATAGCCGAGGATTATCAAGTTTCGGCCTCTTGAAGATATTTAGTTCGTCAGATGCCATAATTTACCTTGTTTATGTAATGTCAGCCAACACATACTCTTTTATTACATATCGGCTGGTTTTGCCAGATATTTTTCCTGTACCAGGCCATTTTTCCGGGAACACCATTTGCAACAAGCCTTAGAAAATATACAATGCTGTTCTTATCCTGATATTGAGAATATAATCTTTCTAAATGTTGATTAAGGAGAAAAATGATGTTCAAGTTAAAAGCCGTATCTTTATGTCTTGCGGCGGGGCTGTTTCTGATGTTGGCCGGGAGCTGTGTTTTGGCTGAAGATGTGAATGAAGCTGTTGCGAAAAAGACCTCGCCGGACCCCTTCGAGCAGAACGAGCGCCTCGGCATAGGGATAAATTTAGGCAACGCGCTCGATGCACCCAATGAAGGCGAGTGGGGCGTAACATTGAAAGAGGAGTATTTCAAGATTATCAAAGATGCCGGCTTTGATTCCGTTCGCATACCTTGTCGCTGGTCTAACCACGCATTGAAGGAAAAACCTTACACTATCGACCCGAACTTTTTCAACAGGGTGGACTGGGCGATTGAAAATGCGCTTAAAAATAACCTTTATGTAATGCTGAATGTCCATCACTATCTTGAGATGAACAGTGACCCTAACGGCAACCGCGAACGCTTCCTCGGTCTTTGGCAGCAGATTGCAGAGCATTATAAAAGTTACTCCGATTCAGTTCTGTTCGAGCTGCTCAATGAGCCGGGCAAAGCATTAACAGCGGAGCGGTGGAATGACCTGCTTAGAAAAGCTTTGGCTATCGTTCGCATATCGAACCCGCACAGAACTGTTGTAATAGAACCTGCCGGGTCTGGTTCCATTTATTCGCTTCAAAGGCTCGACATCTCTGAAGAGGACCAAAATATCATTTTCTCTATTCACTATTATATGCCGATGGAATTTACACATCAGGGGGCAGAGTGGGCCGGAGAAAGATCAAAGGCCTGGATGGGCACAACCTGGACCGCTACCGAAGCCGAAAAAAAGGCGGTGGTGGACAACTTTAACATCGCTGCTGCGTGGGCGAAGGAAAACAATCGGCCGATTAATTTAGGCGAGTTCGGCGCTTACGAAAAGGCCGATATGGCCAGCCGTGCTGCTTGGACGGTCTATGTTGTAAAAATGGCAATGGAGCTCGGCTGGAGCTTCCATTATTGGGAATTCTGCTCCGGCTTTGGAGCTTTCGACCAGGAGAAGAACGCCTGGAAAGAGCCGTTACTTAACGCCATTCTTCATCCGGATAAATAGACTATTGCTTTTTACTTGCCGGCGCAAAGAGGAATTCGACCGCCGGCTTCTGTCATTCTGCTTGCCCTGCGAAGCCGTTTAGAGCGAAGCGGGGAGCTTGCCTGTACTTAGCATCGTCGAAGTGTCGAAGGAATCCGTATCTAAAAAATCTTTTAAGCCAGCCGCATAATCTTATAAGCCCATCACGTAATTTTTAACAGCTCACATAGTATTATGCAGGCCGTTTTCGTACGGCCTAACGGACGTCGGTTGCTGGATTCGCAGATGCTCGCATCGAGAAGACACCTGCCAAGTCCGCAATAGCTGTTAAAATTTATATCTCTGCGCTCTCTGTGTTCTCCGTGGTTAAAGAAAATCCGTGTTAATCCGCGTAAATCTGCGGTTAAATAAATTCTTCGTGTCGGAGCTTGTCCCGCCGTAGCTTTAGCGAAGGCGGTTGTCTTCGTGGCCCTTTTGGTGGATGGTGGCATGGGGCATATTCTCGTCTAAAGCCGAATATAAAATGATGATTACGTCGGCCGATATAGGTTGTATTCTGTCGCCGGATGATATATAATAAGGCAATGATTCGCAAAGTAATAAACAAACTTAGTTTGAAAGATTCATCCAGTGTGAAGAGGGAGCTGAACTACTGGTTAAGTAAAACCGCCGAGGAGCGAATCGAGGCGGTAGAATACTTGCGAAGGCAGGAGCATGGAAGTTCAGAAAGACTTCAAAGAACTGCTCGCGTTATTCAACGAACACAAAGTTGAGTACGTAATCGTAGGCGGCTATGCGCTGGCCTTTCATGGAGCGTCGCGTTATACCGGCGATATAGATATCCTCATCCATCCTGATAATGCCAATGCGCGACTGTAGCATCCACAATCCAGAATTATAAATAATAAATAATAAATTGTTGTTCCTTTGAAAAAAATCCATTCTCATTTCAATACAAATAATTTATGTATTTAATCCCTTCATTTTTCAATGCATCCTCTATAAATTTAAGTTTATCATCCAAAATAATATTATTTAATCCTGGCGGTATAAAAATAAGTACAATGGCTTCTTGCGTTATGGTTGTCACCTTTGTTTCAACATCAGGACCCTCTGTTAATGATGCAAATATCTTTTGACTATCTCGCAAGCATATTGTATCTTTCTGTGGGATAAATATTCTTCCCGAAATGTGCGTAAATGTCTCTTTGCCATCCGCCAGATAAACCTCAATATAATCATTTAGATATTTCGTATCGTGTATTCCCATTAATAACCCTGTGGATAACTCAAGATAACATACTAAATCCACCAAGTAATTGATCGATTTAAAACGGCGCTTACTTATATATGCTTCCAATAGTGTCTCAACATGACATCTTCTATTAGAGCCAGTTCTCTTATAAAACTCAGTCATTAACCTCGCAGATCCCAAGCTCTTTTCATAATTCCGAGAAATGCTATTGTGTTTGTCATTTGTTAATTCAAATGAAATAGAGTTTACACTTCCAATGACAAAGGCTTTCATTTTAAACTCTGCATATCTTTCGTGTATTTGTTCACTCAACTTTACTATCATCTTATTAACCTTTAAGTGACTTTAAAACATTCTTTTGAAATTTCTCAAACACAGCCTTATTAAATCGACCAACTTTAAATATTGTATGAACATTATTATGAGTGTCAAATTTTTGATCAAACCAATCATTAATGCCTCGGTTCAAAATGTCTTTTCCTTTACTTCTTATCTCCATAAAGTTTGTGAAATCTTTGTCTATTAAGAATGCAAAAAAGGAAACTTTCGAATCAAGCAGAACACAAGATACTGTAATATCCCTATGAACAACCATAATTTCACAATTAGTTACGTTTTGATTTTCAAGTTGCTCAATCATCTTGCAAATCCATTTATAATTGCTTTCAGCCTCTTCTTTCGTTTTAGGATAGATAGCTATAATTCTTGAATATTTTCTTCCACGAATTCTAGAAACATATTGATTTAGATATGTAAACCATTCTAATGCTTCTTTATCTTTCTCATCAGTACTTTCATCAAAATCAAATTCTTCGGCTCTCATAAAAATCTTTATTGTTGATGGCTGCACCTCTTCAAGAATTTTTATAGAGTTGAGATAAACAGACTCCATAATATGTATAATCCTATAGTCCATTAAATTCTCAATATAATTAACATTAGCAGCCATAGCTTCTTGTCTTGCGTTATTTATTGCTTCACTTACTATTGGTCTAAAAATTTCTTCGGCACTCTGAAGAATAAGTTCTCCCTGTAAATTACCTGGAGGTGAAAAGATAAATACAGCAAAAACACCTAAAAAACATGAGGAGATTATAGTAACTACTTGTTTCATGTTAGGGTATGCACCAAGTGGCTGATAAAAAAGACTTATCAATAAACAAAATAAAGAAATTATAGATAACAGAATAAATATTATACGATAAGTTCTTTTCTGGAATTTACTTATCTCTTGTAATAAGTTTCTATTCATTTTCTATAAATCATCTCCTTTGAGAATTCTTGAAATCTGTTTTGTATACAAAGACAATTCTTCATTATTTACAGATATAGCTTTGTTAACATATTCATAACAATAAAGGCAATCTTTACATTTGAGCTTTAAACAATCAATATTATTGTCGTAAAAATAGTCTATAAAGTTATCCAACTTTTTATTGTCTATATGTATTTTAGGAAAAGGCACTATTCTGTCTTTTGATAAATTAGTTGGTGTTATAGAGATAAGCTCGAAAAAATTTATAGGAGATTTGCGTTTGATATATGAATCATAACATTTGATAAGCCACCTCTCTGATTTTGATCTATCCCCTAATTTGATATATTCAATTCCAACATTTTCATACAAATTAACATCCTCTGGTCTAATCCAGCTACTCTTTATAAGATTTGCAAGGTCAGTTAATTTTGTTCTAGGAGTCTGTCCGAGTAATAATTGAACGGTCTTTAAAGAGATGGTAGAATAG
>CAYSJK010000178.1:0-5071 GCA_964431375.1 uncultured Pirellulales bacterium
ATCATGAAGTCTTTATTGCAGACTTTTCTTTAAATTATTACCTGATAGGTATACTGCTGCTAAGTTTCATAAGTGTGTTGGCCAATGCAGGATGCTCAAATATTTTAATATTTATTAGGGCTGAAATTGCAGCTTTGGCATCTAATATTTCCGATATTGTGCCTTCCTGGCCACTCCAAACCTCCTTTATCTCCTCCAAAACTTTCTTCTTCATTTCGTCCGAAGATAGTTTATTTAATTTATCACGCAAATTATCTGTTATTTCTTGAAACTCATCTCGATCCAGCCATAAACCATGGCATTTCGGACACCATTCAATAATAATTTTTGAATCACTAAAAGCAGTAGATATCATTCTAATTCTGTTACACTTGGGGCATAAACGTTTTGATGGGAATGCATTTGCTTTTTCAATGGCTTCAAGTTCGTCATCCATCCAGCTTAACGTCTGCCAAGTGTCTTGGTTGATTTTGTCTTTAAGCTTTCTTAACTCATTCTTATCCAAGAAAATACCTTTGCATTTCGGGCAACCTTCAACCTTTATTTTAAAAACTCTGTAAACATTCAGGTTATCTTCGCATGCTGGGCAAATATATTCAGTTTCAGATTCTAATTTTGCACCTTTAATTGGTGGAACCTCAACTATAAAGTCCGTTTCAGTGCTTTTTCTTCTTACTCGTTTATACCAATAAGGAAGATGAACATTATTAACAAACTCGGAGAACCCTTTGCCTTTAATAGGCATGATATCCTGAAGTTCTTTATTGACTAAATCAAGCTCCCCTCCATCAAGCCAAAAACCTCCACAATTCTTACAACTATCCAAGGTTACCTCACTACCAATGAAAGATACCTTATCTAAAGTAATACCCTTGCATCTTGGACATTTCTTATGTGGTTCGGAGGTATCTTTAACCGTATCTGTTGAGCAGTATTCAATACTTCCATTTACCTGAAATGCCATTTTATCTAACTCGCCCCTATCCAACCAAAGGCTTCCACAAGCCTCACATAAATCGTAGGAAATTTGGTCCTTTTTGGTCTGTATCAAGTGATTAGTCATTTCCGTATTACAATTTAAACATTTCATGAGTTTTCCCTTAAATATAAAGACAATGGTCCACACAGCCGATGGTGGGAATTGAACCCACAACCTCAGCTTTACGAAAGCTGTGCTCTACCGTTGAGCTACATCGGCATTTACGTCGGCTATGGTACTGCTCATTGCCTGAGTTGTAAACCCCGTTAGTAATATCGGGCGGAGTATTAAACGCCTCATCCGTTATTAAGTTTGTTGAGAATATCATCACCGCTCGAAAGGCAGGCTCTCTAACGGGGTAAAGAGGCTTTGTAAAACAGAAGACCCACGCACCAAATTACGGAAAAACCTATTTGGTGCGGGGCAAGCGGAGGACGGAACTTTGTTTTGAAATTGGGTTTGTTTGGCTTTGTTTTTAATGGCATCGTTCATAGTTATTTGTTCGTAGTTCATTGTAAAACAATAGCTTACGTTCATTTGAGGAATCAGCAAATTGGGTTTGTTTTGCATATTTAGTTATAGCCACGAAGACACCAAGGCACAAAGAATTAGCCACGAATACACACGAATTTTCACTAATTATGTTTAGCATAAAAGAGTTCATTTTTCATGACTTGCGGAGCTCCGCGGACGTGTGCTGCCTGAGCACGTTTTAAATTATATCAAATACGGCTGGTTTTTCAAGCAGAAAACGGCATTTTTTATAAAAATTTTAGCCACAGAGCTCATCCGCCGTCGCCAAGGCTTTGGCGGGACAAGCAGAGAACACAGAGAGATTGAGCCAGCATATCGTCTTCAGCCTAAACTTTGTCTGATGCAAGCATCGACATAAGTTTTGGCCTCAGCCGTCGAGCAGTTTAACACTGCTCACTTGTGCCAAGTATGCCGGCTCTTTTTAATAGGTTATTTCAAGACCAAGCTTTGTCATAGAGTATCGCCTTCGTCCACCCCGCTTCGTTGTTCAACTACGCAGGGCAGGCAAAGTCAGAAAATCTGACTTATCTTTATGCTGACTGATTTTAGACACGGATTCTATTCGTATCTCGTGAAGCGTATCTCGGGAAAATGATTGGATGAGTAGATGCGTGGATCCCCGCCTAAGACCCCCGATTAGGTCGAGGGCAAGCATGCGGGGACAGGTGAGATAGCGGCGTTTAACAAACCCGCCGAATAAATCGGCGGGCTTATGGTCAATTCGAGGATTCGTCTTCGAGGGTATCGATGCCCATAATTACATCGTGCATCAAGACGCGACTTCCGTCCGGCCTGTCGTGGGCTGCATAGGTCATTTTTCTTTCGGGGTCGTAGTAGGCGTACCACTTATAGCGGGATAGTTTCTCGTAATCTTCGTCATCGACCTTTGCGAACTGGCCGTTGTCTAATGGTATCTCTTTCATAATTCTGTCCTTAGTTTTTCCCGTCGAAGTCTGATTTCATGCTAATATCAACAGAATATATGACACTGTTTTTATGGTTTCCAAGTTTCCCATGTTGGACTTCTCTATTTAAGAATTAATCTTTTTCCCAATATTTCTTGAATGCCGACTCCCATTCTTTCGCATACTCAGGATCGATATGTTTCCAGTAGCAAATTATACCTAAAAAGCGATGTTTTCTAAATATGTCTGGTTCAATTCGCAATGCCTCATTTAGATATATTACAGATTCCTTTCCTTTATTTAAGTGAGTGAGGTTCATTCCTTTATATAATAACAAATAAGGGTCTTCAGGATTTTCCTCTATAAGAAGATCGAAAATATTATCAGCCTTTTCGAAATTCGATTCTGCAATCTTTGCGATTTTTTCACTATACAGTCTATTGACGCGAAGAAAAGAGTAACATAATCCACGGTAAAACCAAGCATAAGATAGAAGCGGCTCATCACTTATAATATCGATCAGCAGTGAATCGATCTCTTTGAATTGCTTTCCAGTGATTTGGCTAGTGAAGTTTCGGTTTATAAAAATAAACACCTTTTTTAATCTTTCAGACTGCTTCGTTGGGCCAATAGTGTAAGTCTCTTTTTTATAACCACTTGGAAAATAATTAGAAACTCTATAAAACTCCCTCTTTAGTAAAAATTTTTCTGTAGTCGTTAATCTCTGAACAAGAGATTCGAGTTTTTTATTATCTTCTTCGATGCCCGATATAATTTTTTTAAATTCAACCCCATTCGAGTCTTGAATTTGAATAATGTGTGAGTCAACCAAATTTCCATAAATCTCAATGTTTTGTTGTTTTTCGTGGTTTGGCCAAAAACCTATGGCAAGCGCAATTATTGATGCAGTTGCACCAACAACAAACAACTTGTTCCAAACATTGAGTCTTTTGAATCTGTTATAAATATTCATTATAATAGGAACCCAACGCACCGGCTAACTGGCAGCCTTCAGACCATCCCACTTGAGCCGCTTGTTATATAAAAATGTTCCCATTGAAGATTTCATTAAAATGATTTGTTGCACGCTCGATCACTTCTAAAACTTCGCTTAGAAGTTGCCTATAATATATGGCCTGAAAATATACTGAGTTACTAAGCGATTGTTCATATGCTTGCTTTAACTTGGAAATGTCATCAATAGCAGGAATATTTTGTAATCCTATATCCAGACGCAAATGGTAACATGTTAACAGCATTGCAAAATTCACATATTCTTTTTTAATTTTGATGAATTGGTTTTTTTTCGTAGTTGAAAGTCCATCAATTTTCTTTTCACGGTGCGAATTGAATGGTTCTGTATATTGTTGAAGGGAATCACTTGACTTTGTAATCTTTTCACAATAGTGACGGTTATACCATGATTCAAAGTAATGTTTTTGAAATTCAAGATAGGATAATCCAGTGATATTTGTGCTTTGTGTATATTCCTGTGCTCCAGATTGCAGTCCGTTTTTTGATACAATATAACCAATATTAGCTCCGACTTCATACATTACTGTTGTGAACGAATGTACCACAGATTGGGATATAGGCCTTTCCCAATTTTTACATTCAACAACGTAGGTTATCTTGTCGACACTGTCTATATCTATCGCATATACATCCAGTTCGACTTCTCCACGTGGTGTTATCATGATCTTGGCTTCTTCTGACTGGAGTCCCATGTCACGGAATATTTGACATACTCCTTTTTGAAGATCCTTCCAACTATTTGGTAATGGATTATCTATCATTCTTGACCAACATAATAATATACAACATTCATCCGCCACGCTTTTTGGCGGACTATTCACGAATCACAAATTAAATCGCCCCGGTTGTCGGCCTCCGCTGGTGCTGTTCCCCGCACCAAATGACGCAAGCTTGCTATTTCGTGCGGGGCAAGTGTAATTATAGTTGTTTTGGCGGAAAGTGCAAAGGGAAAAAGACAGTGTTTAGGGGGAGGGGCGGAGGAACCGGCTTCGTCTTCGACTACGCCGCGGCAGGCAGAAGGCAGAGGGCGGAGGACAAGTGGCGTGCGGGTACGGGTTTATTCGCCTTTTAAAAAACCATTGAAATCGAAGTCGGTGCGGTGTATATTCTGTCGAAATGCAGCAATTTAGTTAATCCCAAGAGGTTGAGATAAAAGCTGATTAAGGAACAATTGTGATGGAATCTAAACCTAATGCAATCGTGGCGCAGTCCGGTGGGCCGACGGCAGTAATCAATTCAAGCGCCTGCGGCGTAATCCAGGAGGCGATGAAATCAGGCAAAATCGGCAAGGTAATCGGCGCAACCAACGGCATTCTGGGTGTATTGGGTGAAGAGTTATTCGATATCTCCGCTGAAAAGCCGGAGGCTATCGAGGCACTAAAGCAAACACCAGCGGCGGCTATCGGCTCGTGCAGATACAAGCTGAAATCGCTCGAAGAATCCAGGACCGATTTCGACAGAATCCTCGATGTCTTCAAGGCCCATAACATTCATTACTTTTTCTATGCAGGCGGTAACGACTCGATGGATACCGCTGACAAGGTCAATAAGCTCGCAGCCGATGCCGGCTATGAGCTGGTTTGTATGGGGATTCCGAAGACGGTCGATAACGATTTGG
>CAYSJK010000179.1:0-5043 GCA_964431375.1 uncultured Pirellulales bacterium
CGCCGTAGCTTCCACCCTCCGTAGCAAAGCTACTGCGGAGGACGGGTCAGCGAAGACGGAAGCGACGAATAGTCTTTCCCGTACTATACAGTACGCCAGAGTCGTATAAAACTGTATAATCATTATTCGAGGTCATTCGAGTCGGATAAGATATGAACAGGCTCTGTATCTTCGTTGGCATGATAGTCTTTGGTTGGATTGGATGGTGGATAGGAGCCAGATTTGGATTCATGACCGGCTTCGTGGTTAGCAGCATCGCCAGCTTGGTTGGAGTTTACGTAGGCTGGCGTATCAACCGCGATTACCTAAGCTGAAGCTCCGTTGAATCATCGAGGAACCGCCAATCGGTCAGCGCCACGCAAGAGATTGGACGGGTACTGAAGAAGCAACGGGAACTTCTTATAATGAAAAAAACGTTAAAACTTTCTTGATTGGAGGGTAAAAAATTCCAATGGACAATAGGCTTAGCACAGACGAATTGCGAGACAAAATTAGTCATTTCAAAAAAGGGGCCGAATCATTATACCGTTATGGCGACCCAGGAAGTTCTAAAACCTTATTCAATAGCCTTTCAAATAATGACCAAAAAAGGCTTCTTTATTGGGCACTTATTGACGGTGATACAGATATTAAAAATATTGCTAAATACTTCATGCAGCAACTTAATCCTGCTCCTAAGGATGTCAAAGAATTATTAGAACAAATGAATCCAAATGATAGAGACGAGATTGAAACGATATCCTCTCAAGTTAAGAATTGTCAAGTGGATACTGAATTGTTAGAAGCTGACAAGCAAAAAGTCATGGAGATTTTATCCGAGGCTTGTAATAAAATTGGTTCTCTGGAAATTGAAGAAGCTTTTTGGGTATTAATCCCTTCTGATCCCTCAAAAAGTGCTGTTTGGTTACAAGCCAGAGGTAGATCAGGTCATATCTCATCAGATATTGCGTGGTCTGACCACGTCTGCTATGATCCCAAAAAAGAAGAACAATATAAACTATTAAGTAAGATGCGTGAATCATCATTTGTGCTTCACATACATAATCATCCCTCAACACCAAATATAGTATATGGAGCAAGTCCAAGTGACCGTAGTTTTGCTAAGCATTGGAATTACCTACGTAAAGAGTTAACTGCAAAAATGAAATTTTTTATAATTCAAGAAAACACTGCCTTTGAATATCGAGAAGAAGGTGATAATGTTCAATGGCTTGGCGAAAAAATTGAAAGCAAGTCTTTATCTGAAAAAGAATATTATGACAAGCAATTTCCTTTAGACATGGCTCAAAAAATGCTGAAAGAGGAAAGGAAAAAGTTTTATGACAAATTGTTTGAAAATGGATAACCTTAAATCATCCTTATCCCCGGACCGGCTACGCTCTTACTGCTCGGCCTCGGTGCGGTGATGTTGAGAAGAAGACGCTAAAACTTTTGTTAAATAGTAATTATAACAACACTTGGCTAAAAAACGGTGGGTGTGAGTAGTTAGCTACAAATTTACTCCGTAAATAATTGAAATTCTGCGGGATCTCGACTAATAAGTATTACATCTTCACCTTCACTTTCAATAGACCATATATCAGACCGTATATCAAACTCAGATAAAACAGTTTTAAAATAACGCTTGGTGCCTCCATTTTCTATATTAAGTTTTCTGTCCCAATTCTCATAATCAATCGTAATATGGTCATCTTCGGAACCAGTTAAACGTAATAATTCTCCTTTGAGAACAGTTTCTATATTACCCTCTTCCTTTATTGGTTGCTTTTTCAAAAACAGGGATACCAACCGATCTTTCAAGTATGTGCGAAAAAACGTAGCAATAATTCCACCTGAGCCAAGTAATGTGAACACCCAGTGCTCCAGTAAAGATTCCACTATTTTCTTGAATAAATCTTTCATCCAAATACAGCTTAGTCCGTGGTTAAACAAATGATTCCATTTTTTCTTTGCTGCTATGGGCGTTAATGAGCCTTTAGTTGGCACAAAGTTAAAATAATACTGATACAGGCTACTATTGCAGCTATTGTTGCCCAAAAACAGGACCATTTTGCGAAAATACAGGCATCGAGCATTGTTTCTGTTTGCAAATCTGTATGAACACGCTGAATACACTTATATTTTATATTATCCATTCCTGCCGTAAGCACTGGTATCTTCAACTTTTTAACCTCGTCCTCAAACGCCTTGCCTTCGAAATTATTGGGGATTTTTTCCATCTTAGATAAAGCTTGTAGAAGTTCTTTTCTTCTTTTTTTTGCCATAATTTTTCCTTGCAAATGCTAAACAAATCTTTCCATTTTTTCTTTGCAGATTATACGAGTTTGTGGATAAAACCGCAAAGATTTATTATAGCAAACTCATGACGTAAAGCTGATTGCTAAATATTTTGGACTCCTGCGACCCGCTGCACATCTCACCGAAAGGTTAGCTTCGCGTTCCGGTGAATTCCGCCACGGCGGATAAATCTGAGCAATCTGTGCCTGTCCGTTTCAGGGGGGTATTAGTAGTTAAAAATTCAGTCAGCTTAAAAATAAGTCAGCTTCTATGTCCTTGCCTGCCCTGCGTAGTTGAACAACGAAGCGGGGTGGACGAAGGCGATATTCTATGACAAAGCTTGTTTTGAGAATAGAATTTGCCGAGGACACCAAGCTGACTGAAACTCTGTGTTCTCTGCTTGTCCCGCCAAAGCCTTGGCGACGGCGGATGTTCTCTGTGGCCAAAAATAATCAGTGTAAACTTGTCTCGCCATAGTTTTAACGACGGCGGATCTGTGTTAATCCGTGTCTAATTCTTCTTTCTGACTTGGTGTCTTAGTGGCTGTTTCTTGTACGAGTCTGTTGAACTCTCTGCCGCGTTGCTCGTAGTTGTCAAACATATCGTAGCTGGCACAGGCTGGGCTTAACAAGACAACATCTCCGGGCTTCGAGAGCTGTCCTGCTAAATTGACCGCTTTAGATAATGAATTAGACATCTCTATCCGGACTTTCCGTCCTGTGTTCATCTGCGTCTTACCTGTCATTCCCGCGAAAGCTGGAATCCCTTTTTTAAATTTTTCTTTTCCGTGTAATCTGTGAAATCCGTGGTTACTTTTAACTTCTTTTTTCTCTGTGTCCTCTGTGACCTCTGTGGCTAATTTCCTTTTAATCGAATCTGCTATTTTTTTAGCGGTTTGGCCGAGCAAAATAGCTGCCTTGACCTTTTCGGCTATTTTTTGGCCGAATTCATCGAAGGGTAGATTCTTATCATACCCTCCGGCAATAATGATTATTGGCTGGTCAAAGGCCTCCAGTGCGGCAATTGCACCTTGCGGCGTGGTTGCCTTGGAGTCATTATACCATCTGACGCCGTTTACCTGTGCAACCAGTTCAAGCCGATGAGGTAATGGTTTAAACTCCGGAAGAGCTTTTTTAATCTGGTTGTCGTTAATACCAAAAAAACGGGCGATGGAAACTGCGGCGGTGAGGTTTGAAAGATTAGCTCTACCCGGCAACGAGAAACTGCCGCGGATTTCTTCACTTATATCAGCAGTTGAAAATTTGATGCAAATTCTGCCGATGTCTGTCTTGTTTTTTTCAAACCACTTAGCGCCGATTTTATCTTCGGCGTTGAAGATAGAAACTGCAGGGCGATTTTCATCGGTTTTTTGGAATTTGAAGATGTTCTCCTTGGCTGTGCAGTATTTTGCGAATGTCCCATAGCGGTCGAGATGATTTGGTGTAAGGTTTGTAAGTAGTGCAATCTGTGGTGCTTTTTTGATTTGCGCCAATTGTTCGAGTTGAAAGCTGGATAACTCCAGCACAACTAAATCTTTAGAGCCGATTTTATCTAATATGGTCAGCAGCGGCTCGTTGCCGATATTGCCGCTAAGCCAGACTTTTGTCTCGCTCGCATTTTTTAGTATATGGGCGGTTAGAGCTGCGGTTGTGCTTTTGCCGTTCGCCCCTGTTATTCCGATTATCGTCGCAGGGCACAATTCGAAAAAGATATTAATCTGAGATGTAACGAATTTATTGTGCTTGTGGGCTATTGCAAGAAACTCATTATCAGGAGCAACTGCGGGATTGACTATGATAATATCAGCTTGTTCAAAATCGCTGACGTCGTGTGAGCCGAGGTGAAATTCTATATAAGGAAATTCTTTAAGCTGTTCAATTGAATCTTGCAGTTTCTCTGCCGGAGCTAAATCTGTTACTATTACTTTTGCTCCGGAATTGTAAGCGAATTTAGAGACATCGACTCCTCCCCCAAAACGCCCCAGCCCCATAATCAGTACTTGCTTGTCTGCAAAGAATTTTTTGTTCATTGAATTATAATTCTACCTTTCATTGGCAGAATTATAATCGATATCTTTGCAAAGCTAAACAGCTTATATACCCATAAGCCAGTTTTCTGCAAAGACAGCCAGGTCCGGAAAATTGATAATATCATCATTCGGGTCGGAGATATCACACTCTGGATTCCAGTTACTCTGATTGTGCTCACTCATCCAGGCCGAGCCCAAAACAGCAAAATCGATGAAATCCACACCATCCGGACAGATAAAATCAGCTACTCGTATTTGCCAGACGAATTTAGGATAATTAGTGCCTTCACAGATGTCCCAAATATCTTCTGTCCCATTGGCAGTTTCAACCACAAAATCCCAGCCCATATCTGTAAAAGTACTCTCTATTTGCATCTCCACAGTCGGCAAACCCATCACATTCGGCTCATTTCCATTGCCGATACCATTCATATCCGGATTAACATCGTTGTCCCAGAAACACCCCGTATAGTATTCTTTACCACTGGTTCCCATCTTCCCAACGAAGCCCCCAACAGCGTCAGTCCCTGCAGGCCCGGTCACCACGGAGCTTGAATAACAATAGTTCACCTCGGTATTACCTAAGTTTCTTCCGATAAGGCCTCCTATATAATCCTCCGTCCCTGTAACATTGCCCTGCGAATAGCAATTTGTGAGTATAGTAGATATAAGATTGATTCCGACTAGGCCGCCGACGCAATCATCACCGGAGACATCACATTTTGCGTAGCTGGTGT
>CAYSJK010000180.1:0-4983 GCA_964431375.1 uncultured Pirellulales bacterium
AGTTTCGGCTGAAAGTTTCTTCCGAGCTGTGCCAGGTGATTGTCCTTAATCAGTACGCCATCATAAAGCCCCAGCCGATGGTTATGTCCACCACCGCAGCGGACAGCATACTTTTCGAGGATTCGCCAGCCGGGCAGTGTTTTTCTGGTATCGTAGATTTTTGCCTTTGTGCCCTGAACAGCCCGCACGTATTTACCGGTCGTCGTAGCAATACCACTTAGCCGTTGCAGGAAATTGAGCATAACTCGCTCGGCACTGAGCATAGAACGCAAAGGCCCCTCGATAGTAGCGAGTTTACAGCCAACGTGAGCAGATTGGCCATCACCTACATAAATCCTTAGTTTGAGCCGCTCGTTATATTCTTTGAGAATTTCTTTGACGACATCCATTCCACAAACGATTATCTCCTCACGCGATATAATGTTTGCGCTGTCAATGGTATCGTGCTTGAATAGAAGCTCGCTTGTCATATCGCCCTGTCCGAGGTCCTCCTCAATCGCCATTCGGATTATGGGCAGGGCCTGTGTTATATTCAGTTTTTGTATTTTCCTTCTTTTTCTCATTTGATAATCCAAGTCCACAAACGGTTAAAAGGCTAAAATTGGTTTAGTCAGGGCCTCTTTTTTCTGATACGTTTTTGTTTTTTTGCTTCTAAAAAATCTCTTTTCTTTTTCCGGGAGCTTGCAATAACCAGTTCCGGCAGCTCTTTTAATTCGCGCAACTGGTCCCGCAGAAAAGCCGCCCGTTCGAAATCAAGCTCCTTTGCCGCTTCGAGCATCTCCTGCTCAATCTGTGATGCCAATTGTACCTTGTCATATTCGGATTCGCCGAAGCGAATTGCCTGCTGGGCGGTTTTCCGTGCTTTTATCTGTTCTGTTAAGCTCCTGCGGATTTCCTTTTTAATCGTTTCAGGCGTAATATTATGCTCTTTGTTGTATTTTAACTGAATTTTACGCCGTCTGTTCGTTTCGTCAATAGCTTTTTGCATCGATTTGGTAACGGTGTCGGCATACAAAAAGACGGTAGCATTGATGTTTCGTGCGGTCCTGCCGATGGTTTGTATCAACGAAACCTGGCTTCGCAGGAATCCTTCCTTGTCAGCGTCAAGGATGGCAACTGCCGAGACTTCCGGCAAATCCAGACCTTCACGCAGCAGGTTTATCCCCACCAGCACATCGAACTGGCCATTACGCAGGTCACGCAGTATTTCAATTCTTTCGAAGGTATCAATTTCGCTGTGCAGGTAACGGCATCGAAAACCTTTTTTGGTGATAAATCCGGCAAGGTTTTCGGCCATCCTTTTAGTCAGCGTTGTAACGAGCATTCGCTCTTTTATTTTGGCACGCTTTTCAATCTCGCCCAATAAATGTGGAACCTGGTTGCTTGCCGGATGAACAAAAATTTCAGGGTCTAAAAGTCCGGTGGGTCTTATGATTTGTTCGACAACTTCATTATCGCATTTTTCCAGCTCGAAAGGTCCCGGTGTGGCAGAGACGAAAACTACCCTGGACCAGTTCTCCTGAAACTCTTCGAAGCGTAAGGGCCTGTTATCCAATGCGCTGGGTAATCTAAAGCCGTGCTCGACAAGTACCTCTTTTCTGCTTCTGTCACCGGCCCACATTGCACGCAGTTGTGGTATGGCGGCATGGGACTCATCGATAAATAAAAGAAAATCCTTCGGAAAATAGTCAATCAGCGTATAAGGTCTTGCTCCAGGCGGTAGTCCTGAGAGATGTCTTGCGTAATTTTCAATCCCGCTGCAATAGCCAACCTCCTCTATCATTTCAATATCGTATTTTGTTCTGGCTTCAAGGCGCTGGGCTTCGAGTAGCTTTCCCTGGCTTCGCAGTTCTGCCAGCCGCTGCTTTAGCTCTGCCTTTATGCCTTCTACCGCAGAGCCGACCCTTTCAGCAGGCATAATATAGTGCTCAGCAGGATATATAAAAACCTGTTCTTCATCTGCCAGAATTTCACCTGATACCGGATTTATGTAGCTTATTTTTTCTATCTCTTCTCCGAAAAACTCAATGCGAATGGCAAAAGATTCATAAGAAGGATGCAATTCAACCACATCGCCGCGAACCCTGAATGTCCCCCGCTGGAAATCGATATCGTTTCGGTTGTACTGGATATCAGCCAATCTCCCAAGCAGGACATTTCTATCGACGGTATCGCCGGTGCGGATGGCAACAACGCTGGCTTTATAATCCTCTGGTGAGCCAAGCCCGAAAATGCACGAGACAGAAGCAACAATAATAACATCATCCCTTGCTGAAAGACTGGTGGTAGTGGATAGCCGTAGGCGGTCGAGGTCTGCATTCTTGGAGGCGTCTTTTTCGATATATATATCTCGCTGCGGTATGTAGGCCTCGGGTTGATAATAGTCATAATAGCTGACGAAATATTCGACCGCATTTTCGGGAAACAGCTCCTTGAACTCCTCATAAAGCTGGGCTGCCAAGGTCTTATTGTGGGATATAACAAGCACGGGCCGGCCTTGTTGAGCTATTACGTTGGCCATAGTGAAGGTCTTACCGCTTCCGGTAACTCCCATTAGCGTCTGGAACTTTTTGCCGGAGTGCAGATCTTCTACAAGCCGTTCTATCGCCTGCGGCTGGTCTCCAGCAGGGTCAAACTCCTTGTTTATCTTGAATACAGCCATTTTTTCACCACAGAGAGCGCTCGTCTCGGCGTAGGCCGAAGCCGGAGCAGGACAGAGACAGCCGAGCTGTCATTCCCGCAAAAGCGGGAATCCACTTCCTTTTATTTTAACCGCAGATTGCACAGATTTCACGGGAAAATTAGAGTATGGAGATAGTAAATATGGTTAGGTGAAAAAAGCCACAAAAGGGTTTTAGCGTCTTTTTCGCAAAAGCACTACGCCAAGGCCAAGAAGCAAAATCGTTGTTGGCTCTGGAACCACTGTAAAGCTGACATCAAGCATCATTCCAGGATTTGCGGGGTCCTCGGCACCGCCAAATGTATATGAGCCGGAGTTGAAAAAATCAGCAAGCGCACCATCTTCGAGCGCATCGGGTACAATAACATTTGTCTGAAGTAACAGCTCAAGGTCAATTATCTGACCAACCTCAGCATTAAAACTTATTCTGTCGGTTGTGTCTAAAACGTAATAGCGCAAAAAAATATCAAAATCTTGCTTATACGAGAAGTCATCAGTCCAGGCACCACTGGAAACCATCTCACTGCCGTAATTCCCACCTGCCTCGTACAACAACTCAGTCTCATCAAGAACAAGGCATGCATTGGCTGAGGTGCTGTTGACATTACGACTTCTTGCGAGTTGACCATTAAAGCTGATGTCAATAAGTACGGAGATAGGCGTACCAATGGATAAAGTCTCGGAGGTGATGAGCCATTTTGTTGTCTGGGAAGAATTAGCCGAGGCTGAAAGAGCTCCCCCTGATGCACCGACAACCGCCGAAGAGGCTTTTACTGAGCCGCCTATTTCGGCCAAGGCCTCACCCCTGGCGTAGTCCCAATCATCGACACCAGCATAAGCGTGTGCCTCAGCAGGAATCGCAGGGTCGAAGCTGGTGTCAGAATCTGAATCTGCAATAGTCTGGTAAGTAGCTGAAGTGCTCACGGTCGCAACCAGGTCGGCCTGTACTGTCGAAGCTGTCAGCATTATTACTACGATTGCTAATACGAGAATTGACGATATTTTCATTTTCACAAAACCTCCTCCTAAAGGATATAAAATTATTATACCGCCATACTATTTTATTTCAAGGGAAAAAACAGATTTAAGGCTGATTTTATCGGTTTATAGTCGGTCAAATTGTAGTTTCAGCTCTTTTGATGTGAGGATTTGGGGGCTCGTCAGGGCGGAGCCCACCGTAGCCCGATAGGTGATTGCAGCGAGGAGGGCATTACCGTACTTTTGCCAGAGGGCATCTGAATCCAGTGATGAGTCGGTTTGTGTCATTTCAAAGGTGACGATAGGAATTCCACAGGTCAGGCCTGCATACGAGCCGAGCGAGCCGGGCTTTTCGCCAATCTTTCTAAGAGGCAAATCGCAATACTGAGCCATTCGATTAGCTAAGGAAAAAGCAGGGCCATCATAGTCGATACAGGCCAACGGCTGGTGAATACTAACGATACGGTCCGGAGAATGTGTTCGGATTAGCTGCTCGATAGCACGCGTCTCCGGCTCAGAAAGCGCATTATAACCAAACTGGCTGTTATTAATGCGGTTCTCTGTTGCAAAATTGCGGTTCAAATCAACGCCATTAGAATTAAAACGGCTGTTGTAGGCCATGCCGTCGGGATTAGCCACGGGCAAAAGAACAACCTTTCTTCCAATCAGCAATTGTGTGTTTTGCTGAAGATATTTTGACAGTTGTTGCACGAGCGGTGTTCCGGCGGGCTCGTTGCCGTGAATAGTCGCCAGGATTAAGGTTACATCCTGGCCGTGACCAATGATAGTGCATAGAATCGGTGTTTTACGAACGGAATACCCAATGATACGATATTCAGGCAGGATTAAAGGTTGTTCCGGTAGTGTCAGTAGCTCGGGTGAAACGAATTCCGGATAGCTTACCGGCTCGGCACAGCCGGTAAAGACCAAAACAGCAAACAGACAGCAAATCAGCAGGATAATGGAGCACTTGCTATTCATATCAACTAACCTTTCGGCAGAATTCACCTGTTTGCTGCAAAAATCTGATGCGACAAGCATTATAATCGCTCAGAGTAACAGTGAAAAGCATAGGGAAAAAGATTGCGGGATTGTTGACTTTTTTACGGTAATGCGGGAAAATGGGTTTTTTCGTTCGTCGAGTAATATTGAATCTTAATACAAGGAGACAGAAATTATGTTTAACGGAATATTTCACATTCCCCAACCTAAAAATGAACCCATCATGCAATATGCTCCTGGCAGCCCGGAACGTGCAGAATTAAAGGCAAAGCTGAAAGAGATGCTGAATGGGCAGATAGAGGTGCCGATGATTATAGGCGGAG
>CAYSJK010000181.1:0-4959 GCA_964431375.1 uncultured Pirellulales bacterium
GCATAATGATTATGGAATATGCCGTCAATCTTTTCCTGATTATGCTTGGCTATCGTCTGGGTGGTGAGGCGCCCATAATTGACCGAAGTCACCTGGCATCGGAAGCAGCTTTTTCCCAGTTCTTAAACAGTGCCGTTGACCCGTTGCCTCAGGCCCTGGTGCTGACGGCGATAGTTATTAGTTTGGGTTCTTTGGCCCTGATGATTTCGATATGTATTAGAACGTACGAAAAATACGGCACCTTTGATATTACCGAAATAAGGAGGCTGCGAGGATGAGTCCCGCCCCTCAGAAATGGTTTTACGTGTATTTGCTAAAAAGCAAAAGAAATAGCTCAATTTATATTGGATGTACCTCAAATCTGCATAAAAGATTAGAGGAACACAAAGAAGGTAAAGTATTTTCGACAAAAAAATTGTTGCCTATGAACCCTATATATTTTGAATCATACAAATCTAAAAAAGCTGCCTTTGAAAGAGAAAAAAGGCTTAAACATTATGGTAGTGCTTTAAGGCATTTGAAATTAAGAATAGGAGGGGCGGGATGAGTGTAATCGTACCTTTGCCTGTTTTCATTGCAATTCCTTTAATAACGGCGTTTTTGCTTCCGGTTTTCGGTAAAAAAGGCAAAACTGTTGCAACAGTATTAGCCAATGTGGCAACTATTTCACTGCTTGTACTGGCCGTTTTTTCTGTTGGTCAATCACGCGTCTATGAAATAGGCAAGTGGTCCATCCCCCTCGGAATTAATCTTGTTCTTGACGGCTTAAGCTCTCTTTTGCTTTTAGCTATCAGCGTTGTTAGTGCAGCTGCGATGCTCTTTAGTGCCAGATATATGGAGCAATACACCGCCAAGGCAAAATACTTGACGTTATTTTTGCTTATGGTCGCAGGTATGAACGGCGTTGTGTTGTCAGGGGACATCTTTAATTTATTTGTGTTTCTGGAGATAGCTTCACTGGCCTCTTACGCACTTGTCGGCTTTGGCTGTGAGCACGAGGAGCTTGAGGCATCATTTAAATATATGGTCCTGGGTAGTATAGCCTCTATATTTATCCTTTTTGCGGTTGCTCTTGTTTACGGCAACACCGGCTCACTTAATATGGCCTATATCTCAAAAGCAATCCAAAGCCCGGATTTGGGCCTTAATGCGGGCCTTATGTTTGCTCTTGCCTTGTTTATCGTTGGCTTTGGCCTAAAAGCTGCTCTAGTGCCATTTCATGCCTGGCTGCCGGATGCACACCCGTCTGCTCCTGCCCCGATTTCAGCCATGCTGTCAGGAATACTGATAAAGACGCTTGGCATTTATGCCCTTGTCCGTGTGGTTTTCAATGTTTTCGGCATTTCGGTTTCAATCGGCTGGTTGTTGGTTGTTCTCGGCCTTTTGAGTATGGTTGCCGGGGCGTTTCTGGTGATAGGGCAGTGGGATATAAAACGGCTAATGGCCTATTCAAGCATTAGCCAGATTGGCTATGTAGTTTTGGGTATCGGCCTTGGAGGTCTTATCATTGCCAGAGGCGACAATTTGGCCTGGGCCTCTTTAGCCATTCTTGGTGGATTGTTTCACCTTGTCAACCATGCTGTTTATAAGTCTTTATTGTTCTTGACCAGTGGCTCTATACAAATGGCCACCGGCACAAGACAGATGAAAGAAATGGGTGGGCTTGCCGAGAAATTACCTGTAACACGCACAATGTGCACAATTGCATCTGCTTCTATCGTTGGCATTCCACCGTTTAGCGGGTTCTGGAGTAAGCTGATTCTGGTGGTCGCAGCAGTACAGGCGCAGTTTTACTGGGTCGCGGCAATAATTGTTTTCGTAAGCTTGTGCACTTTAATTATGTATTTGAAAGTTCAAAGATATGTTTTTCTTGGCGAGCTGCCGGAAAACCTGAAACAAATAAAAGAAAACAAAGGCACGATGCTCGTCGCAATGATATTTTTAGCTTGTTTATGCGTGCTTATGGGATTGCTTTTACTGGTGCCGGGCTTAAAGCATAGCATACTTGACCCTGCTGTTAAAGTGCTGACAGATGGTCTTTTGTATTCGGCTAATGTAATTGGGAAATAATACGAAGGTGTGAAAATATGAGGCGTCTGATTTATTTTATCTTGGCATTCGTTATTTGGGTGATATTGACCTGGCCTTTTGTTGAGGGCAAAATTGACATTCAGGTTGTAGTTGCAGGCCTGATAGCTTCAGCTGTTGTTGCGGTTCTATTCCACGAGATACTGCCCAAAGAACATCGCGTGTTTATTTCGCCGGTGCGGCTGTTTTGGTTTTTGATTTATATCCCGGTATTTTTCTATTATGTGTTAAAGGCAAATTTAGACGTTGTTTATCGTGCATTGCATCCGAAGATGCCGATAAAGCCGGGGATTGTGAAAATAAAGACAAATCTCAAAACCGAATCCGGGATAACCGCACTGGCTAATTCCATTACGCTTACGCCCGGCACATTAACCGTAGATTTAACCGACGATGGGTACCTGTATATACACTGGATTAATGTCAAATCCGACGATATCGAGCAGGCAACTAAATTAATAGCTCAGAGATTTGAGTGGTTCCTGCAGAGAATCTTTGAATAGATAAGAGGAAAAAATGGATACATTATTACACATATTTTATATCGGCTTGTTTATATGCTGTTTTTTATGTTTATACCGAATAGGTCGTGGCCCCAGTGCCCCGGACAGGACCGTTGCTATCGATATATTGGGTATCGTTATTGTTGGATTTTGTGCACTTTTATCTTTAGCTACCAACAAGGATTTTTATCTCAACGTTGCTCTTGCCTGGGCGCTATTGAGCTTTATTGGAACCCTTGCATTGGCAAAGTTTTTGGAGGGCAGAAGTTTCGATGACTGATATTATTGGATACATTTTGATAACAATCGGGATTTTGTTTGATATATTCGGCTGTGTAGGGCTGGTGCGTTTTCCTGACGTTTACAATCGTTTGCAGGCCTCAACAAAGTGTGTAACCCTTGGTACCATTTTGTTATTAGTCGGCATTGCAGTTATTAGCGGTCTTGGGCCTACCGGCTCCAGAGCGTTAATCTGCGCCGTGTTTATTTTGATAACTTCACCTACGGCTGCACATGCAATCGCAAAAGGTGCTTATGATTCCGGCGTCCAGTTGTGGGAGAATAGCGTGGTCGATAAATATGGAGAGGATAAAGAGAAGAAAGAATAGTAGCTTCGATTAATGATAGTTAGATTATAAACGGGAGTTTGAAAATTGCGTTTGCCAAAGTTGAGAGAATTAAAAGAAGCTGTCACTGCGGTCTTTTCACCGCGATTTACGACTCGATTTCCGGCTGAGCCCTGTGTTGTTCCGGGAAAGTACAGGGGAAAGCCCGAATTTGACCTTGATACCTGTATTGGCTGTGGTGCATGTGTAAATGCCTGTCCAAGCAATGTGTGCTTAACACAGGAAGACGACCTTGAAGCAGACCCGCCGGTAAGAAGAATCACCCTCAATTATTATACCTGCATATTTTGCGGCAATTGCAGCGATAACTGCACTACAGAGACCGGTATAAAGCTATCGAATGAGTGGGATTTGGCAGGACTTGATAAAGAGGCCATGTCTGAAACTCACGAGTTTGAGCTCCAGCTGTGTGAAAAGTGTGGTGCATTGATTGGGACCAAAAAACACCTCGTATGGCTTTATGAAAAACTTGGCCCATTGGCCTATACCAATCCGTCGCTGTTGATTGCCAAAAGTGGTGAGCTGCTTATAAAGCCACAGGATGTTCAGAAGCAAAAAGCACAGCCTGCTGAAGAAGTCCAGATGAGCGATTTTATGCGAATCCTGTGCCCGAAGTGTAAAAGCGAGTTGAATATCCGGCTATAAACCCCGTTAGGAAAATAGGCTTTTTTGGGATTTAGTCCATTTGTGGAATTTCTAACGTGGTAAAAATGATATATGGGCATTGACCAAGAAATACTCCAGCAGTTGAAACAGCTGCGCAGCTCTAAAACCCTTATTATTGGCGTCGGCAATACGTTAAAAGGAGACGATGGGGCAGGTCCGGTTATTTGTGAGCAGCTTGCCGGGAAAATCTCTGCCGAAGTAATAGATACCGGCACTGTACCTGAAAATTATATCCAAACTATTGTTGGAAAAGACCCGCAGAATCTGCTTATCATTGATGCCGTCGATTTTAATGCTTCGCCCGGAACGATAGATATATTTAGACCTGAGCAGTTAAGCTCATTTGCTTTTTCCACTCATACCCTTTCGCCTCGGTTTTTTATTGATATGATTTCGCAGCAGATACAGGTTGATGTTTATCTGCTTGGAATTCAACCCGCGCAGACCCAACTGGGCCAAAATATATCTAATCCCGTAAGCGAAGCAATACAGCAGGTTACAGATGTTCTTGTCGAGCTTTTCCCGCTTGTAGAATAAGCTTTTGTAAATTGAATCACATTGCCTTGAGTAAACGGATGGCTTTGTTTACATCGGCAGGTCGGTCAAAAGCCAGGTAAAAGATGGCTCGTTTGCCGATAGCCGCGCCGGAAAAACCTCGAAGATTAACCTTGGCATCAGCGAGTTTACGGCCCAGTTTGGCGCCAAGGCCCGGCCTGTCAGTCGCGGCGATTCGCAATCCCTGAAGGGATTTTGTTTTTTTAAAGCCGGCTCGCTTGGCTGCTTTTTCTCTTTTAGGTCCTTTGATAGGTGTAGCGAAGACCACACCTGTTCCGGGCTTTTTGGATACACGGCGTGCAATCACAAATTCGAGATTGACGCCTGCCTGGGCGAGCAGCTCAAGCTTCTCGGCTAATCCGCCGGGGCGGTCTTTCATACTGGCTGCCCAGACATCAACACGACTTATATTCAGTTTCATAATTTATCCTCTCAAATATAGTATTGGAAATTTCCAAAGAAAAATTATTTTAAAATCAGTATGTAAGTTTGACCATTATCACAATTTTTGTCAATACCCT
>CAYSJK010000182.1:0-4883 GCA_964431375.1 uncultured Pirellulales bacterium
CATTTTATCGGAAGTTTGGTATAATAACTTTTGTGATTTTTATTATAAGCGAGTGAAAGAAAAGGAGATGAGCATGAAAAAGCAATCAATTCTTATTCCTTTGTCATTCTCGCGCAAGCGGGAATCCACAGGACCGTCTTTCTGGATTCCTGTTTTCACAGGAATGACATTATTCCTCTTGGCTGGCTTGGTGGGCAGTGCTTTTGCCGGCACGTACAGTGGCGGTACCGGCGAGCCAAACGACCCGTACCTAATCGCCACCGCCGAGGACATGAATTCCATCGGCGCTGACCCCAACGACTGGGACAAGCATTTCAAACTTGTAGCCGACATTAATCTTGCTGACTACACCGGCACGCAGTTCAACATCATCGGTTATTACGAATCTTACAACTCACCCAATAATGAGCCATTTACCGGAGTTTTTGACGGCAACGACCATACAATTTCCAATTTCACTTACGAATGCACTAACACTGATAACATTGGGATTTTTGGTTATGTCGACGACCCGAACGCAGAGATTAGGGATTTGACTTTAATCGACCCCGATGTTAACGCAGCAGGCGATTCAGATTATGTCGGCTCTCTTGTTGGTCGCTTGTGGTATGGGACGATTAGTGTCTGCAGCGTCGAGGGTAGCAGTGTTTCGGCGTCAGGTTCCTACACCGGCGGGTTGGTGGGATATAATTACAGAGGCACGATTTCGGATTCTTATGCAAGAGGAAGTGTTTCGGGAAGCACCTACACCGGCGGGCTGGTGGGAGAAAATAACTGTGGCACGATAACTAACTGCTATTCGACAGGCAGCGTTACAGGAGATGGTGCTATCGGCGGGCTAGTAGGATACAATGGAGGCCAAATTTCGAATTGCAGTGCAACAGGTAGTGTTATCGTAATCGGAAATAGTACTATCGGCGGGCTAGTGGGATATAACAATGGTACGATTTCGAATTGTAATGCAACAGATGTCAACATTTCTGGTGGCGCTGATGGTGCTGGTGGACTTGTGGGATGGAACGACTGTGGTACGATTTCAAATTGCTATTCAACAGGTGATGTGAATATTTTAGGATTTCATTTTCCTACCGGTGGGCTGGTGGCCAGTCATACTAGTGATTTTTTTACCGGCACAATTTCGAATTGCTATTCTACATGCGAGGTTTCAGGATATGCATGGACAGGTGGGTTGGTGGGATACGCCTGGGAAATCGACTTTACTACGACTAGGGAAATAACTAATTGCTATGCAACGGGAAGAGTTTCAGGAAATATCAGCATCGGTGGGCTGGTAGGACACAATGAGTCAAATATTTATAATTGCTATGCGAAAGGTAGCATTTCAGGAGGCGTTAGTGTCGGCGGGCTGGTAGGGGAAAATGGATTCTTGAACGACATCCCTGGTTGTGTCTACAACTGCTACTCAACTGGTGAGGTTACTGGAAGTTCTGATGTAGGTGGATTGGTCGGGCTTCATATATGTGGAGGAGTTGATGCTTCATTCTGGGATGTGAACACCTCTGGCCAGACAGATAGTGATGGTGGGACGACAAAGACAACAGCAGAAATGATGGCAATGAGCACATTTACCGATGCCGGCTGGGACTTTGTTGGTGAGAACGCAAATGGAACATTAGACTACTGGCGAATGTGTGTGGATGATGTGAATTATCCATTACTTAGCTGGCAGTTTGTGCCGGATTTTGTATGTCCTGACGGAGTTAGCTTCATAGATTATTCATTTTTTGCAAATTACTGGATGGATACAAATTGTTCAGATTCAAGCGACTGCGATGGAGTTGACCTTGACTTTTCCGGAGAGGTTGGTTTATCGGATTTGAAGATGTTCTTCGACCACTGGCTCGAAGGAACTCAGTGATTTACCATCTATTATTGATTATTTACTATTGAATTGGCCGGTTCCTTCGCTGCGCTCAGGATGACAAGCTTATATTATCCAGTATCGAACAACGAGGGACGGGCGGAGAGTTACGAATTAGACGGTTTGCAACTGGTGCTGGGCTCGCAGGACGGTAGCAGCATCGCCGAGGACAAGCTGCTTTACCAAACTGGTTGGAACCAAATTCAGCCCCATATTGAAGATTTTCTCCTCCACCATCGAGGCGATTGCCCTTGCGGTTTGTCGGGAAAGGCCGTGTTTCACTACCAAATCATCCACTATTCTGGACTTTTCCCACCGACACCTGCCGTCTAACTGCTCAGCTTCGCATAAAAGCTCAACATCCTCCAGCTCCTTGACATGCATTGGCACGACTTCGACTCGGCAGCGCCTGAGCCGGCGTTCGAAATGATGCTCGCTAAGCGCGATAGCGGCTTCTTCGAAATTCGTAGCCGTCAGAACCACCTTAATCATAGATAATATCTCGCTGCTCGTTACACTCGGGGCTCCGGCCACCGGCGTTACCTTGTCGCCCTGACGAGTATGACGATTTTGCCCTTGATAGAGAAAATATGTTACCACCTCGGCAAGCTGCTCTGCAGCTTCGATATCCGGCTCACTCACCTGCGCCAGAGCATTACTGATAGCACCTATGACCTTTGTGTGAAGGTACTGTTCGACACTGCCGTCTGCTTTAATGACTTTAAGCTGAGCATTCACCCCTGCCATTTTTGCCTCCCTGCAAAACTTGTCTGACGACAGTCAAGATTCAACAACCGTACCGAACCTTCAACCTCATCGGGATATTCAGAATAAATAGTCACCATTGTTTACTCATCGAAAAGCGTCGGCTGACCGATTTGCTCGACCTGGCTGATAACGTGGCTTACCTCCTCAATCAATTCACCCGCATCGGTAAAATCCCGATAGACACTCGCAAAACGAATATACGCAACCTTGTCAATCGCGCGAAGGTGCTTCATTACGCTTTCGCCGACATACGCAGATGTCACCTCCTTGTCAAAGTTACGAAATATACTCTCCCCAACTTTGTCCACTATTTCCTGAATCTGCTCCGCCGACACCGGCCTTTTGTAACAGGCCTTCTGAACACCGGCAATGATTTTTTCCCTGTCGTAAGGAACCCGGGAGCTGTCTTTCTTAATTACACAAAGTTTAAAGCTCTCGCCTACTTTTTCGTATGTAGTAAAGCGCCTTTTACAGACCAGACACTGGCGCCGGCGCCTGATTACTCTGCCTGCATCACTTGAGCGGGAATCAATGACCCTGTCCTCGTCTTCCTTACAAAAGGGACATCTCATTTCGCGCCTCGTTCTTCGTATCCCATTTTGCGCATTGTATTCGAGATGCGCTCCTCGTTACCTATCAAGACAACACTAAATATAGTCTATACATATTCTAAACGCAACATATAGTATGTCAAAAGAATTTACAGGAACACTGTTAAAAGATTTGATTTGCGGTTGTTAATTTTTCTTTTGAACGGTTTTAATTTAAGGATTGATAAGCACTAAAGGAAAAAGTTTAGAAAAACTCACAGCTCTTTTTTGTGACGATTTTTTATAAAAAGGCCCCTGCATCCCCGACGCAGGGGCCAACTCGGAAAGAAACTTATATAGCCCCCCAAAAGTTTTCACACAAAATCTTCACGCACAGAGTTATGGAACCGGGCAAACATTCTTCTGATATTCAGGTGGTCACGGCCGCTTTTATTAACGGCTGACCCTGCCTGCTTTATTTGCCTCGCTTCTATTAAAGTTTAATATAAAAATCGGCAAAGGCCAAATAAATACGTAAACTTTTTTATTACCGAAAAATCCCGTATCAGGCCTCGTGTTATATTCCCTCGATTTTATCGCCGTTAAAGATTAAAGATATTTTTCAAATATGCCGTTTACCCGCACCTAACCTTTTGCCTTTGCATACCAATCCGGGTCCTGAGCGAGCTTTTCTCTGGCCTCTCTGGTCATCAATTCAAAAGCGGGGTGCGTGCTCTGCCAGGCCCGCTCAGTAAAGGGGCTTCTCCGCATCTTTTCCACCTCGACAGCGGCCTTATTAAAATAGCTGCCGTAGATATGCAGAGAATCACTGATATCGACGTACCTGCCAACAGTAACGGGCTCGCCTTTCGCCTCAGATAACCTTTCAGCAATTATTCGCTGAAGGTCGGTCAGGGCATAGACATTCATAAACCACGCCTTGTAAAGGTCACGGCTTCTCCAGTGCGTGTTCATATTAAGTGCAAATCCGCCTGCTCCATTCTCCACTAATCGGCACCATATCCTCTGAAGACAGGGCGGGTCGTCCGTAGCCGGGTCTGCAGTCGGCATCCAGGTTATCGCCTGCGCCCTCCGGCTGTATTCGGTCTTCGATAAGCAATCAATAATGTACTGAATCTGGTCAACTTTTTCGAAAGGCCTCGGCGAATCGGCATCACGGATATTTTCAACCGGACAATATGAGAACAATCGCTCGTGATATGTATAAGTCCATTTGCCGGCAGCGGGGTCAATCCAGTGGTCGTGAATACCGTTGACCACCTCCTGTTTATATGACTCAAGCTCTTCTGGGCCACTTGGAAAGTTTTTATGAATCCTGGGCTCGCTGAACGGCTCTTTTATAGTAACGATAACGGTTGCATCTTTGCTTGGCGGGTCTTCAGGTTTGTCATATTGTGTCTTGACATCCAATCCATTATCCCAGACCGCCAGAACCGCCTTCTCCCAGGCCTCCGGCAGACAATCAGCAGTTATGGAAATTACCGGTATATTACCCGTGGTTACAATCGTAGCCATTTAACGAGATTCCTCGACATTGTAGGGTTGGGTTCCTGGTCTTGGCTTGGTGAATCTACTTATATCCAGTTCCTCATCTGTTATCTTGTACCGTGGTCGAAATCGAGGCGGCATATCCGCAAGCATCCGTTTGGCTTGATAGGCATACCAGCTATCCGGCCATTTTG
>CAYSJK010000183.1:0-4870 GCA_964431375.1 uncultured Pirellulales bacterium
TTACTATGAGCTTTTTAACGGGATACTTAATCCCAAGCAGCTCGAAGGCCTGCGTCTTTTGGTAACGCCGTTTCCACAGCAGCAGTTCAATCAGACCGAAGACCGCCGCAGTGAAAGGCCTCACAGGGGTGTTACATGCTTCGACTGTCATTCCAATGGGCACACCGTTGCTCCGACTCATCTGGTCGGTGATATCAGGCCGCAGAAGTTCCGTCATCGCCTTGATACTCCCCCGCTAAGAGGCGTAAACATACAACGGCTTTTTGGCTCTCAACGCGCAATAAAATCTGTGGAAGACTTCACCGAGTTTGAACAGCGGGCTGCATATTTCGATGGCGACCCCGTTATCGCTACTAAAAAAGGCGTCAATGTCCTCGAGCGCGCAAGCCAGGTACACTTTATGGCTGAGTTCCAGGCGCTTCTGGACTTTCCGCCTGCACCAAAACTGGATATTTATGGAAAGCTCGACCCCAAAAAAGCTACCGAGGCCGAGCTTCACGGCCAGAATGTATTCTTTGGCAAAGGCAATTGTGGCGTATGCCATACGAGTCCTTACTACACGGACAACCTGATGCACAACCTTAAAGTCGAACGTTTCTATAAGCCGCAGATGATTAATGGAAGATACGCTGCCTCAGATGGCCCGATTAAGAATTTCCCATTAAGGGGCATAAAGGACTCACCTCCTTATCTGCACGATGGTCGACTGCTTACCCTGGAAGATACAGTCGAGTTTTTCAATTTGATACTTGAAACTAAACTGACTGAGCAGGAAAAGAAGGACATCGTCGAATTTCTCAGAGCTTTATAGGTTGAGATAACCAGCTGGTATGGTTGATTTTGTTGCAGGCCCTGCCGACTGCAGGGTGGTGTGTAAGTTCTCTCTGTCCGGGCTGGCGGTTTTTCAAAGTGCGTTCTTATCAGGTGTTTCGGTGGTATAGGGCAATACAAATTCATTCATTCAAATTTTTCTACTTGTTTTCTGAAATCCATAATATATATTTCTAAGAGTAATTCAGACGTCTTATTGTGAATTTTTAGGGGTTTATATTCTTGATGGTGCTTAGTGATTTAGGTGTAGTTCTTTTAGCTGTCATTTTTTTCCTTTGTGGATTTGCACTTGCTTCTGCTCTGATAGCTTTGTTGTTAAGGGCTGAAATAGCCAAAAATGTCCTCGCCTGGGTCAGGGGGATGATAATTACTGCTGCCGGACTTTCTGTAGTTGTGTTGCTTTTACTTATACTTGCCTTTATGACGGATGAATTCTCGATTAATCTTGTCCGCCAGCACAGCTCTAAAGCCCTGCCTTTTTACTATAAGATAAGTGCACTTTGGGCCAGCCCCTCCGGCTCGCTTGTTTTTTGGTCGGTTGCTGTATTCGTCCTGTTTACTTTATGGCAAATCGCTTATAGCAGCAATCAATTACTATTTGGCCATTTAAAGTTTGATGCTGTTGCGTTGTCTATCGGAGCTGCTATCTGTCTGGTGTTTACAGCACTTTTAATATTTGTGGCAAAGCCCTTTGCAGCCAGCTCGGCGACTGTTGATGACGGTGCCGGACTTAATCCACTATTGCAGAATTTCTGGATGATTCTCCATCCGCCTTTGTTTTTTATTGCTTATGCGGCTTTTATGATTCCTTTTGTGGTTGTGTTAGCTTCTGTTTTGACCGGCGCATATGAAGACGCTCAAATTTACATGCAACTAAAATCCTGGCTGTTGTTTGGTATTTGTTTTTTGGGTGCCGGTAT
Organism: uncultured Pirellulales bacterium; assembly: GCA_964431375.1. Classification (GTDB taxonomy): domain Bacteria; phylum Planctomycetota; class Phycisphaerae; order Sedimentisphaerales; family Anaerobacaceae; genus CAZBWE01. The sequence continues at coordinate 1,752 of CAYSJK010000183.1, forward strand.
CGCTGCGGGGATGAGGTGGTCATATATTGAGCTTGGCTGGGGTGGCTTTTGGGCTTGGGACCCCATGGAAAATCTCTCGCTTTTGCCCTGGTTAATTGCTCTTGCTGCTCTGCACAGTCTCATTGGTATGCGCATCGCTGAAAATTTCAGGTTCTGGTTTATCATACTCGCACCTTTGCCGTTTATTCTTTGTTTATTCGCAACTTTTATTGCCAGAACTGATGTTTTGCAATCTGTACATTCTTTTGTTGAAACTGATTTCTCTGTACTTCTGTTGGTGTTGGTATTGTGTTGTTTTTTGATTTGGCTAATCAGCGTTATCATCGTAGCCAGAGGCAAGTCTCTTAGTTTGGCAAGGTACAGTGGTTTTCATTTAGATAAGACTGAGGCCTTGTTTTGGGCTAATGTCGTCTTTATTTTTATAGCTGTTGCTGTTGGAATCGGTACTTTTTGGCCTGTAATTTGGCAGGCTCGTACAAGCGCAGATTCGTCCGGCACATTGCCGGCACAGTTTTATAATTACATAGTTTTGGTGGCAGCCACTATTTTAGTTCTTCTCATTGGATGTGCTACACTCGTTGATTTGCAGGAGCACCGTGGTTTTATTTTGCATTTGTTGGGATGTATTGCCGCCGGATTATTGTGTTTAGGCCTTGTTTTTAGGTTTCTTGAAAGAGAATTTTTAGTTAAGTTGGCCTGTATAGTATGTGCCTTTAGTTGCGTTGCTGTATTGGCAAAGTTGGTGCTTAGATTAAGGACCCTTGACCAGACTGCCAGCGGAATTGCTCATTTGGGGCTGTTGCTTTTGCTCATCGCTGTATGTTTTTCTCCGGACGGAGAGATTATTCGAATGGTGTTAAACAGGGCAGAGCATGTTGACCTCGGTAAGTATGAGCTTTCCTATGACTCATTTAAAAGAGGTTCTTCTGCTGGTGTAAAGCGGGAGGGGCCTGAAATTGTCGTAAAAAAGCAGGATGTCCTGAAGGTGCTTTGGCCGCATAACAGTTCCTATCCAAAAGGCCGCAGGACCGCTGAAGTAGCTGTTTTTACGGGCCTGTTTGAAGATATTTATGTCTCATTTGATGGTGTTAGCAGGACCGGTGCAGTAGCAATAAAGGCAAAGTTAAAGCCGTTTATGTTTTGGGTATGGCTCGCTGTTATCTTAATCGTAGCCGGAACGGCTTTGGGATTGCCGAAAAAAACCGTAAAAAGAAAACGAAGGATGATTGTAAGCTGACAAATCCGTGCTTGCCGCACACCAATTGATGTTCCGCTTCAGGATTAATCAATGCGTGCGGTGTCATTGCAGACATAGCGAAGCAATCTCATGTTTTCTCTTCTAACTATGGTAGCTGGGCTTTACAAACGATTCGTCAAATACCGCTTCTCTTGGCATGGTGCTGTTGTTTGAATACACATAATAAAAGCTGTGAGCGGTGTAACCGCTCACAGCCTTCTTTTTTGCAAGTCGACTATTCCACCCAAAAATTACTACGGCGGCCAGGTGCCACCTGGCGGACAGTTTGGAGGCACCACCTGATACCAGTTGTCTTTCAAAGTCTTGAAGTCGGGCACCTTAACATCACCATTACGATCGAAGTCTGCACAGGGGTCGTAGTCAAGGTGAGGATAAACCTTATACCAGGAGTCTTTCAAAGCCTTGAAGTCTGGTACCTTAACATCCCCGCTGTTATCGCTATCGCCGTGACACTGGGTTAGATAGCTCCAGCACTTGGGATAGCCTTCCATGAACAGGATAAACGCCATATCCCACGAGCCTTCCTGATTCTCAATCGGCTCACCAAACTCATAAGGTACACCCGGAACAGGCGTATTAGGTTCGAAGATCCTTACCGCGTCATCGTTGAAGAAGTGTGGTCGGGTCTTCCAGCCCCAGGGCCACGTTGCCGGCGGATCGGCATAGAAAGCCGCGATACTCAGCCAGTAAATGGTCGTTCCGCACGGGTCGTCTTCCTGGTAGAACCAATATTCCTCCGGCAGCTGCAGCTCGTACTTAAAGCAGCTATCCGGGAAGTGCTCCGGATGGGTGTCAAAGCCGACAAACTGTTCGTTCACTTCGGCTATACCGGCGTGATACTCCCAGACCATCATACTTGGATGGCTCCATGGTGTGTCAATTCCTGCAGGTACGTCTGTCCAGATACCGATGTGGAATCCAATCGGTGTAGATGGAGGTGGAGGTGGTTCAGGCCCGTCCCACTCTACATATGAGCCCCACCAGTGGATATCCGTTACCGCCTCCTCGGTCTCGCAGGGCCAGTCGTCGGCCACAATCTGACACCCACCGAATATTGATAGCTCGTCCCAGCCGTAGTACAAACCAGGTTCCATCTCTTCCGGCGGCTGAAACCACTTGACTCTGTCGATGTGGACCAGATAGTCTTCGACCTCGCCGTCGTCAGCATGTCCGGTGTATGTTAAACCGCCCGCAGTGTTGAACCTGAATCGTGCGAAGGTGTCTCTATTCCCTTTTGCCGAGGCCGATACTGTAAACGTGAGCGTATCGGTCATACCGCCACCGGTAAGTGCGACATTATTGAATACCTGGTCAACCGCATCAGCCCAATCGCCGTTGCTGTAGTAGTCAATCCAGGCATTTAACATACCGGGTACCGAAGCGGTTACATCGACCGTTGCCTGTTGGCCGGGTATTAACAGCGACGTAAACACAACGCCGTCTTCGTCATCGTTACCGTCATTATCATCACCTGTCGCTGTCGCGTCAGGTTGACCGTCCAATTCAGCATCTATGCTGGCACCGAGCATAACGCCAGGCAAAATTATGTGTCTGGCAGCACCCGGTCCCAGAGTCGGATAAGGGGGATGGTTTGCATCGCCGAAATCACGACCTTCTTGAATGTTAACTTCATAGTCTTCGACCTCGCCATCAGGCGCAAGACCGGTGGGACTGCCGGTACCATGGCTGCTTATTCGGCAGCGGGCAAAGGTCTGCCCAACCACCGAGCCAAACGGTGCCGTCACCTGTATTAAATGCTGCCCGGTTGGCAGCATAGCACCAAAGACAAGTTCAGCAGCTTCCCAGGAGCCACTGCCGTCAAAGTCAATCCATATCTCAACAAATCCACCGACACCGGCAG
>CAYSJK010000184.1:0-4839 GCA_964431375.1 uncultured Pirellulales bacterium
TCGGCAGTTTGCTGTTCATAGTTCGTAGCAGAAATCAGTGTTAATCCTTCGACTACTTCGACAATGCTCAGTATAAATTCGCTTCCCTCGACCGCGCTCGGGACAGGCAGGACAGGTTTCGCGGGAATGACAAAGGAAAGATTGCCGCGGCCCTATGCTTTCTTGCAAAAGCAAAACTGGGGACTCGCAATGACGATTTTGCGTCGCAGGAATGACAATGGGCAAACAAAATCCGAAATTAACTGGCAACCCCACGTTAAACGTGGGGCTAAGTATGACCCCGCCCACCCATCCTTCGTTAATACTACGGAGGGCAAGCAGGTGGCGGGGCTAAACAACCTGTGTGAAAAAAAACCTGCCGTGAAACGAGGGGCTAAGTATGACCCCGCCCAGAGGTGGCAGTGCTAACCGACCTGTGTGAAGAAAAAAACCTGCCGTTTTACGGCAGGCTAAATATATGGATTCCCGCCTACGCGGGAACAACGAGAATCAAGTATCCAGTATCCAGTGCAATTTAGGCACTTAACACTTCTGTGCGATACTTATTTCTTATCAGCTTTCTTTTCGGTTTTTTCTTCGGCTTTCGGGGTCTCAGCCGCAGTTTCAACTGCCACTTCAGTTGCAGCTTCTTTAGCTAAAGCCGCTTTTTCTTTTCGGCCTGCGTGGCTCTTGCGATGTGCAACTTTCGGCAGCCCAAATACCGAATCACCCTCTTGCCATTTCTCTTCGTCCTTGAGCTGCTCAATTCGTTCCGTCCGAGACAGAACGTTTCTATGCCTTGTTAAAGCCCCCTTTATCTTCAATGAACGGTCAACTGACATTCAATTTCTCCTGTTACTTTTTGCCACAGAGAGCACAGTCCTTGGGACTCCCTACGGAGAGACCACAGAGATTTATAATTTAAATTTTTTTATCCTTCTCTGTATTGCTCTGCGGCTGAATTATTTAACCTTCCTGCCGTATGCATCACTGAAAAATTGTGGTGCAAACGTCTCATATCCTTCCGGTGCCTTACCTTTATACAAAGCACCGGCTTCAATTATTTTTCCCTTGGCCTGGTATCCATCGGAGCCCACTCCAAAGCCCTCGAATCTGTCCTTTGTAATCAGAAAATATTTCCCGCCCCAGTTCACAATCTCAGTCTCAATGCCGAACTGCGCAAAATGTTTTTGCGCCGGCACCAAATCCGCACGCCTTGGATACTCAACCAGCACAATCACATTATCGCCTGATGTTTTAGCCGGCTCGACTTTTTTCTCAGCCGCCGGCAAATTTTGTGATAGACCGGCATTTTGCATTGGGCTGCTGTCTGACCGCCCTGCTTCTTCCTGTCGGGAGACAGGAGCGGGGGCAACCGGATTATCACCTTCAGAAGAATAATACTGGCCTATACGAAACGCCATCAGAACCACAAGAATAATGCCCAAAACTGTCGCAATTGCAACAGGGTACGAGATTGAAAATTCAATCTTACTGGCGTTAAACTGCAGCATCCTCGGCCTTCGCCACCACTTCGCTGACAACTTTGACAACTCAATACCGGTCTTTTTCGCGGCGGTTTCTTCTTCATCCAACTTTTCCGGATGCAATTTCTCCACCGCCCTATCATAGTTGCGCTTCTGTCGGCTTTGGGTCATCACCTCATATAGGGATCTCTTAGCTCGTTTATGTCTTTCCATAATAAAATCCACCTATATGCAAAATGTTCAATAGAAATTTATTCTATCAATAAAAATACACTAAAACAATGCTGGATTGCAGAAATATATGCTTTTTTTACACTATTTTAGCCTGAATTTCAATAAGAAACTGACAAATATTTACCCAACCAGAATCAAATAATGCCCCCTGCTAACCTAATCCCTAACCCTAAGCTTCACGAGACATGATTTTTTCTTTTTTTTCGCCCACCAGCATAGCTCCTTATCGCTATTGCAAAGAAAGTCAGTTGATAATTGATGCCAGAATTGACTTGACAAAGTGGTTGCGTTAAACTAAATAGGGTGTTTTTAGCCACAAAAATCGTGAATTATATGGAGTATTGAATAATGCTGCCTGTGAAAAAAACCAGCAAAAGCAGAACCCGTACTCGCCGCAGTCATCACCGGCTAAAGGGCGCAAACTATTCGCTTTGCAGCAAATGCGGCCAGGCCAAGCTGCCACACGCAGCCTGTGAAAACTGCGGATACGTCAATCCGAAAATCACATTAAAGCTCGGTAAGGAAGAGAGCAGCTAATTTTGCCACGAAGACACCAAGGCACTAAGGCTTATTTATTTTAATTTCTTTGTGGTTTCGTGCCTTAGTGGCAACAAGGAAAGTAGATAACAAATGCGTATCGCAATCGACGCAATGGGAGGCGACAATGCACCGGATGAGATTATCGCCGGAGCGATAGAGGCGATTGAACTGCTCGGAGAAAATGACGAGCTTATACTCGTCGGCCCTAAAGACACCATTGAGCCGCAACTGCCATCTTTGAAGTCTCGTGAAGGCGTAATTAGCATAATGGATGCGCCTGATGTCATTGGTATGGACGAGGCTCCCATAGAAAGTCTGCGGAAAAAACCGAAAAGCTCGATTGGTGTTATTGCAAAATTAGCTAAACTTGGCCGGACTGACGCAATTATCTCTGCGGGTAATACGGGCGCTTGTGTTGCCGCTTTCCAGATGAGGATGAGAAATCTACCCGGAGTGAATCGGCCTGGAATAGCGGTAGTATTTCCCACGTTCGAAGGGCCGGTGACAATATGCGACGTCGGCGCAAATATCGCCTGCAAGCCAATAAACCTCTATCAATATGGTGTGATGGCCAGGATATATTCAAGGTATCTGCTTGGCATTGAGAATCCAAGGGTCGGTCTTATGAGTATAGGCGCCGAAGACGCCAAGGGCAACGAGGTCGTCAAGCAGGCACGTAAGCTGATAAAATCCGACCCAAATATGAATTTTGTAGGAAACATCGAAGGTCGAGATATCTTCAGAGGTATTTGTGATGTTGCCGTTTGTGAAGGTTTTGTCGGCAATGTAATTCTCAAACTCACTGAAGGTCTTGTCGCAGGGCTGTTTAAGGCAATAAAGTATGAGCTTACACATGAGAAACTTCGGCTGGCTATGAAGTTCAAGCCTGTTATGAAAAGAATTTATGGTAAATACGACTACAATGAATATGGCGGTGCGCCATTATTGGGCATTAATGGCACAGCGGTAATATGTCACGGCTCGAGCGTAAGTAGAACCATAAAAAACGCCATCTTGGTCTCAAAAAAATACTATACCCAAAAAATAAATGATAAGATCATTGAATATCTTTCAGAAACTTGTGTAAGGGCAACTGATGAACAATCTAACTAATGAGCGTCCCCCTGCCTTTCGTGCTGTTATCGCAGGTACTGGTTCTTTTGCGCCGGAGAAATTGTTAACAAATGATGACCTGGCAAAAATGGTGGATACCTCGGACGAATGGATTACCACCAGAACCGGCATCAAGGTCAGACACATCACCAATGACGATGAAACCACCGCTTTCCTGGCTATAGAGGCAGCTAAAAGAGCTCTGGAAGATGCAAATTTTGACCCTAAAGAGTTAGAACTTATTATTGTGGCTACTATTACGTCGGAGATGGTTTTCCCATCGACCGCGTCCTTCGTACAGCGTGCTCTACGAGCCAAGAAAGCGTGGGTCTTCGATTTGGCCGCTGCCTGCAGCGGTTTTATCTATGGTCTGTCTATCGTCCAGCAGTTTATAGAAAGCGGCCGACTTAAGAACGCCCTTGTAATAGGTGCCGAGACCTTGACTAAGATTACTGATTGGACCGAACGAACGAGCTGCGTTCTTTTCGGCGATGGTGCCGGAGCGGTGGTGCTTCAGCAAAGTGAGGATGGACGCAAGGGTATTTTATACAGCACAATGGCCTCTGACGGTGACTACTGGCAAGCTCTAAATTGTCAGGCCTACGGTTCTCGTTATCCGGCTGATAAACCGTTGGACGACCCCAAAAAAATCTATATGCAAATCAAAGGCAGAGAAGTCTATCAGCAGGCTGTCAGGCGTATCGTTGAAACTGTTACCAAGTGCTTCGATGCCTGCAATTTGAGCGTTGACGACGTTAGCATGCTCATTTCACACCAGATGAACGCCAGAATCATCGAATCAGCGGCCAAGCGTCTAAAATTTCCGAAGGAAAAGGTCTTTATCAATATTGATGAATATGGCAATACTTCAGCGGCCTCGGTGCCGATTGCCTTTGACGATTGCAGGAAGAAGGGAAAAATCAAAAGAGGTGATATTGTTATTTTTGTCGCTTTTGGCGCTGGATTGACCTGGGGCGCAAACGTAATCAAGTTTTAATTTTCGAGAGACGAGATATGAACACCGCTTTTTTATTTCCGGGACAAGGCGCTCAGGTTGCAGGCATGGGAAAGGATGTTGCCGATGCCTACGGTGAGGCGGCGGATATTTTCGCAAAGGCAAATGCAATCGTCGGATTCGACCTCAGCAGTATCTGTTTCGAGGGCCCTTCCGAGAAATTAAATACCACCACGATTTCTCAGCCGGCAATTTTTGTAACCTCTGCTGCCATATTGGAGGTCCTCAGCCCCGCCTCTCCGAGAGGCGGGGCAATAGCTGCCGATGTTACGGCAGGATTGAGTCTCGGCGAATATACCGCCCTATATGCCGCAGGCGTTATTAGTTTTGAAGATGCACTTATTCTTGTTCAAAAACGCGGCCAGGCAATGCAGGCTACCGCTGATGCGACAAACGGCGCAATGGTAAGTATCATTGGCCTTGATGAAGAAAAAGTCAGTCAGCTCTGCGCCGAAGCCGGAGAATCGGGCT
>CAYSJK010000185.1:0-4747 GCA_964431375.1 uncultured Pirellulales bacterium
AGCACCTGGCCAATCAGAACCGCTCTTACGCCGATGTCCCTTAGCTTTTCGACATCGTCTCGTGTTTTTATCCCGCTTTCTGCCACCAGTTCGTTTTTATTTTCAAGCAGTTCCGCCAACCGGCTGGTTGTATTCAAGTCCACCTCCAATGTTTTAAGATTGCGATTATTGATTCCGATGACGCTGTAGCCCTTTTTAGGGAAACCAATCATGCTGCGGACATTGAGCAGCGTATCGGCCTGATGGACTTCCAGAAGGACCGTTAACGTCAGCTCGGCTGCGGCTATCATCAGGTCCATCAGTTCACCAGGCTTGAGCGCCTCAGCTATTAGCAGTATCGCATCGGCACCTGCGGCGCGGGATTCGTAAACCTGCCAGATGTCAATGATAAAATCCTTTCGCAGGATAGGTAAATCAACCGCCTCTTTTATCTGTTTTATGTATTCGAGCCGGCCCTGAAAATACTTTTCGTCGGTAAGAACGCTTATTGCATCAGCCCCACATTTTTCGTAAGTTTTCGCAATCACCACCGGGTCGAAATCCTCGCGGATAACCCCAGCTGAAGGCGATGCCTTTTTGACCTCCGCAATAACATTTATGCCCCGGCTGTTCGGCTTGGTAACTGCTTTATATAAGTTACGACACCTGCGCATTGAAAGAATCTGCTCTTTGAGCTGCTCAAGACTTACCTGCGATTTACGATGCTCTACCTCAGCTTTCTTATCAGCTAAAATTTCATCTAATATATTTGCCAATCAAGTAAATCCTTCATAGGAAACCGAGTATGTATTTTTACCCGGCGACCTTAACGTAGGCCATACGAAGGTCATTGATGGTATCTGCAAGGACTTTCTCTTCGGCTTCAGTTAAGTTGCCTTTGGTTTTTTCCTGGAGGGTTTCGAGCATATCGATATTGTATTTTGCTAATTCCAAATCCGGCTCCCTTTGTTCCTGTCCTTTTATTTGCAGCAGGCCTAAAGCGAATAACGCCTGCGTCATAAGCATACTTATAAGCGCAGCAAAATTTCCCTTTGGTAAAGGTCCACGAGCTTGACTTTCTTCCGTGGTCTTTGTCTTATCGGCCTCTTCCTGTGCAGCTAATTTCTCCTTCTCTTTCTGAGCTTCTTTTTTCCAGTCCTCGTCGATAATAATCTTTTTTTCTTCTTCAGCCATGGTCATATCCTGTAAAATCTTTCATTTTTGTTTCTTTCGATATTTTTTCATATCTCTGTTGACGTCTTTTTTCTGCTGGCGTTCGGTTATTGTCCTTCTTTTATCATATTTTCTTTTACCTGTAGCAAGGGCAAGTTCTATTTTTGCAAATCCTCTGTCATTAAAATATATCTGCAGGGGCACGAGTGTAAAGCCCCTTTGTTCAAGCTTAATTCTTATCTTGTGGATTTCGCGCTTATGCAGCAACAGCTTTCTTTTCCTGGCTGGATTATGTTCAATACCACCGGCCTGTTTGTACTGGGCGATTTTTGCGCCGACCAGCCAGCACTGACTGTTTTCAATCCTTGCATATGAGCCGTCAAGGTCAGCTTGGCTGGCCCGCAGCGACTTTACCTCTGTGCCCAACAGTTCCAGTCCAGCCTCGAACTTCTCAATAAGCTCAAAATTTCGATAGGCCTTTTTATTGACCGCTCGTGGACTTTGTTTGTCCTTGCTCTTACCTGATTTTGCTGCCATTTACATTATAATATCGAGCAGACAGCAATTTTGCAAGTGTAGAGATAGCCCGATTATACGGATGAAGCAATCCATTTAGCCCTGTAGTCACGAGTCTGTCTTAGGTGGTCCGTTTACTAAATTTTACTTGATGAGTCGAATACTAAACGGATAGCGATAAGCCTGGCCGCTGTTGACTTTTATCGTGGCAAGAATGCAAAAGACTATGTCCACTATTGCTACTGCCGGCACAAGAACAAATCCTATGCAGGCAAAACAAAGTAACAACGAAGCAATCATTGCTATTGCCACTGTAATCTGAAAATTCAGCGCCTCTTTACCCTGATTATCGATAAACGGGTCCTCGTCTTTCTTTATCAACCAGATAATCAATGGTGCTATAAAGCCGGTAAAAACGGCCAATAGATGGCACAACATTGCCCAGGTACGGGCGTCCTTGCTGATTTGCTCACTTGTTTGTTCCTGCTGTTCACCGCCTGCGGAATCCTCTTCTGGAGTTTTCTTTGTTTTTGCCATAATCTGACTCCCTTCTATATGCATTTCTTTAATTCAACAAGCTGAGGTTCTTTTTTACAAGGTCTTTTTCACACAGTCAAGGGTAAAATCCCTGCTATTCTATGACATGGATGTTTTTCTTTTTGGACATATCTTTTAGTATTTTTGGCCAGACAGTCGCGCTGACTTCCCCGATATGGGCTTTTTTCAATAAAAGCATAAATGTTCGGGATTGGCCGATACCTCCGCCGATGCTCAGGGGAATCTCGTTGTTGATAACGGCCTGGTGGTATGGCAATTTCAGGAAATCAAGCTGGCCTGAAATTTCCAGTTGTTTTTTCAGTGTCTCTGGATTAACACGGATGCCCATAGAGGTCAGCTCGTGTCGGCGTTTGGTGACGGGGTTCCAGACGAGGATATCGCCGTTGAGCCCGTGCATCGGCCTTCCATACTCGGAAGTTGTTTCTGTTACCCAGTCATCGTAGTCAGCGGCCCTCATCTCGTGCGGGTAGCCGTCCTTGAGGACCCAGCCGATGCCGATTATGAAGATGGCGGGGTATTCCTGCACGATGGTGGTTTCGCGCTGCTTGCGGGGCATATCGGGAAATTTATCGAGTATTTCTTCGGCGTGAATGAAAGTTAGCTCATCGGGAAGATTCGGATATTTGTCGGTCTTTAGCTGGGGGAACATTTCCTGGACGCAGGATTCAGCACCTTTGAGAACCTTCCAGATTTTCTTTACAACTTCGCGCAATAATTTCAGGTTTCTCTGCTCTTTAGTGATGGCCAGCTCCCAGTCCCACTGGTCCACATAGGCACTGTGGTCGTGGTCGAGAAAGTAATCCTTTCGAATGGCTCGCATATCAGTAAGCAGACCCTCGCCGATATTCATACCGAATTGCTTCAAGGCCATGCGTTTCCATTTGGTAGCGGCCTGAACCACCTGGGCTCGGATGGGTTTTTCGAGGCCGAGGCCGCAGGGAAATTCTATCGGTGTTCTGGAGCCGTCACGGTCGAGCAGGTCATTGATACCACTATCAACATCCACAATCAAAGGAACGGTAACACGAATCAGGTTAAGCTCCTTACAGAGATTTTCCTCGATGTAATCTTTAACGGCGTAGGTGGCAATTTGAGTTTCCTTTGGAGTCAGCAGGGAGGTGTAGTCATCAGGCAGGTTTTTTTCCAATTCGGCGTAATCGCCTATACCGGGGCCGGCCAGGTCTGCTTTTTTGTCTGTCATTTTTTACTCCTAAATCAAAGTGTACCTTTGCATAATGTTCGACAATCGTAGGTTAGTTGCGAGCTAAAGACAAGTCTTTTTTTGAATGGCTGAAATAACGAGCGATGCTGAAATTTTCAAGAGCTTATTTCGGCATAATGTAAAACTTGTTATAATCAAATGTTTTATGGAAAATTGATAGGGGAAAAATAGTTATGAAAAGTTACAGAAAAGAGCTTTGGTTCAATACAAAAAACAGAAGAGAATATATCAATATTACTTCGCAGGTTGAGGCGTGCCTGAAAGAAAGTGGTGTCAAAGAGGGTCTTATGCTCTGTAATGCTATGCACATTACAGCCAGCGTTTTCATCAACGATGACGAATCCGGCCTGCATCACGACTTCGAGGCCTGGCTGGAAAAACTGGCGCCGGAGAAGCCATATTCGCAATATCGGCATAACGGCTTTGAGGACAACGCCGATGCACATCTCAAACGAAGCATTATGGGCAGAGATGTTGTAGTAGCTGTAACCGAAGGCAAGCTCGATTTCGGGCCGTGGGAGCAGATATTCTACGGTGAGTTCGACGGCAAAAGGAGAAAAAGAGTCTTGGTAAAAGTTATCGGTGAGTAAGTGGTGGTTTAATGGAGCTGTTTATTTTCTTGATTACGGCGGTTGGCGTGTCTCTTTCAGGGGTGATGGCTCCGGGACCGATGACGGCGGCTGCCGTTGCGATGGGGACAAATAATCGATTTGCCGGAGCACTTATCGCAATAGGGCATGGGATTATCGAATTTCCATTGATGATTCTAATTGTATTGGGATTGGATAAGCTCTTGAGTCAATCCTATGTAAGAATTTTTATTGGATTAATCGGAGGGATATTTCTGTTGATTATGGCGGCAGGGATGTTAAGTAGATTAAGAAACGAAGATGTGCAAAAAGTTAAAGTTGCGAGAGGCGGCCCCGTAGTAGCAGGTATAGTTTTATCGGGAGGGAATCCCTATTTTCTATTGTGGTGGGCTACCGTGGGATTGGCGCTGGCGACTACCGCGACCGGTCTTGGGATATGGGCATTCGCATTGTTTGCTATCGTCCACTGGCTGTGTGATTTTGTATGGTTACAGATATTGTCATGGGCAAGTTTCAAGGGCACGAGTTTGTTTGGTCCACGCAGTCAACGGATAGTCTTACTAATTTGCTCGGTGGTGCTGGTTGGCTTCGGTGCGTTTTTTATTTATAAAGCCGTGGGCACTTTGGTTAAGCTGCTTTAATTTCCTTTCTCAGAACTTATGATTTGTTTCAGATTATATTGGCCTAATGTGTTTTGCTGAGTTTGGGC
>CAYSJK010000186.1:0-4745 GCA_964431375.1 uncultured Pirellulales bacterium
TCACGGCTGGACACAGGATAGCTCACAACTTCTGCTGGACTTTGCCATCGAAGCTGCCAAATTGCCGCTGGCGGCAATAATATACACCGACATTAGCAGAGATGGTATGATGACGGGGCCAAATATTGAAAGGACAAAGGTGCTTGTGGATGCCGTAGAAGTGCCTGTTGTAGCATCGGGTGGCGTAAAAGAACTAAGTGACATTAAAAAGCTGGCTGAGCTGGGGGTTGAGGCTGCAATAATCGGCCGGGCTTTATACGAAGGCACGCTCGAGCTTTCCGAAGCTATAAACGCAGCGAGAAACTCCGCGCGGCAATAGTGCGAAACTCGCACATTCCTAACCTATGATTTGCACATCTTCTTCAGATAAATCTGTATCACCACAATGTCAGCGGGTGTAATACCGCTTATTCGAGAGGCCTGGCCGAGTGTGCTGGGTCTAAAGGTTGATAACTTCTCTTTTGCCTCTGCTCGAAGATGCGTAATTGTGTTATAATCCAAATCAAGCGGGAGCTTTTTGCTCTCTAAAGTCTGCAAACTGTCGGCTAAGCGTTTCTGTTTAGTCAGATAACCTTCATATTTTGTATCGACGATTATTGCCTGTAAAACATCGTTGCCAAGGTTCATATTTCTGATATCGGGGTTACGGGTGAGCGTTTTGGCAACAGAATTATTTGGTTTACGAAGATGCTGCCACAAACTTAGGCCGTCCGAACGAGTGCTCGTCAGATAACTTTTGAGTTTATCAATACCCTGCAGCTTATTCTGGAATTTGGCCCAGCGTTCTTGGTTCACGAGTCCGACCGATTTGCCGATGGGAGTTAATCTTCTATCTGCGTTGTCTGCTCTTAACGAGAGCCGATACTCGGCTCTGGATGTGAACATCCTGTAAGGTTCATTTAATGTCCCTATACCCTCGCCTATTCCTTTTGTGAGTAAATCGTCGATTAGCACGCCGATATACGCCTGTTCTCTGCCAAGAACAATTGGCTCTTTGTTCTGCATTTTTCTGGCTGCGTTGATACCAGCCATAATGCCCTGCCCTGCTGCCTCTTCATATCCACTTGTGCCGTTTATCTGACCTGCCAGAAACAATCCGGATATCCTTTTGGTTTCCAAACTGGTTTTTAGCTGAATCGGCGGACAATAATCGTATTCAATCGCATAGGCGTAATAAAGAATCCGGGCATTTTCCGTCCCCTGCAGCAATTTTAGCAACTGCTCTTGAACATCTCTCGGCATAGAGGTGAAAATACCGTTGCAGTAAATCGTTTCTATCGTGTCCTCTTCCGGCTCCAAGAAAATTCGATGCTGGGTTTTATCTGCAAACCTGACGACCTTACCTTCTATGCTCGGGCAATAACGCGGGTCGGTCCCTTTTATTTGGCCGGAGGAAAGTGGAGCGCGATGCAAGTTATCCCGGAGTAGCTTGTGTATTTTTTCATTGGTGTATGTAATCCAGCACGGCACCTGTGGCTGGTCTATCTTTTCGGTCATAAATGAAAAAGGTATCGGTGGTTCATCCCCCGGCTGGACCTGTAATTTGTCCAAATCGCAGGTTTTGGCATCTAATCTTGGTGTAGTGTCCGTTGCCATTCGGCCAAGTTCGAGCCCAAGCTGTTTCAAGCTCTGTGAAAGTTCGATACTGGGCGGCTCGTCAAGTCGGCCACCAGCCCATCGCTCGCTGCCGATATACATCATTCCGCCGAGAAATGTACCAGGTGTTACAATAATTGTCTGTGTATGATAAATCGCCCCATCCTTGCAGGCGACTGCCTGCACCTTATTGTTTTCTGCTGTGATTTCTGTTGCTATAGCTTCGACGATGGTCAAACTTTCAGTTTGCTCAAGTGCATGCTTCATAAAGGCGTGGTATTTCTGTCTGTCCGCTTGGGCGCGTGGCGACTGCACAGCTTCGCCCTTCGAGCGATTCAGCATACGGAACTGGATTCCTGTCGCATCTATAGCCAGCCCCATCAGGCCGCCCAGCGCATCGATTTCGCGTACAATCTGTCCCTTGGCAAGCCCACCAATAGCAGGATTGCAGCTCATTTTGGCTATTGTGTCTTTGCTGATGGTGATAAGTGCGGTTTTGGCGCCGATTTTAGCGGCGGCATAAGCGGCCTCGACACCGGCGTGACCCGCTCCTATGACAATACAATCAAAATCCTTTGTTTTCGTTCCGTTAGACATATTCAGCCAGTATATCTTTTTGAGCCTTCTAATCAACTCGTGATGACCAATTTTTGCAAGGTCACATTTGAATCCGCCGTCGCTTCCTCCTTCGCTAAAGCTACGGAGGACAGGCAAGCTATGGCGGACAAGATTGGCTTTGATTGGGTTTGTTTTTAATGACATCGTTCATAGTTATTTGTTCGTAGTTCATTGTGAAACAAGGACTTACGTTCATTTTGGTGTTTGGCAAATTGGGTTTGTTTTGCATATTTAGTACGTTGCTTGTCTCTCGTCTCCCGTCGCTCGTAACTGCGAGGAGTGAATAACCATGAATAAACAAAGCGCCCAACATAAAGTTGGAGGCTAACCGATAAGGAAAACCCCTGCGACAGTTAAATGGTTCAATAACCATTCATTAGTCCTTATTATATAAGACTATACGATCATTTTTTGACTTGGACGACTTGTCCTGTAGCTTGCGGGGCTCCGCAGCCCCGAAATCGGGGCCTCCCCCAATTATTCGTATTATACCAGAAACGGCCCGTTTTTCAAGTAAAAATAGGCATTTTTTGCTAAAAAAAGCAGGTATTTCCGCAACTCGTTACATACTAAACATTAGCGATTAAGAAAAAAATTGTCCTTGAACAATAAATTTGATTTCAGCTTTTTTTCGTATATAGTGAAGCGTGAGACATATATGAGTAAATGCGTAGATGTGTGGATGCGAGGAGTTAAAAGTTCAAAGTGTAAAGTTGTGGTATCGCTGCGCGATGGATTTGCTAATTCCAGGCCCTGAAATCACTTAAAGTTTGAGCTGCAAGCTTTCTACTTCAATATCACGAGTCTAATCAAGTCTTGACGACTGATTTCGTTTTTATAATAATGGTAACGGCATAGGAAAACAGTGTATTTTAAATCTTGTGGTGAGTATGCCGAAGCCATCGGTTAAAGTATATCTAAATGGTGTCTTATACGGAAATCATATAATCGATCGTTAGGCTTTCTGTGAAATATGAACATATCTGAAATGGTTCGGATATACTCTCGTTATACGAATACATAGGCAATAAAATACCAATCTTCATTCTATAGGTAGAAGTGAAATGGGGCGTGAATTAAAGCTTACCGTTGCTGGAATAATTCTCACAGTTTTTTTTGGCATAGTAGGCATAATTATAGGTATTATCCCATCACCGTTTAAAGATAATCGTGACAAACCTTCCATATCTGATATCGAATTCACATATAATGAAAACATAGTAAAATTGGAATTAAGAACCGACGTAGTGCTATCAAACCTTATAAGAGATTTAAACAAATTGGACATCCAAGACCAAAATTCGAGGGATTCCATTTATGAGGACATTGGATTTTATCACAAGGAAATATCAGCTACCTCACACGTGTTGCATAATTATATAGTGGTACCTACCGATAAGTACAAACCAAGTTATGATAGTTTTGGAAATTCGCTTAATCTAACTCTTGAATTACTCATGCTCTTAAAAGAAGACATAGGAAATTCCGAATACATGCCCTTGGCCTACGAGCAAAAAATAAACAAGGTATTCAAGCAACTGGATGTGTCAAAAACATACCGCTCGAAGTTATTTGTGCTGCATTACACTGCCCTGTTAAAAGAGATAGAATTACTTAGCGCTAATTTATATGAAAGTGATGAGTTTGAAAGATCTATATATTATCTAAAATTATTGCTTCCCATATATGAAGAAAAAGCAGAGACAAAAAAGATTGCCGATACCTATTATCATCTTGGACTTGCTTATAGAAAGGTTGGAATAACTGGTAAATATGACCTGATTAAGGATTTGCAAAAAGAAGATCATGAATTGTATCTCATGAAAGACATATGGCTTCAAATGTACTGCAATTTCGAAGCATATTACAGTATGGGAAAAGCACTTTCAACATATAGGCAAAATCAAAACAGAATCGAAGTTGCCACCGTGTTATGTATTTTGGGGAGTATAAATACCTATCCCTTGGACAATCCTGAGCAAGCGATAGAGTATTACACGGAAGCTGCAAGATTATTTAGCGGTACGGACCCAGTAAAATGTGCCAAAATTCTTAACGCTATTGGAGCGATATATTATCTAAAAGGTAGATATCTAAAACCAGAAGAGGATGAAAAGAGAAGGGAATTGAACAATATTGCACTTTCTTATTATAAACAATCCTTGAATTTCGTAAAGGAACAAAATGGTTCCAAGAATAGGTGGTTATTATTTAAAATTAACTATAATATAGAACTTATAGAGACAAATAGTAGAAGCGCTCCAATCTCTGATGCTTGGTATTAGGCTCTTTTAGATAATGTTCTAAACGAGGTGCGTCCACTTTCATGTTATGTGCTTTGAGAGGTTGAAATTGGAGGTAATCCACTCCGCCTACGGCGGATAAGCGATGCTTGATGCTGGATGCTGGATATTCGATATTATATACAACAAAATTGTTGTTAAAATTTACTTGATTTTTAAGAGCATATATGGTATTTTTATAGCAGAGGTGATAAGAAAATGAGAAAGAACCATCAGTTACCTATATTA
>CAYSJK010000187.1:0-4712 GCA_964431375.1 uncultured Pirellulales bacterium
CTCCGAATTTTTTCAGGGTGATATCTATTCTTTTTAGGGTATTTTCTTTGCCCAACATCTGGACCGAATCGAAGATTGGCAGACTGACCGTTGTACCACAAATAGCAACGCGTAACGGCTGAGCGACTTTACCGAGTCCCACTTTCCTTTCTTCGGCTAAGCTTCGAAGCATGTCCTCGATGACCTGCTCGTTGAATTGTTCCATAGCTGCAAGTTTATCACGAACAATTGCCAGAGCGGCCAGGCCATCATCTTTTAGCAGTACTTTTTTAACTGCCTTGTCATCATACTGTATTTGGTCGTTAGGGATAAAGAGAAATCTGCTTTTGCGTTCAATGTCAGCCAAGGTCCTTGCCCCCTCACAAAGTTCCAGAATCCTCCAAAGCTGTTCGTCATCTGCTTTAATGACAGGGGAGTCGGCGGCTTTTAAGTAATCCTTAAAATGACTGAGAAGTTTTTCTTTACCGGCCAATTTGATATGTTCAGTGTTAAAGGCGATAAGTTTCTGACGGTCGAATAAACTATTAGACTTTGTCAAACGGGAAAGGTCAAAGCACTCGGTCAATTCCTTGACAGACATAATTTCACGCTTATCACCCGGACTCCAGCCCAATAGTGCAAGGAAATTCACCATAGTCTCCGGCAGATAGCCGCTCTTGAAGAAATCAACGATATTTATTTCCGGAAGTTGCACGCCGAGGTGTTTTGCCATCGCGTCCACGCTGGGCATATCCGGCATAGTTTTGCCTTTGATAAAAGATTCAAGCTCATCGTTGCTTAGATTTCCTGCTTCAGCTAATTTCTGCAGGTCGATGTCTTCTCTTGTTTTGATAGTCTTGCGAAGGGCTTTGGGCTGTTCCCGTTTGGATAGTTTACCGCCTCCTTCGCTTATGGTAACGGACATATGGGCGTATTTTGGCTGCTCTCCGAATCCAAGGGCTTTCCATAACTCCTGCTGGCCGGGCGTATTCATCAGATGTTCCTGGCCGCGGATAATATGCGTTACCTTCATTAAATAGTCGTCAACTACACAGGCAAAGTTGTATGTCGGAAAGCCATCGCTTTTTTGTATGATAAAGTCGCTAATGTCCTGCGGGGCAAACGTGACCTCCCCACGAACTTCATCGGTAACCACGATGGATTTATCCTGCGGGACAGTAAAACGTACCGTTACAGGCCGACTCTCAGCTCTCGCCTTTTCCATGTCTTTAACATCAGGAAAGTCCTTGGGTCGGGGATAGATGAAGTTCCTTTTTTGGGCTTCGGCTTCTTTGCGCAATATATCGAGTTCTTCAGGCGTCTCGAAACACCAGTACGCCTTTTGCTCATCGATAAGTTTTTTTATATATTTATCATAGATGTCTCGTCGCTGCGATTGCATATATGGCCCAGTTGGCCCGCCTACTTCCGGCCCTTCGTCCCATTCGATGCCGAGCCAGCGCAGGTCATCTATTACCTGCCGGATAGCGGTCGGGGTGTTTCGCTTTTGGTCGGTATCCTCGATGCGGAGTATAAATGTCCCGCCCATACGCCTCGCATACAGCCAGTTAAAAAAGGCGGTTCGAGCCCCACCAACATGCAGATACCCAGTCGGCGATGGTGCAAAACGTGTTACAACCTTCTCAGGCATAGTGTTTCATTTCTTATTAACTGTAAAAATATATAGAAATTCATAGGTTAAGCTACACTGCTTTTATTGTCAAGGATTCAGATGGTAAGTAATAAATATGTTTGGTTGGCCTAAATGGCTACAATGTGCTAAAATGAGTTGGCGTATTGTCAAATATTCAGAAGGCTTTAAAAACATGGATGATGATAATTCCAAGACCAGGCTGGACTTTGTTAGGCAGATTGTTGCTGAAGATATAAAGACGAATAAATGGGGCGGTCGGGTTGCGACTCGATTCCCACCCGAACCAAATGGATATCTGCACATCGGCCACGCCAAGAGCATCTGCCTGAATTTCGGCATCGCAGAAGAATTCGGCGGCCAGTGCAATCTGCGATTCGATGATACCAATCCGATAAAAGAAGAGCAGGAATATATCGACTCGATTATAGAAGACGTCCGTTGGCTGGGCTTCGATTGGCAGGAGAGATTATACTATGCCTCGGACTACTTCGAGCAGATGTATCAATACGCCGTTGGGCTTATTAAAGCTGGCAAGGCCTATGTATGCGATTTAACAGCCGACCAGACAAGAGACTACCGAGGCACCCTAACCAAGCCGGGTAAGGATAGCCCTTATCGCAACCGCAGCGTTGAGGAGAATCTCGATTTATTCGAGCGTATGAGAGCTGGCGAATTCCCCGATGGCTCACGCACGTTGCGTGCAAAAATAGATATGGCACATCCGAACCTGAATATGCGAGACCCGGTTATGTATCGCATCCTGCACGCAAAGCATCCCCGTACCGGTGACAAATGCTGCATCTACCCGATGTACGACTGGGCACATGGCCTCGAGGATTCCATCGAAAATATAACCCACTCGATTTGTACACTCGAATTTGAAAATCACCGGCCTTTGTACGATTGGTTCCTTGACCAATTGGGGATTTTCCACTCCCAGCAGATAGAATTTGCTCGTCTCAATTTGTCTTATACCGTAATGAGCAAGCGCAAGCTTGCACAGTTAGTGCAGCATGACCTTGTCAATGGCTGGGACGACCCGCGAATGCCGACTATTTGTGGCCAGCGCCGGCGCGGATATTCTTCGCAAGCCATCCGAAACTTCTGTAGGGTAATTGGCGTGAATAAATTCAACAGCACGATTGATATAGCCCTATTGGAGCATTGCCTCCGCGAGGATTTGAACAAGACATCTGCCCGCGTAATGGCTGTCCTCAGACCGCTAAAGGTAATTATCGACAATTATCCTGAAGGTAAGGTCGAGCAGTTGGAAGCTATCAATAATCCCGAGGACCCGGATGCCGGCACGCGGAAGGTTCCTTTTTCGCGGGAGCTTTACATCGAGCGGGATGATTTTATGGAGGAACCGCCTAAGAAGTTCTACCGCTTGGTGCCTGGCCGGGAGGTCCGCCTGCGATATGCGTACTTTATTCGATGTGAGAATATTGTTAAGGACGCAAACGGTGAGATTGTTGAGCTGCACTGCAGTTATGACCCGGCTACAAGAGGCGGCGATGCCCCCGATGGCCGAAAGGTAAAATCAACTCTTCACTGGGTCTCAGCTCCACATGCACTCAAGGCTGAGGTACGTTTATACGACCATTTATTTGCAAAGGAAAACCCGGACGATGTAGAACAAGGCCAGAATTTCACTGCAAGCCTGAATCCAAATTCGCTGGAGATTTTAACGGATTGCCGGGTTGAGCCGTCCTTAAAAGAGGCAAAGCCATTAAGCCGTTTCCAGTTCGAGCGGCTGGGTTATTTCTGTGTTGACCCCGACAGCTTGCCCCCAGGGGGCTCCTCCGGCAAGCTAATATTCAATCGCACGGTAAACTTACGTGACACCTGGGCAAAAATCCAAAAATCACAGAAGAATAAAGCCATAGAGGAAACAGAATAAAATTTATTTGGCCACAGAGGGCACAGAGAACACAGAGGGAGTAAAAATAATATTAGATCCGAGTTTAAAAGGAGGAATCTATAATGGCAAAACAAGAATCATGTCCATTATGTGGAACATTGTGTACATATTATCATGAACCTCAGCTAATCGACATAAACGATGATAAGCAATGGGTATATTGGATAGAATGTCCTGTTTGTGGTAAATATGCCATTACAACGGAAGCAAAAGACTGTCTCCGAGACAACCCAAATCGGAAAGAGAATCTTTACATAATTTCTGGCGTAACACGTAATTATTACGAAATGAATAAATCAGAGTTTATGATCACAAGCAAAATGCTTCGTGAAGATTCAGAATTTCAAGCGGAGTTTTTAAGCAAGGCGCCTAAAAACATACTCGATAAAGCAGCACTTCTTTTGCAATACATCGCTCGCAAATCAAGTCATGAGGGTGGTAATGTAGTAATTATACTTTCACAAGATTACCCTATCTGTTTCTTTAAAAATGCAGAAGAATTAAGGTTTTATATCAACCATCTTAAGGATGCTGGGGACATTAAAACGACAGTGGTTCATAGAGAAGGTTATAATCTTTCCCTAACAGCGGAAGGGTGGCGGAAAGTTGAAAGTCTAAGAAAACCTAATATTGAGTCCAAACAAGCTTTTGTTGCTATGTGGTTTGACGAAAGTATGGATGAGATATTCAAAGATGATATTGTTTCAATCGAAAAAGATACCGGCTTTAGTATGTTCCGTGTTGATAAAACTCACTTTATTAACGAAAAGATATGCGATAAGATAATAGCCGAGATTAAAAAGAGTAGATTTCTAATTGCTGATGTAACAGGCCAGCGCCAAGCGGTTTATTTCGAGGCTGGCTATGCAATGGGAATGGGATTGCCGATAATATGGATATGTAAGGAGTCGGAGGTTAATGACTGTTGTTTTGATACCCGTCAATATCCGCACATAATCTGTAAGGATGCTGAAGACTTACGAAATCAACTTAAAGAAAAAATATTGGCTACAATTGGCAAAGCTCACAGTTAATTTTATCTTCTCTGTGTCCTCTGTGAGCTCTGTGGCTTTTTAATTTTTAGTTAATTTTCTCTGTGGCAAAATCTATTTGAAGAAAATCATCCTCAAAGATGCAGCGAGTAGGACCACCCCAAAA
>CAYSJK010000188.1:0-4710 GCA_964431375.1 uncultured Pirellulales bacterium
TTCCTCTACAAACTCTTTTAATGGCTGGCTGTTATATATCAGTTTATTCCGATTTTTGAACAATAAAAATACTAAAACTGGAATAATATAATAGGTAATCAGGCACTAAGTTATAGGGTCTTTACAATATTTTATGGGACATTCTGTAGTTTCGCAAACTAATTGTGTGGATTAACAGGTAATAGACCTGGCCGACGTAGTCCCAAACTGACATATCGGGAGCTTTGATTAAGACCTACAGATAAAGCTAATCCCTTAAATAACGATTAAAATAAAGACATTTATTAGAACTTAAGGGCTGAGAGAGACGATATATGCTAAGGGTGACATTGTGGTATTTCCTGAGCAAATATATGCTTACAGTAAAAAATATGACCATAAAAAGTAAGCTCATTTCAATCATAATGGCCGTGTGTATCGTGGCGCTTTTTCTGGCCGGTACTGCCTTTATTATTTGGCAGTGGTTTAGTATTCGCAAAACAATGGTTCACAATCTTTCGACACAGGCGAGGATAATAGCTGACAACTCTAAAGCTGCCTTATCATTTGAAGATTCGCAGGATGCACAGGCCGTATTACAGGCGCTAAAAGCGGAGCCCTCTATTGTCTTTGGTGGTGTTTATACAAAAAAAGGTGAAATTTTCGCAAGTTATTATCGAAATGATTTCGAACTTCAGCAGGTAAAGCCAGACACAATTAAGAAAAGTGGATACAGTTTTAATAACGAGTTTCTGACCGTTTTTGAGCCTATCGTAGCCGGAGATGAAAAAATCGGCCAAGTTTGCGTGAGGTCTGATTTGGTGCCTTTATATACAATGCTTAAGAATAATATCAGCATAATGTTTGTGGTTCTATTGCTTGCTTCTTCAGTTGCTTATTTTATGTCATCCGGTCTTCAAAGGATTATCTCCAGGCCGGTTCTTGACCTGGCTAATGTTGCAAAAACCGTCTCAGAGGGAAAAAAGTATTCAGTTCGAGCAGCAAAACGCAGTGGTGACGAGATTGGATTACTTATCGACGCCTTCAATGAAATGCTGAACCAAATCCAGACACGCGACCTCGCTTTAGTTAACGCCAATGAACAGCTGGAAAGAAAAGTCGAAGAACGGACCACCGAGCTAAAAGAGGAAGTTGTTGTACGAAAAAAAGCTGAAGAAAGATTGGCGGCAACAGTACAAAAGCTGACGATATCAAACAGAGAACTTCGGGAGTTCACTCGTGTAACTGCCCACGACTTGAAAACACCGGTTCGAGGAATCGGTATTCTTTCCGACTGGATATCAGAAGATTATGCCAAAAAGTTTGATGAGCAGGGGCAAACAAATGCCAGATTACTTGCTGCTAGAGCTAAGCGAATAAGTGATTTGCTTGACTCGATTATTCAATATTCACAACTAACGCTTAACGAGCGCACAACAAGGAAATTGGATTTAAATGTTTTCGTTCAGAATGTGATTGAGGCGATTAATCCACCTGATAATATTGAGATAATTGTAGAAAATCACCTGCCTGTTATAACGTGTGTCCAACGGTATATTTCTCAAATTTTTGAAAACCTTTTAAGCAATGCCATAAAGAATATGGACAAGCCCGAGGGCAAAATCACCGTCGGTTGTACTGAAGAAGATGACTATTGGCAATTCAGCGTCGCTGATAATGGTCCCGGAATCGAGGAAAGATATTTTGAAAAGATTTTTGAAATATTTCAGATACTTTCTACTCGTGACGAAACCGAGAATATTGGCATTGGGCTTCCGATAGTGAAAAAAATTGTCGAAATGTATGATGGCCTGATCTGGGTAGAATCAACACCTGGTCAGGGAAGTACCTTCTTTTTCACGTTACCTAAGGACCAAAGAAAGGAGGCAGAATATGCCACAGCAGGACTTCAAGCCAATATTACTAGTTGAAGATGACACCGTAGATGCGATGACTGTCAAAAAGGCATTTGGATATCTTCATGTTAAAAACAAACTCGCTCATGTAACTAATGGTGAAGAGGCCCTCGAATATCTAAGAAACAAAGATAATAACACACCTCAGATTATTCTTCTTGATTTGAATATGCCCAGGATGGGCGGCGTTGAATTTATGAAGATTACAAAAGCTGATAATGAACTAAAAAAGATTCCTGTGATAATCCTGACCACATCCAAGGCTGAACAGGATAGAGTCAAAGCTTTCAACCTGGGTGTTGCAGGTTACATCATCAAGCCCGTCGACCACAAAAACTTTATGCTCATGATGGAAAAAATCCACCAGTATTGGGAGTTGACCTTATTTCCTGACGATTATTAAGCACTAAGGCTGTCCTCTTCTATACAACGCAAAATGGGGGTTAAATTTTTATTTTCTCTATGATAGCGTCGGCCATTTCACTTGTACCTGCTGCGGTCGGGTCGTTACGGTCTTCTTTCATATCGTAAGTGACGTTTTTTCCCTCAGCTATTACTGCTGTAACTGCTGATTCTAATGCATCTGCCTCTGCCTTTTTACCTATATGTCTTAACATCATCACTCCGCTTAGTATCAAGGCCGTAGGATTTACCTTATTTTGTCCTTTATATTTCGGTGCGCTGCCATGTGTCGCCTCGAAGATAGCCACCTTGTCACCGATGTTCGCACCCGGCGCCACACCCAGCCCACCCACAATACCCGCGCACAAATCACTTATGATATCACCGTAGAGATTCGGCAGAACGATTACATCGTAAAGCTCCGGCTTTTGAATCAGCTGCATACACATATTGTCAACGATGCGGTCCTCAAACTCGATATCGCTGTATTGCTTTGCAACTTCCCTGCTCACATCAAGCCACAGCCCATCTGAGAATTTCATAATATTGGCCTTATGAACGCTCGTTACCTTTTTGCGTCCCATCTTGCGCGCATAGTCGAATGCGAATTTCACTATTCGCTGTGTCGCCTTGACAGAAATCGGTTTTATGCTAATACCGGAGTCTTTGTTTATTTTTCGTTCGCTATGGTTATTTATCCAGTTGATAATCTCAGCCGTATCGTCTTTTCCTTTTTGAAATTCGATACCCGCATAGAGGTCTTCGGTATTTTCACGCACGACGACAAGGTCGATATCGCTATATCTGCTTCGCACGCCCTTATAGCTTTTGCAGGGCCGAAGGCACGCATACAAATCAAGCGTCTGGCGAAGATGCACGTTTATACTTCTATAGCCCTTTCCCACCGGCGTGGTAATAGGCGCCTTTAACGCAACGCCGTTTTTCTTGATGGATTCGACCGTCGCTTCCGGTAGCGGCGTCCCTTCCCGCTGCATTACTTCAACACCTGCCTCCATTATATCCCAGTTAATTCCTGCACCGGTAGCATCCACGCATCTGCGTGCCGCCTCTGCTATCTCAGGCCCAATCCCATCGCCAGTTATCAAGGTTACATCTGCCATTTCTCTGTTACTACCCATGTAAATCTGATGTTGCATCGAAAAATTATATCGCAGCTATAATATCCATTTGCCTGGTTGTATGCAATAAAAAAGGCCCAGTTCAGCCCAAATTGGTTAAAAGTGCCTTTGCTTTTTTTTTGCGAATTGTTATAAACAAGCACATCTTCTTGCAAGTATAGTAAATGTGTGTTTTAATGAATTTTTACACTGTTTTGGATTTAAGAAATGCTCAGGACAAAAAATCCAATAATATTGTTATTTTTCGTATTATTAGCCGTAGTATCCGGCTGCGCAACTTCACCGAGAAACGTCATTCTCTGCATAGGTGACGGAATGGGCTTTGAGCACGTCCGCGCTGCGGCAATATACGCAAATGGCGAAGAAGGCACACTTTGCTTTGAAAGCTTTCCGTACGAGACATCTATGACTACCCATTCTGCAAATGCCGCCGTAACCGATTCAGCCGCCTCGGCAACAGCAATGGCCACGGGTCAGAAGGTCAATAACAAAGTCCTGAACATGAAAATCCCCGGCGACGGCTCTGAATTAGAAACGCTGCTCGAACATTTCAAACAAAAGGGCAAAGCCGTCGGCCTGGTTACCACGACCCCCATAACACACGCAACTCCTGCCGGTTTCGCTGCACATGAGCCCAGCCGTTATAATTACGATAATATCGCTGCCGATTATCTGACGCAGACAAGGCCCAACGTATTATTTGGAGCCGGTGAAAAAGGAATGACGCCACAGGCCGCAAAAGATGCTGGCTATATCGTTGTTAATAATTTAGCTGAAATGCAGAATCTAAATACCGAAAATGTCACTATGGTCTCAGGCCAGTTCGGCAGTGACATCCCTTACGAAACAAAATGGTCTGGCAACCTGCCGCACCTCTCCCAGATGACCGAAACCGCCCTTGCAATTCTCGATAACGACCCCGACGGCCTCTTTCTTATGGTCGAAGGCGGAAAAATTGACTGGGCCGGCCACGATAACAATCTCTCCGATATCATAGGCGAGACTATAGAGTTCGAAAATGCCGTTCAGAAAATACTAAACTGGGCAAAGACCAAAAACGATACCCTGCTGATTGTCACCGCAGACCACGAAACCGGAGGCCTAAAAGTCATTAAAAGCAACGGAAAAGGCAAATTACCTGCCGTCAGCTTCTCTTCGAAAAACCACACCGCGGCAGAGGTCCCCGTATATGCCTGGGGAAGAAGGGCTGCTATTTTTACAGACCCAATGGATAATACCGATATTTATAGAAAGATAATCAAAGCTACACAACC
>CAYSJK010000189.1:0-4706 GCA_964431375.1 uncultured Pirellulales bacterium
CAAGGTCCGCCGAAAATAGTGGAAAAACAAAAAGATTTTCCTTTCATAGTTGTCTCCCCGCAGTGTCCCCAGGATGACTGGTGGCCCGAAAAAACCGAGGTGCTTATAAATCTTTTGGACGATATTTTATCCCGGTATGATATCGATACAGAGAGGATTTATCTGACCGGTCTGAGTATGGGAGGGTATGGCACCTGGTCCCTGGCTTGTGCTTATCCTGAGCGTTTCGTGGCCATTGCGCCGATTTGCGGAGGTGGTTCGCTATATATGGCTCATAAGCTCAAAGACATGCCGGTTTGGGCATTTCACGGTGCAAAAGATAAAGTTGTTCCATTAAAAGAGTCTCAAGAGATGGTCAACGCAATAAAAGATACCGGTGGAAACGCCAGGTTGACCGTCTATCCCAATGCCGGACACGACTGCTGGACGCAAGCATACAATAACAAGGAGCTTTATGACTGGTTCCTCAAACATCGTAAAAGTGATAAGCAAAAATAATAAGTAATTTGTTTCGATGGAAAATCTCAGTGCAAAACAACTTCGTGACAAAATCGCTGCCGGGCAGGTAAAGAGCGTCGCAGCTACGGAAGCCGTTTTTCAATCGATAGAAAAATATGAGCCCGTGCTCGGCGCCTATATAAGCACATTCGAAGAACAAGCCCTGTCTAAAGCCAGGCAAATCGACGACAGAATTGCCGCAGGCGAGTCCGTCGCGCAACTGGCGGGAGTTCCCGTTGCCATAAAAGACAATATGTGCACCACATTCGGCACAACTACCTGTGCCTCGAAGATATTGGAGAATTTCCACGCACCTTATAATGCTACTGTTGTCGAGAAACTGCTCGCTGCTGATGCAGTAATAATAGGCAAGACAAATATGGACGAGTTTGCGATGGGTTCGAGCACGGAAAATTCAGGTCTAAAGAAAACAGTCAATCCGTGGGACACCAGCCGTGTGCCGGGAGGAAGCAGCGGCGGTTCTGCCGCTGCCGTTGCCGGCAGGTTATGTTTTGCCGCTCTTGGTTCCGACACGGGCGGCTCGATTCGCCAGCCGGCAGGTCTTTGCGGTGTTGTCGGTCTCAAACCGACTTACGGCAGGGTCTCACGGTTTGGACTCGTTGCTTTTGGTTCGAGTCTGGACCAAATCGGGCCGGTTACCCAAACGGTAGCTGACTCGGCTTTAATGATGAATGTTATCGCAGGCCACGACCCCGCCGACAGTACCAGTGTTGATGAAGCTATCGCTCCTGTTTGTGATTATCTCGAAAAACTCGATGAGCCGCTCGATAAGCTCAAAATAGCAATTGTGCCGCAGTTCAACGCCGGAGCCGATGAACAGGTGCAAAAATCTATCGCTGATGCTATTAAGGTGTATAAAAAGCTCGGTGCTGAGATTATAGAAATCAATATGCCTCATCTGGATTATGCCATCGCTGCCTATTACATAATAGCCACCGCGGAGGCATCCAGCAATCTCGCTCGCTATGACGGTGTACATTATGGCCATCGTACTGAAAATCCGCAGGATTACATCGAGGTCTATTCCAAATCAAGGGCTGAGGCATTCGGCAAGGAGGTCAAAAGGCGAATAATGCTCGGAACTTACGCCCTTTCGAGCGGTTATTATGATGCCTATTATTTAAAGGCCCTTAAGGTCAGGAATCTAATACGCGGTGATTTCACCAACGCCTTTGAGAAGTGTGATTGTATTATTATGCCGGTCTCACCAACGACCGCTTTTAAGATTGGCGAAAAAATCGATGACCCGCTGACTATGTATCTTTCTGATATTTACACAATCGCCGCCAATTTAGCCGGTATCCCGGCCATCAGCATTCCTTGCGGATTTGATGATAATAATCTGCCCATCGGCCTGCAGATACTTGCACCTGCCTTTGCCGAAGAAAAACTGTTGCGGATAGCGGTAATGTTTGAAAAAGAAACTGACTGGCATAAGAGAAAACCGACAATTATTAATTGAATACAAAGATGAGTAGCGACTTACAATACAAAGTTATAGTGGGCTTAGAGATTCACGTTCAGCTTTGCACGAGGACGAAGATGTTTTGCGGCTGTGCGGTCGAGTTCGGTGCTGAGCCGAACAGCAGGGTCTGCCCCGTATGTCTTGGTATGCCCGGTGTCCTGCCGGTGATGAACAAGCAGGCGGTGGAGTATGCTGTTTTGGTAGCTCTGGCCCTTAATTGCGAGGTAGCCAAATTCACCAAGTGGGACAGAAAGAGCTATTACTATCCTGATTTACCCAAGAATTACCAGATAAGCCAGTATGATTTACCGCTCAGTTCCAATGGCTTCATCGAAATACCACTTGAGTCAGGCCAGCCCCCGATTGCCTCTGTCGGGGGCCAGACCAAAAACATCAGGATAATAAGGGCACACCTTGAAGAAGACGCCGGCAAGAACCTCCACACAGCAGGTAATTTTTCGCAGGTCGATTTGAACAGGACCGGCACTCCCCTGCTCGAGATTGTTACCGAGCCCGATATGAACAGCGGCGCCGAAGTCCGGGCACTTGCGGTCGAGTTACAGCGAATGGTAAGATTCCTCGGCGTATCCGTTGCCGATATGCAGAAAGGCAACATGCGTTTTGAGCCGAACGTTAATCTAATTGTCACCAAAGACGGCTCTGAATACAAAACTCCAATTGTGGAAATCAAAAATTTGAACAGCTTCCGTGCCTTGGAGAGAAGCATAGACTATGAGGTGCAAAGACAGCTCGATGAATTTCTTGAGACAGGCCGGACAATGGAGATGGGAAATAAATCCACGCGCGGATGGGATGATGAAAAAGAGATGACCGTGCTCCAGAGAGAAAAAGAGGAGGCCCACGATTACAGGTATTTCCCTGAGCCGGACCTTGTGCCCGTTGAAATGACGGATGTGTGGCTTTCGGGTATCCGGTCTCGGCTTTGTGAGCTGCCGCTAAAAAAGCAAATGCGATTTGTAACCGACTATGGATTGAGCGATTATGACGCTGGTGTTTTAACTGCCGAACGCTCAACCGCAGAGTTCTTTGAGCAGGCCGTCAAAGCCGGCGGCGACCCGAAAAGGGTTTGCAATCTTATAACCCAGGACTACCAGAAGCTGGCCAATGAAAAAGGTTGCAGCGTGGCTGACTTAGGTGTCGCGCCTGAGAAAGTAGCCCGGTTAGCGACTATGATTTCTGATGGCGTTGTCAGTGCCACCGCTTCAAGCACGATAGCTACCCTTAGCGTTGAGGATTTGAATAAAACACCTGAAGAAATTGCTAAAGAGCATAACCTTATTCAAAAAAGCGATGCCGGCGAGTTGGAAAAAATAGTTGACCAGGTATTGAAGGAAAATCCAAAAGCCGTTGAAGATGTAACCGGCGGCGGTAAAAAAAGTAAAAAAGCACGCGGCTTTTTACTCGGCCAGGTTATGCAGAAGACCAAAGGACAGGCAAATCCGAAAGTCGTCTCTGAGATTCTCGACAAAAAACTCAGTTGAGCCGCCTCCACAATAAAAGGTGAAAAAATGAATCCCGTTAGACATTCCCAAGATGAGGAACCAGATGTCTCTAACGGGGAAGAATCTGTAAGGAGATAGAAATGTCTAACGGGATGAAAATAGAAAAAAGCAGCAATATTGCCAAACAACCGGTGGAGATTGAAGGAGCAAAAGACGTGGATATCAGATGGCTTATTTCCAAGACCGATGGAGCTGAAAACTTCGCAATGCGGATGTTTGAATTGCAGCCGGGCGGCTCTACGCCCTTACATACTCATCCTCACGAACATGAAGTATATATAGTCCAGGGTCAGGGCGTTTTCGTTTACGAAGGGAAACAATATCCATTTAACACCGATTATGCGATATTTGTGCCCGGCGGTAAAGAGCACTGCTTCAAAAATACCGGCGATTCTACTTTGAGATTCCTCTGCATTATCCCTGCGACAGCAGGATAAAGAAGGACAAAAAATATTGACATTCGGCTTGAAATCTGCTAAAAACACACCTGACTAAAGAGAAACATCAGGGGGCAAACCAGATAGTTTAAAATTCGTCTTTTAGTTGCAGCGAGCACAGAGCAGTCTTGTAGATAAGCTGTGGGGTTGCGAGTATGCGCGATTCTGAAAAGAGCAGGGGAAAATCTATCGAAGAAGCAGGACGGAAGCGCGCGCGTAAAGCGAAACTTGTCCGCCTTTCTTCTGGAGGATTAGAGCGAGTAACTCGAAGCACCACAAGTCAGGAAAAACCGCAGGAGTCCCTGCAAATACAGAAGGACTTTTACCAGGCCGTAATGGAAAACACTCACTTTGGCTGCACCCTGATAGATTGCAATTACAAGATACTTATGGTTAACAGCATGATAAGTATATATTTTCACAAACCTGCCTCTGAGCTTATCGGTAAAAAGTGTTTCCGGGAATTCGAACAACGTAATTCAATATGTCCTCATTGTCCCGGCAGGCGAGCGATGGCAACAGGCCAGCCGGCTGATTTCGAGACCGAAGGGATTCTTGATGACGGAAGCCGTTTTTCAGCCTGCATCCAGGCCTTTCCGACTTTAGATTCAGATGGCAAAATAACAGGTTTCATCGAGATAGTAGAAGACATTACCGAACGTAAAAAGATAGAGCAGCAGCTCAAAGATGCTTTCAACTTGAATCATATAATTATTGACACATCTCCAGTCGGAATCTGGATATTCGAAGAATCCGGTCAAT
>CAYSJK010000190.1:0-4697 GCA_964431375.1 uncultured Pirellulales bacterium
TCTACAAATATTTAGTATTCCTTATACGAGCCGGAAGGTAATTTTTTATCATAACGACCTCTGTACTCTCTCTTCGACTTCACGCAGGACAAATCCGCTCGGAGTATCGAGAATCTAATATCGGGTCACGAGCGACGATTTCTCCCTTCAATTATTTTTTCTACTTTCGCTTTAAGTATTTTATCTTGAATCCGGAATATAAGCCGTCTCTTTTCGGCAAAGTTCAGGGCCGCGAATTCACCGTGATATTTCTTCGCTGCGCGGTCGTATGCCCTTGCCGCCTGCTCTTCATCTTTAAAGCTTCCGATGTATATATGTTTTTGGTTTAATACAATTTGTGTCTGCCAGATTTTTTTCCCGCGGTGCCAGGTAACGCCCTTGAATTTCGAGCGACAGGTTCGTCTTCTGCTCTTGGCGCAGTTGCGAGCGTTCTGTGACACCGTTGCAGGCCGAAGATTTGCCTTTCGATTATCCAGACCGTTGCGGTTTATATGGTCAACAAACATATTATCAGGAACTTTTATTACCTCTCGGTGCATGGAACAGTTGCGTCTCTTGCCGTCTTTTCGAGTAAATTTTCGTATTGCATAGAATGTATTGTAGTCGCGGTGGGCGTGCCATTTGTATCTGTTCAGCCGAAAATAATCATCAGGGTCAACGATTGCGTACTTCCCCTGTGTCAATCGTATTCGTCGAAAGCTATACCCGTATAGCAAAAGGCGATACAGAAGTACCGGCCAGACAATCATATAATCCAGCCAGACCGGAATTGTGATTTGAAAATTGAACTTATATTCCGTTGTTCTCAAAACCATCTCCAGATTGTAAATCGCCGGAAATTCTAAATTCTAAGCACTAAGTCCTAAACAATATCAAATTACAAAAAATTGAATGACCAAAACGGTTTTTGCCGTAAGGCATCCTATGGAGAAGATTTGAAATTCGGATTTCGGGTTTGTTTAGGATTTAGAATTTAGATATTAGGATTTAATATTCGTCCCTCGTCCATCTTCCGTCGTCTGTCATCCCTCGTCCATCTTCCGTCGTCCCTCGTCCATCATCCGTCCTCTGTCTTCTGTCTTCCTTCTTCTGTCTTCTGTCATCCGTCTTCTGTCGTCTGAGCGCACCCGTCCCCGCAAAGGCGGGGATTTACGCACCCGTCCCCGCGAAGGCGGGGATCTAATCATCCTCTCATACAGCCAGAAAATTGAATATCCTGTTCAATCCTTGGTTTCAATTCCACTGTTTCAATTTATGCCCCTGCTAATTTTAATTTCTATTATGACCTAAAGGTCCTGTAATAAGCAATCTTGTAAGAAAGTTTTCTCTTGAATTGCAGGGTTTAAAGACGTACAATGGTCAGTATTGCAGGAGACATAAGGCGAATAAAAATCAATTGGTCAAGCTTCGAGATGTTTTAATAAATTAGTTTCCGTACGCGTATGATGCATCGTGAAAACAGAAACTTTTACTAAAGACAACTAAAAATGTCGAAAGTAAATCTAAACATTCTTGTGACAGTCTCGGCGTTAATGATAATAATTACGGGACCGGCGGCGGCAGTGACCCACTACGTCTCGCCGGGTGAGAGTATCCAGGCGGCTATTAATGACTCCAACGACGGTGATGAAATCGAGGTTGCGCCCGGAACCTACTATGAAACCATTAATTTCATCTACAAGTCGGTTCGACTTTATAGCAACAGCGGACCAAACGTTACTACAATCGATGCAAATGGAACCTTCTGCGTCATCCGGTATTATGACTGTGAACAAGCCGATACTATCTTAGAGGGCTTTACAATTACTGGCGGATACTACCCCCAAGGCGGCGGCATGTACTGCGAAAACAGCAATCCGACTATAACCAATTGCGTTTTCATCGACAATACTGCATATCATTCGGGTGGAGGAATACACAACAACAACAGCAACCCTATGGTTATCAACTGCACCTTCAGCGGCAATACGGCAGATTATGGCATTGGCGGAGGGATGTTCAACAACAACAGCAGCCCAACAGTAGATGGCTGCACCTTCAGAGGTAATACTTCAGGCTATTTGGGAGGAGGAGGGATGTGTAACATCGTCAACAGCAACCCGACGGTGACCAACTGCGTTTTCATCGACAATACGGCAGATGATGACGGCGGCGGGATGCACAACTACCACAGTGACCCAACGGTGACCAACTGTGTCTTCAGTGGCAATACCGCAGATTTACATGGTGGCGGGATGTACAACGACCACAGCGATCCTACGGTGACCAATTGCACATTCAGCAGAAATTCGGCAATATCCGCCGGTAGCGGGTTGTACAACCACTACGGCAGTCTGACGATAACCAACTGTATACTTTGGGGCAACGAACCGAATGAGATTGATGCCTACCCAAGCTCAGGCATCTTCACTGTTACCTATAGTGATATCCAAGGCGGCTTCGATGGTTTGGGCAACATCGATGCAGACCCTTGTTTTATTGACGCCGCTGCGGGTAATTTTCGGCTAAAGCCGGATTCTCCATGCATCGATGCAGCAAACTCAATTGTGCTGTTGACTTTGCCGGTTCTTTTTGATTTAGACGGCAATTACCGATGTTATGACGTCCTTGTGATAACCGATACAGCTTCAGGCCCTTTCGAGTTTCTCGATATTGGTGCGTACGAATTTCAGTGCAGCGGTATTACAGGCGACAATAACTGTGACGGTGTGGTGGGCTACAAAGACCTGGAGATACTTTGTAATAACTGGCTTGAAGGATTAATTTAACTTTTAAAGGGTATTTTGGTGCAAAGAAACTATCAAAGCTCCTGGAGGACAGAAAGATAAACAGGATAATAAACCATAATATCTGGCTTTTAGCTTTTGTGCTTGTGCTGGTATTTTCCTGGCAGGCGGCAGCAGTAACCCACTACGTCTCGCCTGGCGAGAGTATCCAGGCGGCTATTGATGACGCCAATGACGGTGATGAAATCGAGGTTGCACCCGGAACCTACAATGAGGCCATTAATTTCAACGGCAAGGCAGTTCGGCTCTATAGCATCGGCGGACCAAACTTTACTACAATCGATGCAAATGGAATAGAGGATGCTTATCACGTCGTCCAGTGTGTAAATGGTGAACAAACCGATACCATACTGGAGGGCTTTACTATCACCGGTGGAAACGCTAATGGCGCAGAAATCGACCGTTTCGGCGGCGGCATGCACTGCGACAGCAGTAGCCCGACGGTGACCAATTGCGTCTTCAGCGGTAATACGGCAGATTGCAGTAGTGGCGGGATGCACAACTATAACTTTAGCAATCCGAAAGTGACCAACTGCACATTCATCAACAATACAGCAAATGAATCCGGCGGTGGGATGGTGAACGTCATCAGTAGTAGTCCAATAGTAAACAACTGCCTCTTCAGCGGCAATACGGCAAATTACAGTGGCGGCGGGATACTGAACGTCGACGGTGGCAGCCAGATGGTTACTAACTGCACCTTCATCAACAATACAGCAAATTACTTTGGTGGCGGGATGTCCAACCATGGCTGCAGCCCGACGGTGACTAACTGCATCTTCATCAACAATACAGCAAATAGAGACGGCGGCGGGATGTACAACTTTGGCTGCGGCCCGACGGTGACCAACTGCGTCTTCATCAACAATACAGCAAATAGAGACGGCGGTGGGATACACAACATGTTCGGCGGCAGACTGACTATGACCAACTGCATCCTGTGGGACAACGAGCCGAATGAGATACACAATGATGGCGACTTCCGTACTACCGTTACCTACAGCGACGTACTGGGCGGTTGGGGAGATCCAAATGACCCGAATAATACAAATATTAACATCGACCCTTGTTTTGTTGACGCTGCTGCCGGTAATTTGCGATTGAAGCCGGATTCTCCATGCATCGATGCAGCAGACTCAACCATCCTGTTGACTGTGCCGGCCCCTGCTGATTTAGACGGCAATTTCCGATGTATTGACGTAATTGAGATAACCGATACAGGTGCAGGTCCTTTGAAATTTCTCGATATTGGCGCGTACGAACTTCAGCCCTGCCGCATTGCCGGCGACAATAACTGTGACGGTGTAGTGAACTTCAAAGATTTTGCAATACTTTGTAATAAATGGTTTGTAGGTATCGAACCGTAATTCGCAAAATCTCATATCCGCAAGCCAAAAATCCAGTGCAAATCCTTGTATATTCGTGGCTAATTTTTCCGTGTAATCCGCGTAATCCGCGGTTAAAAATAATTAGTGATAATTCGTGTGAACCTGTGCCATAGGTATTCGTGGCTAACATACTCAATCAGCTTTATAGAAAGGCCAACTTTGTTGGCCTTGTGGACGAAGGCAAGATTCTATGACAAAGCATGCTTTGGTAGTAGAATTTGCCGAGAACACCAAGCTGACTGAAATCTCTGTGCTCTCTGTGTCCTCGGTGGCTAAAAAATTCTTCGTGTCGGAGCCTGTCTCGCCGACTTGTCTCGGCGTAGTTTTTAACGAAGCTGGGTGTCCGTTAGTGTCCTAAATCCAATTAACCAATCACCAATTAACTATTTAACTATCCTTTTCGTGTCTTTGCGTCTTTGTGGCAAATTTTATTAAAATTAAACAAGCCCTTGACATTGACCGATAATTAAAGTATAATTACTACGAAATATTTATCCGCCTCTGGTGGACGATATATTTATCC
>CAYSJK010000191.1:0-4628 GCA_964431375.1 uncultured Pirellulales bacterium
AAGCCGAGAAGTAAAAGCGTTCGTAGCTCGGAGATTTTGACCAAATTATGGCTTGCGAACAGAAAACACTTCCCGGGGGTAATCTACGGTGAGTATGAATTGATTTAAGAAAGTTCCAACACCCAAAAGCGCACAGTGCAGATTGGGCATGAAATCTATCAGTGTTTTCTCAATGGTATAAACGACCGTTTGCCTGCCCTGGAGCAATAAATTAGTGTCCATTATCTCAACTATACAGGTATGCCCGTAGGCCGTTGTCAGGCCGTTTCCGGTATTGATTTTTTTCACAGCTCCATTGCTCAGATTATGCCCGAGTAAATCCGCATAAGAAGCCGGCATGCAACATTCATCAGCACCTGTATCAACCAATCCTATCGTAGGAAATGAATGGTTTGTATCAGGATTCCTGACCCGTACAAACAACCACGGCCTTTTCCTTGGGTCTGTGGGGTAGGCTCGAATGAACGGGAATTTGTCAATCGGCATATCAATAGACCAGAGTTATGTTATGCTCCGGAACATAGAATATTACAGGCTCGCTGTAACCGGCCTGGCGGGCTTGTTCCATCACGGTTTCAGGATTATCACCAGAAGCAACTACAGTTCTATCAGTAAATGAACGTAGCGCTACGTATTTCCCCTCGAAACCATCTTCGTTTATCAGGACTTGTTCTTGTTTAGCCATATCGGGCCTCTTTTAAAGATATATCAGGCTAAGTTTATGACTATTAAAATTATACCAACAAGACCGCAGTTTGTACAAGTAAATTTTGTAAATTATAGACAAAGATGGCTGGACAAGCCAGCCCTGCTTATATCGTCAATCGTCTTTCATTTTTCTTCTGTCTGCTGTATTCTACATGCGCCTTCTCACAATCACCACACCTAAGCCGAGTGGTAATTAGATTTGGTCAAACATCTCGTATTAACTTTAATGGTATAGGTGTATCCGCCAAGGAGTTGATGACCATAACTACACTCAAAGCAGCTTGAATTACCCGAATTATGTTAGCATCTTTCCCCAAAAGAAGCTAACCTAATTCAAGGTAAAATCTATTATAAGCAAATTGGTCCGTAGACTCGTTTGGCATACGACATGGCCCTCTATCCAAAATCCAGTTAACTCGATGATATTTTTTTTTCAACATCCCTAAAAAGTCGGACTCATCCTCAACTTTCATTTGTGGATTTATATCTTCACAAAATATGCTTAAATATAGTCTGTGCACTTCACTTAATTTAACTTGAGTTTCAGCTTCATTATCCCAAACAAGCGGTGATGATATTACAGCAAAATGATTCCAGAAAGCCTCCTCTGGTGAGAAACCACGCTCCATTATGCTTTTTGTATCATTTTTGTAGAAATAATACAGAAATTTGAATTTTTCAGGCAATTTTTCAAATATCATTATCTTAACTATAAAAAATTTCCCGTTTTGCGATTGTGCTTTAGCTCCCTCCAAAGCCAATTTATATAATACAACTTTTGTGGCTGACAGTCAAGGAAAAACAGGTCTAAAATCTTGACAAAAAAGAACTTATAAAATAAGATAATCCCTATGAAAAAAAGACCTAAAATAGACCGAGTGAAGTAGAGGAATGTAATGACCAACGACCTTGAGAAACAGTTGAAAAGAAAGATAAGCGTAGAGTTCAGAAATACACCAATCGAGGATGCGTTAGCGCTGATGGCCGACCAGGCGGACGTTAATATCGTTAAAAGTCCCGCCGTTACCGGCAGTGTAACAGTTAAGCTCACCAATGTTCCGCTGAAAGAAGCACTGGACAATATTCTTGCAGCACACGGCTATGGGTATGTGGCAGATAAAAGTATGATAAGAGTAGCATTGGCGAGCGAAATTGACCAAGTAGCTGAAAGGATTGTCAGCAAAATTTATCGAATCAGGTACACAAATGTCAAAGAAGTTGAGTCGGCTTTGAGGAGGTTCATTTCGAGGTATGGTTCGTTATCTTCCGTTCCAAGCAAAAGCAACATAATCGTAACCGATACAGAGAGTCATATTAAAGCCATAGATAAAATTATCGAGGAGGTTGACCGTGTCGAGAATGTTGGTGTACAACAATCACAGAAACAGCCAGCAGAAACAGGGCAAAAAAAGAAGGGAAGTATCAAGAAACTATTAAAGCTTACCGTTGCTATTGTTGGTTTTCTTGCAGCGTTGATGACAGTTCTTCATTTCTTAGGATTGTTATAGAATCTTTAGTAGATTGCTTCTCCTTCGACTTGGTTCGACTTCGCTCACCACGAGTCGCTCAGGACGGGTTTCGTACGGGGGAAAGCGTAGATTCCTGCTTATGTGGTCTCAATTATAACTGCTTTAATTGTTCGGTGACGAGGTGCATGTGGCGGGTTTCTTGTTTTATGAGGTTATCGATTATGTCTTTGCTGGCGGGGTCGCGAGCAAAATCTTTCAGGCCCTGATAGAAGATGATGGTCTCGTTCGACCTGTTGACAGCGTCTTTTAATATATTTTCTTTGCTTTCCCGGCCGGTCTCTCTTTGCAGATGACCCGGCTTGGCGGAGAACCATGTAAGATCCGCCATTACCTGCGGATTCGACAGTACATAATTGTCAGGGTCAAAGTGCCCGAATTCGCCGGTCTTCTCAGAATACCGCTCTCTCATCCTTGCCAGGACCTGTTGGTGCCTGGCCCTCCAATTGGCAAGCTTATAAAGGATATCGCGGCGTTCTGAATCATCGAATAATTCAGCCGACTTGAGATAATACCGGGCGGCTTTGCGCTCGATTTGCTCGGCTATCTGCAAAATCTCAAAGACATTAAATTTGGTCTCCTGTGTCATTTCCGGGCCTTGTCAGAAGCTATAGCGCCTTTTCCGAAATACCGAACCTAAATATAGTATATCGAAAAATATCTATGTTTTTCACGAGAAAAAAGGGGGGAATTATGGCAGCAATGACACAAAGCCCAAATTAGAGTCTTAGAACGCCTGCTGCACGGAGCTTCGAATGCTTGATGGCTAACAGAACCTCGTTGGCCTGAGCCAGCGGAAACTCCTCAATAGTTGGAACTATCGGGATTTGAGCAGCTAAAGGCAGAAATTCTTCGGCATCAGCCCGTGTAACGTTGGCAACACTTTTTATTTCCCTTTCCAGCCAGAGATACTCAGCGTAATCTAATGGCGGCACAGGTGTTTCCTTGCGAATTGCGTTTATTACCAGCCGTCCTCCTCTATCCAAAACGGCCAGGGCATCACGTACGCACTCTCCAACCGGCGTAAAATCCATCACCTTATTTAGTTTCTCAGGAGGTTTGTCGCCGGAACGGCCTGTCCATTCGGCACCGAGACTTTCAGCTAATCGGGCATGCTCGGCTGTTTTAGTGAAGACATAAACCGGGCTATTGGGAAATTTGTACTTGATTATCTGAATGACAATGTGGGCCGAAGCCCCGAAGCCGAACAGGCCGATATTTTGACCATCGGTAATTTCCGCAAGCCGAAGTGTGCGATATCCGATTACACCTGCGCATAAAAGCGGGGCCGCCTCGGCATCCGAGAACTTGTCAGGAATATGGTATGCAAAATCCTCGCAGATTTTCATATATTCTGCATAGCCGCCGTCGGCATCTTTGCCGGTCCATTTGGCTTCGCTGCATAGGTTCTCCTGGCCTGCTCGGCAGAAATCACACTTGCCACAGGCCCAATACAGCCAGGTAACACCAACACGCTCACCGAGTTTAAATTTGGTTACGGCCTTTCCCTTGTCGGCTACTTTCCCTACTACCTGATGACCCGGCACTATAGGAAATTTGCTCGGCTTTAATCTGCCTTCGGCTTCATCGAGGTCTGTATGACAGGCACCGCAGACAGATACCTTAATCAGGATTTCGTGAGCTGCAGGGGAAGGTTTCGGCAAATCAAGCATCTGTAAGTGCTTTTCTTCAACCGGTGCACTTTTGGTTAGTACCATTGCCTTCATCCCATTAGACATTTTTACTCCATCTCATAATCTCTCCCGTTAGAGATACCTAATTGCTTACCTTAAGAAAGTCTAACGGGATAAATTTTTAAATTTCCTTGTTTAGCTGATTCTCGAAGACCTGGTAACTGTCTTTGCCATATAGACAAAAGACAACTCTTTCAATACCAGTTTGGCCTTTCGGGCTACGGCTGGCGCCTACGCCCAGACGAGTTAGATAATCGATAGTTGTCCTGAGCATTATCTCGGCACAGTTCTGGATGGGGAAGCCGAAAACGCCGGTACTAATTGCAGGAAAAGAGATGCTTTTTAGATTATTTTCATCAGCTACCTTAAGTGAGTTCAGCGTTGCATTTTTTAGTTTTTCGTCCTCATTGCCTTCACCCATTCGAGGCCCGACGGCGTGAATAACATATTTTGCCTTCAAATTTCCGCCGCTGGTTATCACCGCACCGCCAACAAAGGTTCCGCCTATTTTGTTACACTCCTGCTGGATTGCAGGGCCGCCTTTTCTTCTGATTGCCCCAGCCACTCCACCGCCCAGAATCAATTGAGCGTTGGCAGCGTTGACAATAGCGTCGGTGTGCATCTCGGTAATATCGCCTTCAACTAACTCCAAAACGCGATTTTCGATATCAACTTTCATAGTTTTCGCCCCCTAAGCTCT
>CAYSJK010000192.1:0-4627 GCA_964431375.1 uncultured Pirellulales bacterium
GGACGATAAGTTCTTTGAGCTTATCGATACCGGTGGATACGGTCTGCTTGAAAGCGAACAGTTAAAAGAGCATATCGAGCAGCAAATCCGCCAGGCAATCGAGTCGGCAAATCTCATTGTATTTATGGTGGATATTCGCGATGGGCTTATGCCGTTAGATAAAGAGATAGCCCGGCTTCTGCGAAAAGAAAACCTCGATGTTATTGGCGTAGCCAATAAAGCGGATACGGCCAGGATGTTCCCGGCGGCGGGTGAATTTACAAGGCTCGGCTTCGGTGAATTTCTCTGCATCTCAGCAAAGAACAATCTCAATAAAGCTGTTCTGCTCGATAAAATCTTCGACAAAATCGCGGGTATCGAATCATCCAGGCCGGAAGAGCCGGCTATGAAAATAGCAATAGTAGGCAAGCGAAACGCCGGTAAAAGCACCCTCGTAAATGCTATAGTCGGCTCCGAACGAGTGATAGTCAGCGAGACGCCGGGGACAACAAGAGATGCTGTGGATGTGCGGTTTGAAAAAGACGACAAGACCATAATCGTTATCGACACAGCGGGTATAAGAAAAAAGAGCAGGATAGCTAACAGCATTGAGTTTTACAGCTATGTTCGCGCGACAGAGTCGATACGGCGGGCCGATGTGGTGCTATTATTAATCGATGCCACGATGCCGGTCTCGCAGGTTAATAAAAAAATAGCTCGGTTTATCGCCGAAGAATACAAAAGCTGCATTATAGCCGTAAACAAATGGGACCTCGCAAGGGAATCGGCTGTTACTGGTGACTATGAACAGTATTTGACAAAACTACTGCCTGGATTAAAATATGCACCGATAGCCTTTACAACTGCAACAGAGTCAAAGAATGTTC
Organism: uncultured Pirellulales bacterium; assembly: GCA_964431375.1. Lineage (GTDB taxonomy): Bacteria > Planctomycetota > Phycisphaerae > Sedimentisphaerales > Anaerobacaceae > CAZBWE01. Next base: position 867 of record CAYSJK010000192.1, read on the forward strand.
AGAGTGTTCTGGACCTGGCTGCTGAGATTTTCAAACAAACGACAACACTGATACCGACCGCGAAATTAAACCAGGCATTTGAAATTATAAAGCAGGAAAAAGTTGGTGCAGCCAAACACAAAAAGGGCTTTCCCAGAATTTACTACGCCACGCAAATCGCCGTCAATCCGATTACTATACTTATGTTTGTAAACAAGCCGGAACTATTCGAAGAAAACTATCGTAGATTTATTATTGGCAGACTACGAGAGCTCTTGCCGATACAAGAAGTGCCGATTCGGTTATTAGCCCGCTCGCACAGAGCGTGAGGAGAGATACGAAATGTGAGGCATAAAATGGAAACACTCTTACTAATGTTTGTTTGTATGGGAGGGTACCTATTAGCATATCATACTTACGGACGATTCTTAGCCAGGAAGATATTCAAACTTCAAAAAGACGCGCCCATGCCATCCAGAGAGCTTCAGGACGGGATTGATTATGTTCCTGCCCGAAAAGGCATAATCTTCGGTCACCATTTTACCTCGATAGCAGGCACAGGGCCGATTGTCGGGCCGGCGATAGGAATCATCTGGGGCTGGCTTCCGGCTATTCTGTGGGTGACGGTGGGGTGTATCTTTATGGGAGCGGTGCACGACTTCGGGGCGCTGGTGGTCTCCATACGAAACGAAGGCAAAAGCATGTCAGACGTGGCGGAGAAATACATTAATATGCGCGTTCGTTTTATATTCTTCATAGTTGTGTTTCTGAGTCTGCTGATTGTCATCGCAATATTCTGCGTTGTGATTGCCACGGTCTTCACGACCTTTCCCAGTTCTGTAGTTGCCGTCTGGCTGCAGATTCCGATAGCAGTAGCGCTTGGTTTTGCGATTTATAAAAAAGGTGCCAGCGTTCCGGTTGCTACCACCATTGCCGTAGCCGGTATGTATGCCTGCATCGGGCTAAGTGCGCTCCTGGAAAATAAGTGGCCGGGACTGCTCAGTATTTCCAATATAGGCTCGATACCGGCAAGCGGGGTGTGGACAATAATCCTGCTTATTTATGCCTGGGTGGCATCGACATTGCCTGTAACAACACTGCTGCAGCCAAGAGATTATATTAACGCCTGGCAGCTCTTTATTGCTATGGGTCTTTTAGTCGGAGGTGCAATAGCAGCTTCATTGGGAGGGAACCTGCCGCTGGTGGCACCTGCTATTAACACAACGCTTCCGGCAAATACTCCATCGATATGGCCGTTCATGTTTGTCATAATCGCCTGTGGTGCCATAAGCGGCTTTCATTCGCTTGTCGCATCGGGCACAAGCTCAAAACAAGTGGCAAAAGAGCCGGACTGTCAATTTGTCGGCTACGGCTCAATGCTGCTGGAAGGTACTTTGGCGGTGCTGGTAATTATCTGCGTTGCAGCAGGTATAGGGATGGCTTTGAAGCTCGACGACGGAACAATCCTGAGCGGCCAGGATGCCTGGCAGCATTATTACAGCAGCTGGATAGGAGACAAGGGACTGTCCGACAAAATAGCACCTGTGGTTAAAGGCGCAGCCAATATAATTGGCACACTCGGCTTTCCAGAGACGGTCGGCGTTACGCTTATGGGCGTTTTTATTGCATCATTTGCCGGCACTACACTCGATACATCGGTCCGAATCCAGCGCTATGTGATAAGCGAGCTTGTCAGCGATTTGCGAGCACCACTTTTAGCCAACAGATGGATAGCAACCAGCTTTGCCGTATTTACCGCAGCGGCATTGGCCTTCGCCACGGGTGCCAGCGGCAAAGGCGCAATGATACTTTGGCCGTTGTTTGGAATCACAAATCAACTTCTCGCGGCTCTGGCCCTGCTGATTATAACGCTTTATCTCAAACGCAAAGGCGGATGGAAATTTATTGTAACAGCAATACCGTGCCTGATTATGTTAGTTATAACAAACTATGCTATGGTCAAAAGTGAGATGAGATTTCTCGCAGACAAAAATTGGATTCTCGTAACAATAGGAGGACAAATTTTTGTCCTGGCATTGTGGATGACCGTCGAGGCCATTATAGCTTTCCTCAATACCGGCCGTTCTACTCGGGCGCAGCAGAAACAGGTGCCAGCTTAAACCGTGCCTGCACAGGGGCCTGACTCAGCACAATTTCATCCTTGCGGACGAATTCCTGGGGGAAATTGTAAACAACCAATCTTCGAGGCTCTTCCGCCTTTATATCTTCGTCGTAAATATCTAATATGACCTGATATCGCATACCCTCGTATGCCTGCTTTGCCTCGGGAGTTGCCCTGACGGCAATAGGACTTATCACTTCATTCAAATTAGTTACATTCACTTTATATTTGCCCTGCAGATTCTCACTTAAGGAAAATCCCAATGTTGCGGTTGTGATTGTGTAATCCTTTAGCCGAACCTCAACCGGCGGCATTTTTATTTCCACGCTGATGGCAGCTTGTCTTCTTTGGTCTGCCGCCAGCTCGATATAAGGTATTTTTTTAATAACCGAGACCCCTGCCTGGTTGATTTCTCTTCGTGTCAGCTGGACCTTTGCAACGAGTTTTTCGCCCTGCCAATCCTCAGGCACAAACATATCAACTTTTGGCGGCTCAATACTTTCTGCTTTTAGAGGGATTTTATTCTCATCAAGACATTCGACAGTGAGTGATTTTTTAACAAGCCCGCGAACATTGACAGAAAGCGACTCCGGATTGCAGGATTCGACTTTGAGTCCAAATTGCTTTATTTCCTTGTTTTTCTGTATAAACGGTATCAGAGGCAATGTATAGCTTCCGGACTGGTCCATTTTTTCTTCCGTGGCATCAAAGCTGATTTCAAGCCCTCCCTGCTCTTCCAGCTTTCTCCTTAACTCACTAATCCTTCGCAGCGGCCCTTTAACAACCACCTCTTCTATGGAAACAGATGATGCTTCGTTTATGGTTACCCAAAGTTTCGGATTGGATTTAGCAACAGTTATTGTCGTATTAGAAACATTAAGTTTTTCATCCAGCGCCAAATCTGCCCAGACCCATATCAGGACCGTAATAAAAATCACAATCGCTATTTTGCCAAACTTAATATTTCTTAATTTCATTCGTGCCATAACACCTCTGCCGAGATGCAAATCGACCCATTTTACGAAAGTGCAGTTGTAAGATATTTTCTTAACTTAGCCTCATCTACATTTTTGAAAAGCTTTCCGTTTTTAGCCACAGAAATGGCGCCGGTTTGCTCGCTCACAACCAAACAAGTGGCGTCCGAACCTAAAGTTATGCCTATAGCGGCACGGTGTCGAGAGCCAAGCTCAATACTGGAACCAGCCGCCTCAGCCAAAGGCAGCTGTACGCCGGCGGCAACGACTCTTTCGCCTCGTACTATAACAGCCATATCGTGAAGGGCGGTGCCGGGGTGAAAAATAGTCTTAAGCAGCTCGGCTGTAACCTTGGCATCGATTCGAATGCCCGTCTCTATAAATTCACCCAATGCTACCCGCCTTTCAATAACAATAATTGCTCCAATTCGGGCGATTGAAAGTCCGGTCACAGCGGTAATTATCTCTTCTACGGTCCTCGATAACTGATGAGACGAGCTTGGCAGAAAACGAGGCTGACCTATCCGCATAAGCACCCTTCGAATCTCCGGCTGAAAAGCCGCAACTGCAATAATCAAAACGGCAATCAAAAAACCTTTATAAAGATATTGAAGCCGAAGAAACTCCAGGCGCTCGACGACTAAATTTAAGATAAGAACGCCGGCAACAAGAATGAATATAACGCC
>CAYSJK010000193.1:0-3061 GCA_964431375.1 uncultured Pirellulales bacterium
TGTAAATTTGAAATCTTTTTCAGGGACGACTAATTAAAGAAGTTACCAGCGTTTTTGCTGGGATTTGAGCAAAAATAGCGTTATTCCTCCTCGTGTAACTCTTATTCTTCAGAAGATTATGTTAAAGAGCTACCAGGTTATCAATTTTCATTATTTTAACATATCTCCATAGGAAAGTCAATATCCGATGTCCGAAAACGCAAACAAAAAGGCCGAGCAGTTTTCTACTCAGCCTTAAATTTACTATATACTAAATACTGACGACTATCGACTAAATAAAAAAATTCTGCCTGTCCCGTACTAAATAGCAAACTTGTGTTATTTAGTGCGGGGGCGATGACCAGATTTTATCTCATCTTTTTGGGACTCGCCCAAAAGCCTGCCCGCCGTAGGGTTTTACGCGAAGGCAGGGACTACCATCGGCCTGAACGTGCTCAAGAACAGGAGGCTTTCGCAATCTCCCTGTCTACTTGCCTACCGTTGCTTTCGTCTGAATTTCCTCTTCTCTGGCTTCTTTTTTTTCCTTGTCTGTCAGGGGCCGCGAGGAAATAAACCTGGCTCGAATTCTATAGTTGTATCCAAAGCCGATTACCGGGTCTTTCGTCCCCGGGGGCAGCGACGTCAATGTCAAGTCCTTCCAATCGACCTCGTATCTATAGTCAAAGTCCTCGTAAATGCCGATTCTGGATAAATACATTCCCCTGGGCAAAATCCGTTCTTTAACGACTCTTTGATAGACGGCCAGAACCTCATCGCTCACCGGCATTTCCGTACGGTTCCAGCTCCGGATTGCCGCGATGATTTCATCCGAGGTCAAAGGATTCGCGTCCGGATATTTTGCGTTGAAGGCGGCTACGGCTTTTTCCAGAGGTATCTCCGTGGTTATGTCTCGCCCGTATAGAGCTATATCTTCATCTTCTGTAACAGCAACGTCCGCATGTAACAGGAATGAAACAAATGTCAGGACGCCTGCAACCAAAAAGACCAACCATGCTACTTTTTTCATAATTGGTATCCTACAGATTATTTGTTAAATAAGTTTTACCCGTTCATTTACCGGATTGGCTGCCGGATTGCTATTTTCTTAATTCCCATAAAAAGTCAGTGTAAATCAGTATCCAATCGCATAAAAAAATTCTGCCTGTCCCGTACTAAATAGCAAACTTGTGTTATTTAGTGCGGGGGCGATGACCTACCCTCACCCAAATGGACTACCACCAGCTCACGCAGGCTTCTGTGTTAGTGATTACCAATCAGTGTCCTTGAGCATCGTTTTTTTCATGAAGCCCTGAAGTTCTTTAAGATGAATTTAATAGAAAGCTGAAGCACGAATAGAGCCTCTGCTGGAAAAGAGTGGCCGAAGATAGACATTTAGGCACTGCATCAATCCGAGTGGGCTTTTAACATCAGCTAAAGGAGCTGGAAACCAGCCTTCGTCAGGCTCAATCAACTGTGCATCATTCCGCTCGTTTCGCGACATTGTGTCTGTGCCGCCGGCCTCGGGATTATATACGTTCACATCGTCAACGAAAAAACTAACCCCAGCAGCGGGGCCTTCAAAGTAAATGTCCAGGGTTTTCAGAGTACCGGTAACATAAAGCGAGAATTCACCTTCGAGCTGGACCCAATTACTATCGGTGACACTGGCGCTACTTACGTTTATATACCTGGTTCCATCGTCGTCAGTCTGTTCGAGCGATACAGTCACAGTACCGTCGTTGGCGTCTTCAAGCCTTACCCAGCCGGATATCTGGTAGGTTTCTCCGTCTTTCATTTTGCCCAGCAGAGACTGTTTTATTCCCTGCCACGTATCGGTTCTTTCGTATGCTCTGCCGGCGGAAGAGCCACTGTGTACGGGCGATGTAACTGTGTTGATTGAGCAGCTTCGGCCGGTCCAGCCGGTGGTTCCGCTTTCAAATCCGGGATTTGTCAGCAGGTTAGTATTGCCGTAAGATGGCACTAACGATAGAAATACTGTTAAAAACAAGCATAAACAAAAGTACTTAATAGACATTTTATCCTCCTTTCAACAATAATTTGTTAAGGTTCTACCGGTTAGGCCCAAAGTCCGGTTCATACATTTAATACTTCATCAGTATAAAACTTCAGGTACCTATATTCAATCACAAATCCTTTTTATTTTTAAATGCGGTACTGCAAAAGGCTAAGCAGTTTCCCACTCAGCCTAACACAAAACATAGAGATTAGAACTCAAAACTAAAAAATCCTGCCTGTTTACCCCTGTATGCCTTAGGCAGGGGACCCGTACCAAATATCCCTCATTTAGTGCGTTTGTCATTCTGAGCGAAACGAAGTGGAGCGAAGAATCTCAACCAACGAAATACTCTTAATAAATTCAAACCATTTTTTTGCCGGATTGGCTGCCGGAAACACACCTGCAAAAGCCATGATAGATAGCGCAGATCCCGCCAAATATCGAGAATAGACCCCAGAATAAAGGACGCGTAAAAATATGTATCAGCGTTGGCTCAGAGTAAGGCACAAGATAGATGCCCCATGCAGTCAGAAAACAACCGGTGATTACACAGACGTGTCCAAACAAAATGGTGGAAACTCGACTGGGTCTATACCCCTGAAAAACAAGAGACGCACCCACAACACAGGGTATAAAGCAAAAGACTTGGCGAGTTATGATGAAAAAACAAATTCCCAACCCCACTAAAGCTATTCCGAGAATTGTTGTAATGATACGTTTAGGTCTCATTGAAGAACCCTTTCAATTTATGTTAGTGAATATATCTATATAATTCCCTTCTATCTTGATGCGCCTTTTCCTGTCGGAATTATCGGCTAAGCAACCAATATTATCCATCCTGTGTTAGCAGGATGCAAATGATTTTTAACACAGATGCGCTCTTCTTTGGTGCAAAAGGAAAAAGCCGGTCAGCTTTCGCCTACCGGCCTTATAAATCCTGCTTGTTTACCCCTATACGTCTTGGGCAGGGGCCCCGTATCAAATAGGTAATTACCGTAATTTAGTGCGTTGGTCATTCTGAGCGAAACGAAGTGGAGCGAAGAATCTCCGCAATTTTGATATTTG
>CAYSJK010000193.1:3161-4541 GCA_964431375.1 uncultured Pirellulales bacterium
CTACCATCGGCTCACACGGGCTTAGCTTCTGTGTTCGGAATAAAAAACCTTACTATCTACTTTGAGTTCTTTTTTCTTTCGCTTCTTTCAAAGTTGGAATCACTTGGCGATTTCCACACTTAGGACATACTCCCTCCATTCCAATGTTGCACTCGTAGTCGTGCAGGCGTCTTCCACATGACTCACAGATAATGGCGATTTTCTTCCCTCGGTAGATAGGGTAGTCAGGTTTTTCCTCTATTGGTTTATAACTCAGGCATTGGAGAATAGCAAACAGAAACCCTATTGCACCAAATATTCCCAAAACAACAGACTGCCAACAACCTTCGCCCTTTAGACGAGCGATAAAGTAACTGCATATACCACACACAATTAAACTGGGGGCATAAATTAAATACGCTGTGACTATTGGGGCGGCCGTTGTTGATCTTGCACGCGGATACCAGATATCTAAAATTATACTATTCAGCAACAGAGCTAAAATAGCTATGATAGCAAGATAAGCCACCCGGTTTATTCGTTTTTCAATAAGTTCCTCAAAACGGGGGTTTAGCTTCTTGTACATAAATGTACCAATAAATCCCCAGAACAATGTCAAAAAAAGCATCTTAGCTATCATTGCCCCTGTAAACATAAACCAAACCCTTTCACGTATTCAGTCAATTGATACATGCAGATATACTATTTTTGTTAAATAGAAATACTTGTTGTTCTATCCCACAAAAAGGATATCAACTACTTATTTTTAGTCATAAAAGAATCTTTCGTATCACACAGAAAACCGCGTATTTGAAACTCTCAAACGTTATTACTCAAATAATGTTAGCGCCGGTGTCAAGCATGTCAAGAAAAATATAAGATGTTTTATATGGAAAAGAAATATCATATTCCTCATCAGGGTAAAAGGCCGAGTGCTTTTAACACTCGGCCTTTATAAATCCTGCCTGCCCGCCGTAGCTGCCTACTTTGCCATAGTAGCCTATGGCTACGAAGGCTGAATTAGCGAAGGTGGGGACTACCATCGGCTCACGTGGGCTTTGCTGCGCAGTTCCAATAGGATCAGGCGTTTACCTTCTTTTCAAACTGTAGAAATTCGATCGGTGCGCCATTATCCTCGATAAATGCTATTTTCATACCTTCATATGGACTATTCGGTTCGATGATAACATTCTTGCCGGCTATTGCCTCCTCGAGGTCATCTACGGCAAAAGCAATGTGAGCAACTGTCTTAACCAGTTCAGGAAAAGGACAATCTTTCTCAAAACGCAGCCACTCTACGCCGTAAGGGCTCTTCTCGCTCGCGCATATCCAGATTTTAACCTTCTCGTGATACTGCTCGCCTTCTCTTGGAATCTGGGTCAGAATTCCTATATGGTGATA
>CAYSJK010000194.1:0-4447 GCA_964431375.1 uncultured Pirellulales bacterium
AGATGCTGGATACTGGATGCTGGATACTTCCGCCTTCGTCCCTTTGGGACTACGACGAGACAGGTGATACTGGATGCTAGATGCTGGATACTGGATGCTTGATTCTAGCTGGATATTAGATACTTGTGGTTCGTGGAGAAATATGGATGAAAAAATAAAGAAATTGCAGCCACCATTAACAGAAAAAGATGTGCGTTCATTAAAAGCGGGCGATGAGGTATCTATCACCGGCACAATCTATACTGCCCGCGATATGGCACATAAAAGATTGTGCGAGGCGATATGCCGTAAGGCATCCCTTACGGGAGATTCCGGTGAACCACTGCCATTTGAGCTTGAAGGGGCGATTATTTATTTTGTCGGCCCAACACCCGCCCGGCAAGGACGTGTAATCGGCGCAGCAGGGCCAACTACTTCATCGAGAATGGATGCGTTTAGTCCAAAGCTATTAGCCGGCGGTCTTAAGGCAATGCTCGGAAAGGGATACCGTGGAGACGAAGTCAGAGAGGCACTGAAAAAATACGGGGCTGTGCATCTATCAACCATCGGCGGAGCAGGAGCATTGCTTAGCAAGCATATCGCGAAAGCGGAGATAATCGCCTACGAAGATTTAGGCGCCGAAGCCATAAGGAAATTAGAGGTCGTTGATTTTCCAGCTGTTGTTGCATACGATTGTTATGGAAATAGTGTTTACAAAAGATAAAAGCCACAGAGAGCACAGAGACCACAGAGGTTTATAACTTTAATTATTTTTATCATTCTCCATGTTCCTCTGTGACAGAAAATAAAAAGGTACAACAAGATGAAAGTTGCACTGCTGGGGCTGTTACAATCGGGTAAAAGCACAATTTTTGCCGGATTAAGCGGTAAACCTATCCCGCCGCCCGGCTCGACTGCAATTGAAGAGGCCATAGTATCCGTCCCGGATGAGCGGCTTGACTGGCTGAGAGAATATTACAAGCCCAAAAAGACAACCCATGCAACAATAGACTGCCTTGATTTGCCCGGCTTTAACTTTGCCGATGAGCATGGGCGCTCAGCAGCAAGACGGCTGATTAACCAGATAAGAACTATTGATATGTTCGTTCTGGTTGTGCGGGCCTTTGAAAATCCGGCGTTGCCCCCCTACCGAGGCAGCATCGACCCTGCAAGAGACCTGACGGAATTGCAGACAGAACTATTGCTTTCCGATTTGGAACTTGTAACAACTCGTATCGAACGACTCGAAAAACAGATTCATAAACCAACTAAAACACAGACACACTCCGCTTGGGGACGCCTTCCGGCGGATAAGGAAGAATTAGAATTACAAAAGAAATTGCAGCAGGCGATAGAATCTGAAAAGCCGATTAGTACAGCTATTGAAACCGATGAGCAGCTTGAAATGATTAAATCACTCGGATTTTTGACCTTAAAGCCAATGATGGTTGTGGTTAATACAGGCGAAGACAAACTAAACGAAAAGTTCGATTTTTCCGAGCACATTGACTCTTCCGTACCGGTCATTACAATCTGCGCCGAGCTGGAATATGAACTGGCACAATTAGACGACAAAAGCAAAGCAGAATTTATGGCTGACCTGGGTATAACCGAGTCAGCAGCGAGTAAATTCGTTAGTAGCTGCTATTCGGCGTTAGGTTTAATCAGCTTTTTAACGGTCGTCTCGAATGAGTTGCGGGCCTGGCCGATAAGAAAAGGGACCGCTGCTCTCGATGCAGCAGGCAAGGTACATACCGATATTAAACGCGGTTTCATCAGAGATGAAACCTTCAGCTTCGATGATTTAAAAGAACTCGGAAGCGAAAAGGCGTTAAAAGCAGCCGGCAAAATCCGGCTCGAAGGAAAGGAATATATCGTCCAGGATGGTGACATAATTAATTTCAGATTCAACGTTTAGGTTAATAAAATCCTAAGACAATGTTTGCGAATCGATTCTTAAAACTATTACTTCAGACATTTATAGCGATATCAATAGTGGTTTGTGTTTTGTTCTGTCTGGATTGTAAAAGTTCGGGCATTTCAAGGTTTTACACTTATAAAGTCATCAATACATTTGCTCACGACCAACAAGCTTTCACCCAGGGGCTGGTTTTCGAAAATGGCGTTTTATATGAAGGAACAGGACTCCATAGACGTTCGACATTGCGCAAAGTCGAATTAGAAACGGGCAATGTCCTGCAAATGCACAAACTGCCGCCCGAATTCTTCGGCGAAGGCATTACTGTTTACCAGGACAAAATCATTCAGCTAACCTATCGTCAAAACGTCGGCTTTGTTTACAACAAAGATACTTTTGAATTGCTGCGAAAATTTAATTACCCAACTGAGGGCTGGGGCATTACACATGATGGAAGCCGGCTGATAATGAGTGACGGCACGGCTACATTGTACTTTCTAAGCCCTGACACATTTGAGGTGCTCGGCAAAATCGAGGTACGCGATAAAAACACTGCTGTGGGAGGGCTCAACGAGTTAGAATATATCAAGGGCGAAGTTTACGCGAATATTTGGCCAACGGAGCGCATCGTAAGAATCGACCCCGGGACGGGCCAAATCGTCGGCTGGATATATATGGACGGCCTTTCGGGCCTGTTGGGCGAGAGCCAAGGTATCGACGCTTTTAATGGCATCGCCTATGACGCCGCCGGTGACCGATTATTCGTCACCGGAAAGTATTGGCCCAAACTCTTTGAGATAAAACTTGTACCCATGAAGTAATCGTGTTAAAAATACACTTTTAACTATAAGGGAGCGGTAAGGAAACTCAAACCAGATTTGGAATAGCTTATGAAAGCAGTTATACTAACCGGAATTCGACAGATGGAGGTCAGGGACATACCGGAGCCGAATATTAAAATTGATACCGACGTTCTACTGAAGATTGAAAGGGTTGGTGTCTGTGGCTCCGATGTTCACTACTATGAGTCCGGCAGAGTCGGCTCACAGATTATCGAATTTCCTTTTATAATCGGTCATGAATGCTCTGCTACGGTTAAAGCTGTCGGCAGTACGGTTATGCGCGTGAAGGTCGGCGATGCAGTAGTAGTTGACCCTGCAATATTCTGTTATAAATGCGCTCAGTGCAAGATAGGCAGAGAAAACACGTGCTATAACCTGCAATTCCTCAGCACGCCAGGACAAATGGGCGGATGTTTGTGTGAGTATATCGTTATGCCCGAGCAGTGCTGTTATCCGACACACGACAGAATCACCCTTGAGCAGGCTGCTTTGTGTGAGCCGTTGTCTGTCGGTGCATATTCTATCAGGCAGGCAAAATTGCCAAAAAATGCTGACATTGCAATTCTCGGTTCAGGGCCTATTGGTCTGTGCACATTTCTTAGTGCAAAAGCCGAAAATGTTCACCCCGTTAGAAAGCTTGGGCAGGGCTTTAAAGCCCGCCTTCCATCCGAAGACCAAAGCTTTCTTTCTAACGGGGTAAACACCTGTTATATGACTGAGAAAATCAAAGAGCGCATTGAAGCGGCAAAAAACGCCGGCGCAACCTGGGTCGGAAATCCTGATAAACAGGACATTGTCAAAGAAATTCTTGACCAACAGCCCGAAGGCGTGGATGTTGCATTTGAATGTGCAGGCCAGCAGGAAACAATCGACCAGTGCGTTGAGCTGTTAAAGCCGGGCGGCAAAATAATTCTTACCGGTATTCCGCGTTTCGAAAGAATCTCATTGGCCATCGACAAAATCCGCAGAAAAGAAATCACAATAATAAACATCAGAAGACAAAAAAAATGTACACAGGTTGCTTTGGATTTGATTGCTTCCGGCAAGGTCAACGTTGACTTTATGATAACGCACAAGTTCACACTTGAACAAACTCAGGACGCTTTTGATATGGTCACTGAGTACCGCGACGGCGTGGTTAAAGCATTAATTGAATTATAGATTTCTTCGTTAGATTTAGTTGAAAATGAATTGAAAATACCATATGATACAATATATTTTGAATAAAGGATACGAGTCCATGATTAGTGAATCAGATAAGCAGAAAATTAGAGAAGTTTCGAAAAAGTATCACGCCAAACGTGTGCTCCTTTTTGGCTCCAGCTTAGATGCCACGAGAGAAAGTCAAGATATTGATATCGCCGTAGAAGGAATCTCTCCTAAAGATTTTTTTAAATACTACGGTGAACTTATGCTAAAACTCTCCAAACCCATCGATGTAATTGATTTGTCCGGGAGCTCGAAATTCACCAAATTGATTCAGCAGGAAGGAGTTATGCTATATGGCTGACTATAAAATGCGAATCGAAGCTGAATACGAAGCTATAGAAAAGACTCTTTCTTCACTTCCTGATAAACCTCTGGAACAATTATCGGAATTGGAGGTCGCCGGTGTGGCAACCTTAATACATAATTTCTATAACGGAATTGAAAATATAATTAAGCAGGTATTTCAAGCGAAATCTCTTAAGATTCCCACCGGCCAATC
>CAYSJK010000195.1:0-4413 GCA_964431375.1 uncultured Pirellulales bacterium
TGAATATCATCCGGCTGTGTTGGCTTGGCACCATTGATTTGCTTGTTTGGTTCCTTGTCTGGTGTGGCAGCTTCGCTGTTACTGATAGGCCCTGTTAGTTTGAGAATCAAAACTAAACATAAAAAGCCGATGCTTATTATCTTTAGCGAGTATGGTTTTAATGACATAATTAAGCCCTCCCGAACAATTATTTGAGATACGATTTTTTAGCCCGTATCGTACTGTAATTTTCTCTCGACAGTGCGGATAAGTCAAGAAAAATTTTGTTAAAACTCGATGCCGCGTCTTGCAGTGAAGCCCTTATCAAACGGATGCCTGATATTTTTCATTTCTGTGACCAGGTCGGCCATTGATATTAGTTCATCGGTTGCACCTCGGCCTGTTAAAACGATTTCTACAGCAGGGTCTCTCCGGTCAATGAGTCCCTTGACATCTTCTAACTTTGCCAGACCTTTTGATAGGCAAAATACAATCTCATCCAATATAAGCACATCGTAAAATTTTTTCTCTGCTGTCTGAGCTAATCTTTCGATGGCCTCACTGATAGCAGCTTTAGCTTCAGCAACCTGCTTTTCATCCTCGAAGGATTTTTCCATATCCCACTCAATATCAAGGGCTTCGACCCTGATTCTCACGGCGCCCAATTGCAGGGCAAATCGTTCACCGATATCAAGCGACGACGGCTTAAGGAACTGGTAGATGAGGACCTTATTGCCCTGACCGGCTGCACGAAGGGCCAGGCCAAATGCAGCGGTGGTCTTTCCTTTTCCGTCCCCGGTATAAATCTGAACAAGCCCTTTTTCCAGCATAGTGGTATATTAAAAGAACGGGAGATAGATTAAAAATCAAAAATAGAAAATTTTCCCTTTGTCTTATGATAATTGAATCTGCGGGCACAAATGGTAATAATAGACCTTTGGTTAGACAGGTTTATATGCGGTTTGAGCTAAAGAAAAATCTCAGGTTAAATCAAAAAAAATTGGGAAAATGAGTATCAGGGGGTATAATGGCTGACCAGGGCACTGTGGTTTTTTGAAGTTTAACTGCATTGAAAGGGCTCTGTGAGAGGTGTTTGCGGAGCCTGAGTTGGAGTTTTTTGCAATGGCTCTGAATAGTTTTAGCTCGCTGTGCGATGATTTCTATCTCGATATGTATATTAATACCGAATTAGACCTTCCGGTGCAGCGAGATACCATCCTGGCCTTTTTCGAGCGAATACAAAAGCAATTTCCTTCTATGGGCCGCTTCTATCGGCGTGAAAATAACGAGTATTGCCTGGAAGAAGACCCTCATCTCGGCCGATACCGCTGGATTGCACTCGAAACCGACCGTATCGGCTCCGGAGTCGTCAATCCCTCAAGTTTCGAAGAGGCCTTCTGCCAGGACAGGCTGGTGCTCGAACTTATCCCTTATATGCTCAGCGTGAGCCATCTTGACATTGCTTCATTAGATGTAACTTTCGCTATGGATTTTGATTATTTAGGAAGCCATGATGAGATTATCGCAGAGGCGCTATTATCGACGAGCCCTTTTAATTGTCTTCTGGACCTGCCTCACTCCCGGCCTATTGGCTTCTCACCTACGCTCGTTGTGGCATTGTCCGATGATGGTAATACTCAGGGCAGAATCAGCGTAGATTCAAAAACAAGCGTCTACGAAGGCAGAAAACAGAAACACAGTTTAGACGAGGCGATAAGCTTGTCTTTTACAGTCCGCCAGTACCCCACAGCCACTCAAAAGTTTGACGCACTAAAATCTTTTGAATACCAGTGCCAACTGGCTCAGGAATTAATGGCTGAGAAGATAGTTCCGAACTTTGTAATGCCTTTAACCGAGAAAATTGCGCAAAAAAGATTGATATAATCGCAGTTTTTAATGAGTGAGGGAGAAAGGAGTCTAAAATGGCTATAGAAGCACCGATGAGCAAGTTTAAGAAAACAAACCTTAAAATCTATATCGCTGTTTGTATTGCCCTTGCGATTTGGTGTGCATATGACGGCTACTTTAGCGAAAAATGGATAAAAGAACATACAAATCCCGACGGCACTCCACAGGCTTACCTGGTTTTTAATAAGAAGGCACCAGTTTTCTTTGGCGGAGCTGCGGTGCTTTTGGGTGTGTACCTGTTTGCCATAAAGGGCAGGAAACTTGTCGCTAACGACAATGACCTCGTCATTAGCACGAATGAAAAGATTGCTTACGATTCCATACAAAAAATAGATAAAACCAACTTTGACTCAAAAGGTTACTTTATCATCACATATAAAGCTAAGGACGGCAGAGAAATCAATCGTAAAATAAGTGGGAAAACATACGACAATCTAAAAGCCATTTTGGACCATCTGGTAGCAAAAATCAGTTGAAAACTATCGCAGTAAAAACTAAAATTTAATTAACGGTTGAGCCGCAATATGCAATTTTTGTAAGCTGTTGCGGTTTATTTTTGGGATTTTTAACAGCATAGTTAGGAAGCAAACACGAATGAATACGTGCGTCGTTGGATTACAGTGGGGGGACGAAGGCAAAGGCAAGATTGTAGATATTTTTGCCGAGCGGCATGATATCGTTGTCCGATACAGCGGTGGCGCAAATGCCGGACATACCGTTATTATAGGTGACGACAGATTCGCTTTACACCTGTTGCCCAGCGGTTCGGTTCGGCCGGATACTATTTGTGTGATTACTAACGCCGTGGTGGTTGACCCGGATACATTAATAAAGGAGATTGAAGGGCTTGCGCAAAAAAGTATTACGCTAAAGGGGCGTTTTTTTATAAGTGAAAATGCCCATGTCGTTCTGGATTATCATAAAAAAGAGGACCAATTACGCGAAGAATCCCTCGGCAAAGACAAAATTGGTACAACGATTCGAGGTATCGGTCCTTGTTATGCAGATAAGGTCGGCAGAAGCCACGCCGTACGTATGTCCGATTTCAGAGACCTCGACGGCCTCAAAGCCAAATTGCAGACCATCGTCGAATACAAAAACAAAATCTTTGCAGCTCTTTATAACGCTGAGCCGGTAAGTGCCGACGAAATCTTCGAAAAGTGTAAATCTTACGCCGATAGGCTCCTGCCGTTTGTAACGGATTCTACCGAATTCCTGCATAAGTCAATTACCGATGGTAAGTCTATCCTTTTTGAAGGTGCGCAGGGGACGCTATTAGACCTGGACCACGGCACTTTTCCGTATGTAACCAGCTCGAACTCAAGTTCGCTTGGTATGCCGGCCGGCTCCGGCATACCGGCCAAAATTGTTGATAAATTCGTCGGCGTAGCCAAGGCCTACACAACGAGAGTCGGTGCGGGTCCATTTCCTACAGAACAGGATAACGAGATTGGTCAGTATATTCGTGACAAAGGGCACGAATACGGCACTACCACAGGCCGGCCTCGCCGGTGCGGCTGGTTCGATGCCGTAGCAGTATCTTACGCTGTAACCATCGGTGCTATCGATTCGATAGCGTTGATGCACCTTGATACACTCGCCGGCCTGAAAGAAATAAACATTTGCAGGGCATATGAAATTAACGGGAAAGAAGCTACCTTCTTTCCTGCAAACATAGCCAGACTATCACAGGCAAGTCCCATTTATGAAACAATCCCCGGCTGGGATACTGATATAACCAGAGTAAATGATTTTAATGATTTGCCTGCGGAGGCCCAAAGTTTTGTTTGCCTTATTGAAGAGATGGTCAAAAAACCTGTCACAATCATAGGTGTAGGACCGAAACGAAGCCAGACGATATTTAGATAATTTCAGCGGATAGTGGGTATGCTAAGCGCTGTGCGCTATGGAAAGTATCGAAGAGAAACTTGAAAAAACTGCCGAACGTCTCGGTATAACGGCCGAGCAGATGCCCCGTCATATCGCCATAATTATGGACGG
This sequence comes from uncultured Pirellulales bacterium, assembly GCA_964431375.1. Classification (GTDB taxonomy): domain Bacteria; phylum Planctomycetota; class Phycisphaerae; order Sedimentisphaerales; family Anaerobacaceae; genus CAZBWE01. The sequence goes on from CAYSJK010000195.1 coordinate 3,889, forward strand.
TAATGGCCGGTGGGCACAGAGAAAAGACCTGCCACGGGTCGAAGGACATCGCAAGGGCGGAGAGACGGTCGAGAGGATAGCTCAATGCTGCGTCGATTTTGGCATCGAATCTCTGACATTATATTCTTTTAGCATAGAAAACTGGAAGAGACCCAAAGATGAAGTCAACTCTCTGATGCACCTGTACACTCAATACCTTGTCGAGATTCGCCTTACGCTGGCCAGAAATAATGTAAGGCTAATTCACCTTGGCCGATTAGATGGTCTGCCTAAAGAGGTACAAAAAGAGCTTACAGAAACCATAAAAATGAGCGCTGCCAACACCGGCATGAAACTTGCCTTGGCACTCAACTACGGCAGTAGAGACGAAATTACTGATGCCATTAAAAAAATTGCTCAAAAGTACAAAAGAGGCAAACTTCGCCTAAATGATATCGACCAAAAGTGCATAAGCCAGCATCTATATACCGCCGGCCTTGCAGACCCGGACCTTTTGATACGCACTGCAAACGAGATGAGGGTCAG
>CAYSJK010000196.1:0-4400 GCA_964431375.1 uncultured Pirellulales bacterium
GCACATAAAAAAGGACAGGGCTCTTCGAGAAACGGCAGAGACAGTAATCCTCAATTCAGAGGCGTAAAGCTGTTTGGCGGCCAGAATGTTACTTCCGGCTCAATAATTGTCCGCCAGTGTGGAACAAAATTCTTCCCCGGCAGCAACGTCGGCATGGGTAGGGACTTTACACTATTTGCAACATCAGATGGAAAGGTGCGTTTCCAGGGCCGAAAAGTACACATCGTCTGATAAACAATAAAACTACTAAATGAATGAAATAAGGATGGTATAATAACTACCATCCTTTTTTTATATATAAGACGCAATACGATATACTCAATACGCGATACGAAAATTATGTTTATTGACCAGGCGAAAATATGGGTTAAGGCAGGCGATGGCGGCCACGGCTGTGTCAGCTTCCGCAGGGAGAAATTCATCCCGAAAGGCGGCCCTGACGGCGGCGATGGAGGTAAAGGCGGCGATGTATATTTCCAGGCGGTGGAAAATCTCGATACCTTACTGGATTTCGCCGGAAAACATCACTGGCAGGCGCAAAACGGCCAGCCCGGCTCAGGCAACAACAAACACGGAGCAAACGGCGAGGATTTAATTATCAAAGTCCCGCCGGGTACGCTTATCTATGATGTCGATTTGAACCTGCTTCTAAAAGACCTCAATGAAATCGGAATGAAGGTATGCATCTGTCGCGGCGGAAAAGGAGGAAGAGGCAATAAGGCCTTCGCAACGGCTACCAATCAAACCCCAAGATACTCTGAACAAGGCAAAAAAGGCCAGGAAAGAAATCTTCGGCTCGAATTAAAGCTCATCGCCGACGTCGGTCTGGTCGGCATGCCGAACGCCGGTAAAAGCACCTTGATTTCCCGCACCTCAGGTGCCAGACCGAAAATCGCTGACTATCCATTCACCACGCTCGAGCCGGTGCTCGGAATCGTCGAGCTGAGCGGTTTCCGCAGGTTTGTTATGGCTGACATCCCAGGTTTAATCGAAGGCGCCCATAATGGGACTGGCCTTGGCTTTGAGTTCTTAAAACATATAGAAAGAACTCGAATTATTGTCCATATACTTGATATAATGCCTGTAAATAACTCCGACCCTGTGGATAACTATAAAGCCATTCGAAGTGAATTAGAGCTATACAGCAAAGAGCTCGCTCAAAAGCAGGAAATTATCGTCGCAAATAAGATTGACCTCGACCCGGATGGAAAGGCAGTTGAAGATTTGAGAAAAAAGCTAAATAAAACGGTGCATCCTATCTCAGCAGTTACCGGCTCTGGGATAAAAGAGCTGACCGAAATATTGTGGCAACAGGTCAAAGAAGCTAAAGACGCAACAGAGCAATAAATTATGAACATAATAGCGGTAGATATCGGCAATACAAATATCAACATCGGGCTTTTTCTCGATGGCAAAGAGCAGTTTACTAAATCCATACCCGGCGGGTCTCATACAAAGCTGACAAATTGCCTAAAGGATGCGTGGGACAAAATCCCTGTCGCCGAAAGCTCCAAAGAGAAAAAACGCGATGGCGTAATCGTCATCAGCAGTGTAAAACCTGACTGGACCAACCTGGTTGAGGAAATAGTAAAGGAAAACCTCGGCGAAAAAGTATACATCGTCGGCAAAGACATACCACTGCCGATGACCTGCTGGGTGGATGAGCCGGAAAAAGTCGGTACAGACAGGATTGTCTCAGCAGCAGCGGCTTATGATGTGGTTGAAGATGCGGTTGTCATTGCCGATTTCGGAACCGCTGTTACCATCGACCTGGTTGACCAAAACGGTATTTTTCAGGGAGGTGTAATCTGCCCTGGCTTTGAAATCAGTGCCCAGGCCTTAAAAGATAATACCGCCCAGCTGCCGAATGTAAAAGTCACCAGGCCCAAAGCACCTTACGGCAAAAATACAACCGACGCCATAAATTGCGGCCTGTATTATTCTATCATCGGAGCACTCGAAGAGGTCATCAGACGCTATGCTGAACAAATCGGCAGATGGCCGCAAACGATAATTACCGGCTCAGGTGCTTCGACCATAAAGGGCGACTGTAAATTCATAGACAACTACGTGCCGAACCTGGTTGTAAAAGGTATCGTTCTGGCATACCAAAAATATATCGAGCAAAAATCGAGGTAGGACTGCTACTCACGTGCCTGCTAAATCATCTACGAGTACATTCGCTGCAGTAATGACCGGCAAAGGAACCGGTGCAATAGCAACGGTCCGGCTCTTCGGCGATTCAGCCGAAACCATTATCAAAAAGATATTCAGGCCGGTTAAAGCAGAACAACCAATTCTAAAGACCGGCAAAATCCTGCTCGGAACAATTCACGATGGAACCGAGGACATCGACCAGGTTAATATCGGCTGCGAAGGACCTGATAATTTCGCAATACATTGTCACGGCAATCCTCTCATCGTCGAGATGATAATGAAGCTGCTTGTAAAATATGGTGCTGAACCTCTTGCCTCCGAACAGCTTTTAGCCAAAATCATTTCCGCACAAAGAAATCTCAACACAATTGCTATCGAAGCAAAACTGGCCCAGCCGAAGGCAAAAACTATTCAGGGCACAAAAATAATCGCAAACCAAATTGACACCGGTTTAAGCAAGAAGACTGAACAGTGGCAAAAGAATATAAAAAAAATATCTCTTAATGAAATCACAGACGAGGCCGAGCAGATACTCAAAAACACTCGGACTGCAAGACTGATTATCTTCGGCTGTAAAGTTGCCATAGTTGGTCCGCCAAATACCGGCAAGAGCACGCTGCTTAATTACTTAGCCGGCCGACAAAAGGCGATTGTAACAGACATCAAAGGTACAACCCGAGACTGGGTCAGCGCACAATGCCGGATAGAGCCGCTTCTCGTAGAGCTATTTGATACCGCTGGCCTGGATGAACCCCGCCCCTCCGAGGCCCGCCCTTCCGAAGGGCTGGCCGAGGGGCTGGGTGAAAAACTCACTGAAAATCCCGATTACGTTATTGAAAAAGAATCCCAGCAAAAAAGCATCGAAATTTTACAAGAGGCAGACATAGTCTTACTCGTTTTGGATAACAGCCAAACTATAGAGCAGATTGATGAGCATCTGCTTGAAAAAATTGGCGACAAAAAAGTCCTGACAGTCCTGAATAAATGCGATTTGCCCTCAAGGTTCAATACTACCGGATTACCGAAAAATCTTACAAACACAGTGCAAATAAGCGCCAAATTCGGCACCGGCATCGAAAAACTCTATGACAAAATCCGACAAGTTTGCAATGTCGCCGATTTCGATTTACACAGCCCTGTCTGTTTTACTTCCCGGCAGGAAAAACTACTCAAACAGCTTAAAAATGCCAAATCCAAACAGCAGGCAACCTCCATCATATCAGAGTTGTTAAACGGCCAAGTGTAGAAACGGCTGTGCTAAATTAACATTTTTAATCCGAAATAGTGCTTTGCTATCGTATATATGCAAAAAATATTGGTTTTTTTGAAAATTTATGCAGGTAGAGCTTGACGTCATAGAGTTTTAATGTTATAATGTCAATATCGAGGTGATTTTATGAAAACACATACAAAAAGAACCACGGTTTATCTGGATTCCGATTTGCATCACGCGCTACGCATAAAAGCAGCAGAAACGGAAAATTCTATGTCAGAGCTGGTTTCCGAAGCTGTAAAATTGTCATTAGCAGAGGATGCGGCTGACATAGCAGCTTTCGATGAGCGTAAAAGAGAGCCAAGCCTTGCATTTGATGATGTCTTAAAGAGGCTCAAGGCAGATGGCAAAATATAAAATAACCATAAAAAAGTCTGCTGCAAAAGAGCTGCAGGACATTCCCAAAAAAGACCTTCGAAAAATAGTCAAACGCATTCAATCACTCGCCCTCAATCCAAGACCCCAGGGCTGTCAGAAGCTGTCGGGCCAAAGCCGTTTCCGCCTCCGTCAGGGAGATTACCGAATAGTCTATTCCGTCGCAGATAAAGACCTCATAGTTGATATATTCAAAATCAGCCACAGGCGGGAAATCTATCGTTCATAAGCCTTAATGTGTCAAAACGAAAAAATACTTTACATTTCCCCTTATGGGTATAATATTTATCTACATTTTTGCAGATTACCTGAAGCGGTAATGAAATGAGTACTATGAACAAGTGGCTGTCCCTATCATTCTGAAGGGGCTGAAAAATGGCAGTTACAGAAGTATTTGAGACAGACGAAGAAAGGTTTTTGAATATCCTCAAAGTAATAAACATGGGTGACTATCATGTCATTTGCCTTATAAGCGTAAGTCCCTTTTTGCTTGACCTCTATGCAAAAAGATTCGAGGACCTCCAAAAACAACGAAAATTACCTAGTAGTCTGTCACAGATAAAATGCAGGGATAGAGGTCTTTTTGCCGATATAT
>CAYSJK010000197.1:0-4391 GCA_964431375.1 uncultured Pirellulales bacterium
CGAACGCAGCGGCATAGCTCTTATAATAATGGTTCTTCTTATCGTTGTATTTGGTGTCATTATCTGGTTAGACCCGATGTCGCTGATGAAAGGGTCAGATTCGGGTATGCCGTGGAGTGAGGAAGACCGGATTGTTCGGCCTGATGAAGAGGTTAAACAACCTAAACAAGAGCAGCCGGAGATTTTACATAATCTGCGTTTTAGTGCCAAGGCATTCCAAAGTGACGAGCTTAGAGGCGGAATAGAAATGTATATATTAACCGACGGCCGAGTAAGAGGCGGTTGGGGAGGTGCATATAAACCAAAACCTGAAATAACGTGGGAGGTTGCAGGAGCAAGCTTTAAGGGTAATATCGACCCCTCAAAAATTTACAGCACCGAGGATGGTGAAGACCGGTCAAAACTTTACTTTATAGCAAAGGGTAAATTTCTTATTCTCGAAACAAATTCGGCTACCGGCATAGTCCGAAACCTGAAAGGAAGGATATATGTCACAGCTTGGCTTGACGATGAATATATCGCGAAGGGTAAAGTAGTCCTTACATCAAACAAGAAATCCTATGAGGAATATAGCTGGGCAGGCGTAGGAAAGAAATGCGGATTCATACCAGATTTTAAAGGCTCACCTTTTAAAGTACTATTCTAAAAAACCAAATTCAAATTACCGAATGTTCACAATAATGCGTTAATGTGTGGATGAGTATAAAAGACGTTTATCAGGTTAACAGATTATCAGGAGGTGGACATCAGGAAAACAGGGAATTAGAGAATTAGCGGATTAGTGAATTGGTGCTTTGTAGAAAAGCTCTTTGACAAGTAGGACTATCGTAATGTTGTGTGTAAGAACCATCAGCATAATGTCGCGACACTGGCTCCAATAATTGTGTCCAAACACACTGTAGCCGAGGTTTTTCTTCATCATAGAAAAGACCGTTTCCACTTGCCAACGCTGGCGGTAGTTTTTGGTGTCGAAGTCGGTTTTCATTTGCCGACGATAATATGTTTTCGGCAAGCCCCGCGCACGCGGACCAATGAGCGGTGGTATAGTAGTTTTGATGTTCAAGACTTCTCTGGCGTAATGATGCGCGTCTTCACTGTCATAGCCGGCATCAGCGAGAAGCTGTTGTATGGCCAATGGTTTTGGCAGTGTCTTTAGGATGTCTTTGAAGTGAGTGATATCTCGACCCGGGCCACGGCAGGGATGCACGGCGAGGATAAGACGTGGGCGACCAGGCGGAAAATGCTTCTGTTTACTGCGAGGCGGGAGCAGATGAGTTAGTGTTTCTGGATATTACGGCAACTATTGAAAACAGGAAGACGCTGCTCGATGCCGTGAAGAGAACCGTCGAGAAAATAACAGTTCCGTTGACGGTCGAGGGCGGCAGTTTTGAGTGAAAGCGGACATCTGATAATTCGGTTATTTTTTCGTTTTAATTCCCTTATCGTGAGCAACGGGGCTAATCATTCTTTGCTATTTGTGACTTTGTATGTATACAATTTTTCCAACCAAGTCATCTTTATTCCGAAGCAAACAGTACGTCGATACACTATAGAGCAATTAAGCTGATGACCCAAATGGTCAGAATCGAGGTAACGCCTATAATTAAAGTAGCGAAGGTATGGACTTTATAGCCGGTTTTGACATCCATTCCGGTCATTTGCGTAACGACCCAGAAAAAGCTGTCATTTGCGTGAGAAACAACCATTGAGCCGGCACCTACGGATAATACAACCAGGGCTCTGGCAATTCCTGTCTCAAATCCTAAAGATGGCATTAACGGCGCCATTAAGGATGCAGTCGTAATCAGTGCAACTGTCGATGAGCCCTGCGCACTTTTTATGGCTGCAGCGATAATAAACGGCAACCAGATGCCCAGGTTAGCCTGTGACAGAGAATCGCCAATCACATCGGCAATCGGGGAGTTCCGCAGAACCATTCCAAAGGCACCACCGGCCCCGGTAATCATGATTATCAGAGCCGCATTTAACAGAGCTTTTCCGACCCATCCGGTGGTGGATAACATCTGCATATCGAATTTCTTCGGGAGCCGAAAGGCCAGAAGAACGCCAATGAGTAATGCGATGACCGGCTCTCCTATAAAGCCTACAATATTTTTCAAATCACCCTGGCCAAGAGGGTACGTCGGAAAATCAGAAACGGATTTAATCACAATCAGGAAAATTGGTACTATAATCGGAGTAAATGCCTTAAACGCAGACGGAGCTTCTTTGAGTCTGGCTTCTACATCTGCTTGCGAGATTTCAGGATTGGGGTCTATATAAATTTTCGAGGCGAATTTTGTGGCGAATGTCCAGCCGACCACAAGGGCAAACGCGCTGACAATCAAGCCAAAAAAAATAACCAGTCCGAGGTCGGCATCGAGTATACCGGCAGCAGCGATAGGCCCCGGTGTCGGCGGCACGAGGCAATGTGTAGAAGTAAGGCCGACAGCCAAAGCTATTGCCGGTCCTACCAAGGATATTTTAGCTCTTTTAGCAAGTGCTCTATTCAACGGCGTGAGGATAACAAAGCCGGAATCCGCAAAAACCGGTATGGAAACAAAGTAGCCGATGATAGACATTGCCAAAGGCACGTGCTTATCACCGATAATTTTCAAGATTCTTTCTGCTATCGCAAAGGCCCCGCCTGAATGCTCGAGAAATGTTCCGATGATAACACCCGCAATGATTACGATTCCAATGCTGCCGATAGTACCACCGAATCCGCTATTGATTGATTTGACAATTTCGGGAAGCGGCATCCGGGCGCATAAGCCGAAACCAACAGCGGTAAACAAAAGGGCAAGAAAAGGATGAAGGTGAAATTTGCTTGTCGAGATGACAATAAAAAGCACACTGATGAGCAGAAGTATAATCAGAAACACGGAAAGAGACCTTTCACTAAAGACTATTTAGCTGCATTGGAACTTTATTTTTTTTGACGTCTAACCTCCACTGCTGCCAGCTTCTCATAGAACTGGATAATACCACCATGGTCATCGCCTGCTTTTTGGTCAACCTTGAGTGCCTGCATAATCTCCATTACACCACTGGTTAAAGGCACGGGTACACCAATCTCATGGGCGGTGTCCAGGGCATTTACCAAATCCTTGATATGCAGCTCAATTCTAAAGCCGGGCTTAAAATTACCGTCCAAAGCCAGAGGCACTTTGGCATCGAGGACTGTGCTGCCGGCCAGTCCGCCACGGATGGCATTGTAAACCTTTTCCGGGTCCACACCAGCCTTTGTTGCCAAGACCATCGCCTCGGACATCGCGGCAATATTCAATGCCACGATTATCTGATTTGCAAGTTTAGTTGTGTTACCGCTGCCGATATCGCCAACCAGGACAGCAGAAGCGCCCATAATCTTAAGGATGTCTTCGACCTGCTCAAAGACCTCTTTTTTACCGCCAACCATGATTGAAAGTGTCCCGTCTTTGGCCTTTGGCTCACCACCACTAACGGGTGCATCGAGCATTTCAACACCTTTGGTTTGGGCTTCTGCGGCAATTTCTTTAGATACCAGTGGAGCGATAGAACTCATATCAATCAAAATCATGCCCGCTTTTGCACCCTCTAAAACCCCATTTTCTCCAAGCACGGCCTTCTTTACATCAGGTGAATTGGGCAGCATTGTAATTACAACTTCACTTTGTGCCGCCACATCCCTGCTGGACTTGCCTTGTTTGGCACCGGCTGCTACCACCTCTTTCACCGGCTCGGGCCTGATATCATAAACCGTCAGGGTAAAACCGGCTTTAATCAGATTCATAGCCATGGGCTTACCCATGATTCCCAATCCAATAAAACCTATTTTTTTCATTTTCTTTATCCTATAAAAATCATAATGAAACTTTAGTCAATCGGGACCAAAACCACTTTGACCGCTTCTTTGTTTTCTACCAGCTCGAATGCCTCCTGCCATTTATCAATAGGAAGCTCGTGCGTAATCAAGCGCTCCAGGTCGATTTGACCTTTGCCCATCATCGTCAGACACTTTTCCCAGACGTCCCAGGTATGGCTGAAATGTCCCCTTAAAGTGACGGATTTGGCAATCAACGGGTCCAGGCTTAAGTTTACCGGTTTCGGTCCCCAGCCAATCTTGGTAATCTGACCATTCGGGCGTACGGCATCCATCGATAATTTCAACGTCTCGGCAGGACCGGCGGTATCTACAATTAAATCTGCACCGTAGCCGTCACCCAGAGACAATATTTTTGGCAGAGGGTCCTGCTTGCTGCTGTTAATGGTGATTGTAGCTCCGAAGGACTTTGCTAATTCCAGCCGGTTGTCGTCACCTTCGGTGCCGATGGCGACGATTTGGCTTGCTCCTGAGAATTGCGCCATCTTCATACATAATAATCCAATCGGCCCCGGCCCGATTACAA
>CAYSJK010000198.1:0-797 GCA_964431375.1 uncultured Pirellulales bacterium
TGGGAAGAGATTTCCTATGATAGTGATGCCAATTCTTATAACCCTGCTACAGATTTGAACCCACTGAATGTTGATACTGACATCGATGGTATGAGTGATGGCTGGGAATTCTACTGGAGCTTTGATCCTTTGCACGATGATGGGGCAAAAGACAATGACAACGATACTGATGGACTAAGCAATGTTCGAGAGTATCAAAATAACACCGAGCCCAACAATCCTGATAACGATTTTGATGGTTTAACTGATGGTAATGAGGTAGATGTGTATGGCACTAATCCGCTGAACTCAGATACAGACAAGGACAGTGTTAATGATAGCATGGATAACTGTAAGTTGACGCCGAATGCGGACCAGAAGGATACAGATGGGGATAGCCTTGGAGACGCATGTGAATGTGAGGGAGCAAATCTTAATGGGATAGATCCAGTTGACTTCGTAGATTTCGCATTGCTATCCGAAGACTGGTTGCTAACTTGGACTCAGCTTGGTGGTGATGTGAATAGAGATGGCACAGTCGATTTACAAGACTTGTCTACAATAGTAACTTATTGGCTGAGTAACTGCCCACCATAAACGTAATGCTTATTCAATCCACAAAGTGATACAGTTTTTACTGATTTGCTTTCTTCTCGTCAAACTTCCATATACGAATCCGCTCGTAATCCTTTGCATCCCGGCTTATTTTGTCTACGGCTGCATCCAACGCATTGACGCATTTACTCTATACTGGTGAGCAATTCGATATGAATTTATATAATTAAGCGCTCGTGTATGCTCGTTTGACTTCCTCGGCG
>CAYSJK010000198.1:807-4206 GCA_964431375.1 uncultured Pirellulales bacterium
CTTCTGCACGGCCCGGCTACACTCCTGCTCAGGAAACCAGCTTGCTTTATGCCAGTGAGCAGTTTGATACGGATTCTCAGCATTACTATAACCGTGCTCGCTCGTATGACCCGCTCAACGGCCGATTTAAAATTCACAAAACAACTGGATTATCTGGACTGTATGAATTTATTTGATTAAACGGCGTTGTATGCCCGTTTGACTTCTTCGGCGATGATTTTTAGGCCCTTTGTGACGGTCTCTTCATCGCGGGAGTAATTTACGCGGATACATTCGTTTTTGTGCTGCCACTTTTCTTTCAGGCCGGGGAAGAAATAGTGGCCCGGAACAACAAGGACACCTCTATCTTTTAATCGCTGATAAAGTTCGGCGTTGGTAATCGGCAAGCCCTCAAACCACAGCCATAAGAAAAAAGCACCTTCCGGTTTGTGTATATGAAAATCAATCCCATCAAGCTCTTTTAATAACTGTTCCACTGCCAGATTGGCCTTTTTCTGATAGAAGGGCATAATCACATTGCGGCTTAAATCGATTATCTTTCCGCTTCGAACCAAGTCTGTCGTAATAGCAGCACCCATACTGCCCGGTGCAAGATTCACCACAGCGTTAACCTGCGAGACCATAGAGATAATTTCCTCATTGGCAATAACGATTCCGGTGCGTGTTCCCGGCAGGCCAAGCTTGGAAAGACTCATTATTACAATCGTGTTTTCGTTCCAGATAGGTTTGGCTTCGGTAAAAATGATATTAGGAAATGGTGTACCGTAGGCATTATCAATAATTAAAGGAATATTGTTTGCGTTGGCAAGGGCGCTTAGTTTCTCAATTTCAGAGTCGGTTAATACATTGCCCGTAGGATTTGTCGGCCGGGATACGCAAATAGCTCCGATATCCTCAGTGATATTAATCCGGTCGAAGTTAATATGGTATTTGAAAAAGCAGTCATCGATATGCTCAATTTCGGGCTTATTTGCTGTAAACAAATCCGCCGACAGGCCGACATCGCAATAGCCGATATATTCCGGTGCAAGCGGCAGCAGGATTTTTTTGTCGGGGCCATCCTCAAATTCACCGGCAAATATATTAAAAAGTATGAAAAAGGCCGACTGGCTGCCATTAGTCAGAGCGATGTTTTTGGGCTTGATGTCCCAGCCGAATTCTTTGGCCAGCAACGCTGCGACCGCTTCGATAAATGCTTTATTACCCTGAGATGGGTCGTAATCCCCGATGGCCCGCTCAAATTCGCAGCCATTGGCAAGCAGCTTTTGCATACTTTCGCGGAAAAACTGCTGGACTTCTGGTATATGAGCAGGATTTCCTCCGCCAAGCATCAGAACATCCCGGCCCGCCGCAAGGGCATCGCCCAGGTCGTCCATTAACTGGCCTATGCCGGAGGCAGTTGCAATTTTCTTAGCAAACTTGGATAACTTCGCCATTACAAGGATTTATTTTATTGCACCTTTTCTTTTGAGCAAGGCGAAATTATGTTTTTTTCAGACCATTTGCGCCATTCGGCAGGGCCATTGGCGATGAAATACTCGAAAGATTTATCATCGGCTAACTGTCCCAGGATGGTCTTACGGTCAGCAGTGTCCGGCACATCTTTGATAATCCGCTTTCGAAGGACTTCAAGTTCAGCTAAAAATTCGCCGTGTTTTTCGGTAAACGTTTCTTCAAGTTTTTTTCTTATATGGCCTGCATAAGCCGGATAATGTCCTTCGGTACCGATTGCTATCTGCAGGCTACCGCGTTTGACAACAGCCGGGACGAAAAAGTCACAAAGCTCCGGCTCATCGACAACATTGCATAAAATTTCCAGCTCCTGACAATCCTTATATATTCGCTTATTGAGGTCTGGCTTATTTGTTGCAGCTATAGCCAGTACCGCGCCGGAGAGAAAGTTCCTGGAATATTTGTCTTTTATCAATTCAGCGTTTGTTCCACGGCAAAGGGCCGTCATCATATCACTTATGCGCTCAGCTATAACGACCAGCCGTGCTCCGGCTGTAAGCAGCGCTTGTGCTTTTCGCATGGCCACGGCCCCCCCGCCGATTACGACCGCACGGCGACCGCCAAGTTCGAGAAATATAGGATATTTAGCCATATATCAGATTCTATTAGCAAACCAGCCTTTGCACAAACTATAAATTGGCTTTGTTCCTTCGACAAGCTCAGGATAAATTGGGTTTGAATCCGCCTTCGCCGAGGCTTCGGTGGACAAGATTGGGTTTGTTTGGCTTTGTTTTGTATATTGGTAATCGGTAACTGGTTATTTTGGCTGAGGTTACGTTCATTTGGGCGTTTTGGAAATTGGGTTTGGGATTTTTGGGCCAAAAATCGATGTGCGTTTTCATATCCCTTTGACTTATCATAACTTACGTTCGGCCTATTTTTCATAAAATTGGGTTTGTTTTGCATACTTTAGTCAATTTGATTGATTGTTTTTCAGCCACAGAGGGCACAGAATACACAGAGATATTCAGCCACGAAGGCGCAAAGGCACTAATTTTAACCACGGATTGTTTTTTACCACAGAGCTCGCATCCGTTTTCGCCGAGGCTACGCCGGACAAGAAGAACACGGAGATTGAGCCAGCATAGCGTCTTCGGCCTAAACTTTTTACTGATGCAAGCATCGACATAAGTTTTGTCCTCAGCCGGCAAGCAGTTTGGCACTGCTTACTTGTGCCAAGTATGCCAGCTCTTTTAATATAGCCCCTAAGGGGTAAATTAGTCGCTGGTTGCTCGTGACTCGTGATTGGTTTTGGTTCAGAGTTAATGGTTCGTTGTTCATAGTTCGCTAATCCTTGGTATAAATGAACTTATGGTTCAATTTAATTGGTTACTGGTTAATAGTAACTGGTTATTGGTAACTCATAAATCCATAATATAAATAAAGTTGCGAACGAGATTTGACTTGAAACTGCTGTTCCTTTGCGTGCGGGGCTCCGCGAACGTGTGCTACCTGAGCACATTCGGTATTATATCAAATTCTGCCCATTTTTCAAGCAAAAATCGGCATTTTTTTTAAAAAAAGCCGATTACTCCGCAACTCGTTATAAGCTAATCATTAGCGGGTAAGAAAAAATTTTGATTTGCTAAATTAGACAAAATCGAGGTAAAATTAGGTGAGCAGCTTTGGGAGGTAACATCATGAGAGTAGTCTTTTGGTTTGGGGGGTAAAGGTTATTCTAATAAAAATTATCTGTTCATAATGCTGTTTTTACACTTGTAAAGACGCTTTCTAGATATATATAATTATCAATAAGGGATTGTAGAGATGTAGCAAAAGGAGCAAATTCATATGGACGAAGACGACTATTATAACACGAATATTTCGAAAGAAATCCTTGAGGCCAGAAATAAATTCATCAGTGAAAGATGGAGAGGATTAAGTGAA
>CAYSJK010000199.1:0-4163 GCA_964431375.1 uncultured Pirellulales bacterium
TGAAATTGCACGTTTGATGAGGGTGCTCGAATTGCGTTTCCCCTATGACCCTAACGACCATCAGCTGCCGCTGGACTTTATCATTGACCCAAATGGACAGTTAGCACCGGATGCCAACGACTTCGACGCAGACCTGATGGCAGATACAGAAGAATTAGCTGCCGGCTATAACCTATACGACCCAGACCAAAATGGAAATCTCACTCCCGATGGCATCGAATTGGCAAAGCAATCTGCCGAAATCATCGATACCCTGCCTGTTTACGACCCTAACGATAGCAGTCCACCTCCGGAGCAAGTGTATAAGGTTAGCTTCTTGCAACGTGGCCTTGAATTATGCGAGATTTGTGGTGAAGCAGTCAATATGGGTTACTGGCAGGTTATAAATCCAGAGCTCGGCCTTTCTATGAACGTAAACGATGTTGCCTGCCATTATATGTCACACGGCTCTTTCAGTTATTCCGGCCTTGGTTATGACCTGCCACACGACCCATTCCATAATGGCAGAATCAATATAGCCCTTTTAATCAAAACGCTTGGAATACCTCGGCGTTGTGGTGATTTGGGCACGATATATCTACCGGCTGATATCAACAAAGACTGCCAGGTGAATCTCGCTGATTTTGCCGATATTGCTGACAAATGGCTAAAATCCACCGACCCAAACCAGCACGATGAATAATCAGTGTGAGGGACAGTATTGTGGATTTTGAATCACCTCAAGTTAAAAGATGCCTCATGCCCCTCAAAAGCATCGATTTTGAGCTTGCCTATCTCGCTGCGCTTACCTGCGAAGGACTAAAACCACTAAGCAGATGGGAAAAACCTTTGGACCAGGAGGGCCTAAAACTCCTACAGCAATTAGGCCTGCTCACAAAACAAATAACTCGCACCGTCAAAACCGGCAAAAAAATCACCGAGACAATTTTTAGCAAAACCCCAGCTTACATTCAGCTATATGAGCAGCGTTTTGCAAATACTCCGATTGATAAAACTCCTAAAATCCAGCAATTTGAGGGCTTTCTTTTTGGCTATCCCGCCTGTTGCGTTGACCGGTATATTGAAAGACTATATGCCCCAAATGACCTGCCGCCCGAAGACCAGAAAATCCTTTTTCACTGGTCCTGCAAGAACTGCCATATCACCCCCCTGCTGCTGTCTGCCTACAAACGTATCTATAATCTATTAAATAATTACTAAAAAAACCACTACGCATTTACCCTTTCATGCCTTAACACATCCACTTATCCACGTTTCCTCCCATCTATGCAACAAGCTATGAGAATGAAAAACCAGCATCGAATATGTAATATACGCTGTACGCTATCAAGTAATCTCTCCTATCAGCTAATTTCTGCCATCTACAATCCCATTAAACCCTTAAACTTAAATAAGAAAAAGGCCGATTTTAAATACGCAGAAAGGTGTTATTTTTCTGACAGAAATGTCAATTTTCTTTTTGACAACCTATTTATAAATTGATAATTAGCAACTTAGAGCCTATTATCGGATGTGCAGATAAAAGACGATATGTTATCCCTTCGCTGTATAATCCTTGGTTTTGTCAGGGTTCCGAATGAAGAACGAAACAAGTTATGACACGATGTTTGGTAAGATGGCCCTCGAGCAGGGTCTATGCACAGACGAAGAGCTACGTCATTCTCTTCAGGAGCTCGAAACCCGCCAAAAGCTCAATCCTACAATACTTAAAGACCTTATGATAGAGCTGGATTACATCACGAAGGCCCAGGCCGAGCGTTTAGGCGTCAGCATAAAGGAAAGCAAAGCCGCCGAACACCAGATTCCCGGCTATAAGATACTCGGAAAACTCGGCGCAGGTGCAATGGCCATCGTTTACAAAGCAAAGCAATTAAGCTTGAACCGCACCGTAGCTATAAAGGTTTTGCCAAAGCGTTTTAGTGAAAATCCCGAATACGTCGAGCGGTTCTACAAGGAAGGCCAGGCAGCCGGAAGCTTGAACCACCCGAATATCGTACAGGCCATCGATGTCGGTGAAGCAGGCGGCTATCACTACTTTGTAATGGAATGTGTCGAGGGAAAAACCTTGTACGATGATTTATCAGCAGGCAAGGTCTTCCCCGAAACCGAGGCCCTGGAAATTATCATTCAGGTCGCCCACGCACTCGCTCACGCTCATGCCAAGGGTCTTATTCACCGTGACGTAAAGCCCAAGAACATAATGATAAATACCGCCGGCGAGGTCAAGCTCGCCGATATGGGCTTGGCCCGTGCAACAACAGACCTCGAGGCCGCTCAAACAGAGGCCGGCAAGGCCTATGGAACTCCTTATTACATAGCCCCCGAACAGATTCGAGGAAAAATCGACATCGACGGTCGCGCAGACATCTACGGCCTCGGAGCAACTTTCTATCACCTTATTACAGGTCGCGTTCCATTTATGGCTGAAGATTCCGCCGAGGTGATGAAAAAGCACCTCAGGGAAAAACTAATACCCCCCGACCATATAAACACATCATTATCCGCAGGAGTCTCGGAAGTCATCGAAATTATGATGGCAAAGCGAAGAGAAGACCGCTACAAGAATGTAGAGGAGCTGCTGATGGATTTGGAAGCGCTTCGTAACGGCCAGCCGCCGATTCGGGCACGACAAAGATTCGATTTCTCTGCCCTACAGAAACTCGAACAAGGCCAGGCCGTTGAAGAAGCCCAACAGCAGGCATACCAGACGGATACACTCGCTAATTACAAAATTGCCCTCATAGTTTTAGGTGCGCTCTCAGCCATATTCCTTATCATCATCCTCCTAATGCTCGCACTTTAGCCATTGTATTCGTCTTTTACCGCGGCTTGAAACGGGCTCGCCGAGGCCCTGTTGCCTATCGCTCGTACCCATATTTCGCATCCTGTTTTTCGTATTTCGTTGCGATGAAGGTTTTTTTGTTGATTTGTGGCGAAGATTTGTGATAAACGGTAATATCTACTCGTGCTACGTAGCGAGTTCTTCGCAGAGTAGCAAAAGAAAGAAATTAGCATTTGAATGAAAAAGGGGTTGAAGTTTTATGCCGAGAGGCGGTGCACATTTTTCAACCGAGGAGCTTGTTAAAGTCCTCAGTCACTACGAAATCGGCGTCATTCAGCATACAAAGTCACTGTCAGCCGGCAACAGACGCGCGCCGAAGGTCATCGTTATATCTGAAAAGGGCAAATTCCTGCTGAAGCGTCGCCCGAGAGGAAAGGACGACCTCTACCGCGTCGCCTTCGCACACGCAGTGCAGGGCCATCTTGCCAGGAACGATTTTCCCGTTACCTCTCTTATAACAACCCGCGATGAGAATAATACCTTCCTTCAATTAGACCATCACATCTACGAGCTATTCAAATTCGTCAGCGGCGCTCGCTACGACGGCTCAGCAGAAGCTACCGCCAATACTGGCAGACAGTTGGCGAACTTTCACCGCTATTTAGCTGATTTTGCACACGAATGGAAGCCGCTGCGAGGCAGCTTCCACGACGCCTCGACCGTTCGCAGGCACCTCAAGACCGTCGGGGCAGATAAAGTGGCTGGCGTAAGTAAAGAATTACAAAAGGTAACTGAGAAGCTGATGGTGCTCTATAACGAATCGGGCATTCGGGTAAATGAGCTTGGCTTCGACTCGTGGCCCGAGCAGGTTGTGCACGGCGACTGGCATCCGGGCAATATGCTCTTTTCTGAAAAAAAGCTCGTTGCGGTGCTTGATTTTGATTCAGTTCGTCTTGCACCGCCGGTTACCGACCTTGCCAACGGTATGCTGCAGTTTTCAATCGTTGGCGGCAGGCCGAACCCCGCCGACTGGCCTGATTATTTCGATGAGAAAAAGCTCATCCAGTTCTTAAACGGTTATCAGGAGGTTTCAAAGAACGATGAGATTAAGCTCAAATCTCTGGTCGATTTGATGCTCGAGACGATGATAGCCGAGGCCGTTTTGCCGGTGGCGGCGACGGGATTCTTCGGGAATCTGTCCGGCCTTGACTTTCTAAAAATGATACGACGAAAAGCCGATTGGCTAAATAAAAATCGGAAGAAACTCACGGAGGCAATACTAAAGTAATACAAAAGTGCACAAAGGATGATTGGCCACAAAAACAATAATTAGTCGTCCCTGAAAAAGTCTGTTTTAAGCGTTAATCTACGGGGATCAAAT
>CAYSJK010000200.1:0-4154 GCA_964431375.1 uncultured Pirellulales bacterium
TGCAAAAAGTGACAAAATATACGATTTTTAAGACCAAATGGGGTTATTTCGGCCTTGCCGGCATCGAATATGGTCTGCTGCGGACCTGCCTGCCGAACAACAACCCGGAAAAAATCAAATCTCGGCTCTTAACTATTTCGCAAACTCCTCGATTCGAGAAACAGCTTTTCAAAACAGTCCAGGAGCAGATAACCGCTTATTTTGAAGGTGATTGTGTAAACTTCAGCCCGGATATTCCAATTGTCCTTGACGGCCTCAGTAATTTTAACTGTTCAGTTTTAACAGCTTGCAGGGGTATAAAATTCGGCGAGGTAATAACATACTCGGCCCTGGCAAAAAAAATGGGACGAACCAAAGCTGCCAGAGCCGTAGGAAATGCACTTGCTAAAAATCCCTTGCCGTTGATTATTCCCTGCCACCGTATAGTCCGAAGTGATGGCCAAATCGGCGGATTCACCGCTCCCGGCGGAATGAGTACAAAAGCAAAGCTGCTCAAACACGAAAGGTCTTCGTCAACTTTGCAATAAAATTTGTCGACGGAACTTTTATAACCTGTAGGTCGTATCGGAAGAAACGTAAAGCGGCATGAGACGAAGTCGAGCATTACCCTCGCAACCTGTATTCTGTAACCTCAATCATGTTGTCTTTATAAGCAGCGGTGACTTTGTCGGGTGCAAATTTTATGTATATGTCTATAGTGTTCTGCTGAAATGCCGATTTGTCACTAACTAACTTTCGGATCTTACCTATAGGAATGAGCAAAACACCGTCTCGCGATACAAGAAGGCAACCATCGCCTTTTTCAAGCGAATTAAGGAACCGGTCTCTGAAAGTTATCTGCCAACCTTTTGACTTTATACTTCCAGGACGAATATAAGACTTTTGTCCATCAATTACAGCTTCGTACGCAGACCATTTTTGAATGTGTTTTCCACAAGCTGTTAACAGCTTTTTTAGCTCATTCCCAAATATCTCTTGAAGACCTTCGTCCTCAAGAACTTTTGTGATCATGTTTTTCTTCAGGAGAAAGTGGTCTAATTCATATATGAGCGAGGTAACGATATAATTTTGTGTTGCAGTACGAGTTGGTTGGCGTCCTTGAGAAACAACACGGTATTTATTAGCCTTGAATAGTGAAATAAGGTGAAATTCCAAGGCACATCTCACCACAGGGTCATTGAAATCAGATTGAGTGGCTGGACGACCATCATTGAGAATAAGAGCAGAGTCCCAATTTTTTATTTTGGCATCAGGGGTCTTCATGTGGGTTTTTAATCTATCGTAAACACTTCCTGCTTCACCAATATATACTTTCATCTGGTCGAATAATATATAATTACCCGGGAATATTACCTTACCCATTTCACTGTTTAATTTTTCCAAGGCTTTCATAGCACGAGGTATATGCCAAGAGCGAAGTTGTCCAGTTGTGCGCGCCCTTGTTATGCTATTAGAGTTTTTGGGGTCTTCTTGGTACCCGATTTCTATGTCAGGCATAATCCTTACCTTTTCAGAAGAGTAATTATTGATTCTCTTAGTCTGTAACTTCTTATTTGGCCGGAGCGTCTTTCTCTTGCCTTTTCTATCCTTTCTATTTTCAAACCCAAATCTAACCCAATTTTTGCTATCAATAGGTCGGTAGGGACATAAACATCTGCGATAAGGCTATCGCCAACCACGAGTATAAATCTGCCCCCATACTTAAGAGAAGATGCGACATTCTTTATAACCTTATAGATATCATCAAAGTATTTGTGAACGATGTACGGCATATCTTGCCTTCTATAAGCACCTCTTCTGGCGATGCTTTTCTGGATATCGGTTTTTATTGCTTCTATCCAAGGATTAGTATAGGTCGTGGGAGAGCCATAGAATTTTCTAACCAGTCCTTTGGAGACGTTGTCGCAAACGACCATTGCATCCTTAATACTTTTTAAGTCCCTCTGGCTCTGGACGAAACCCAGCCAACCCATTTCTATCTTGTAATTCATTACGTAATCTAACCCATTCATATATGGGGGCGACGTAACGGCTAGGTCAAACTTATCAGTATGCTCAAAAGTCATTGCATTGGAGCAAATAACTTTGCTTTCAGTATCAATAAAATCATTGTATCGAGACTGGATAAGCCGTAAATCCTCTGCGATCTCTCGTATCTTTTTGTCAAATAGCACAGAAGGGGCTGAATCTTCGACAAATTTATTTTTGACGTATCCAAGACAGGGACTTCTTTTTAAATTACTGCAATCGACCAAAATTGCAGAAAAAGCAAGTTTAAAAAGGTTCTTGATTTTTTCCTGCTTCTCGGTACGAGTTTCTATCGAAGCTATCCCGCCATTAATAAGCTCCAAATTACGCAAAACAGGTCTTCTGAATTGTGAAGCAGATTTCAGAAATGCTGGCGCATCTAACGGCTTGTCTTTCGAAATTTCGTTATATACCTTAAACAAGTAGTTAGGAGAAACCTCCCAAGAATTTAGTTTTGTATTGGCAATAAACTGCAAAAGAGGATTTATATCGGTTCCCACCGACTTGTAGCCATTAAGCTTGGCTTGAACCAAAACCGTTCCACAACCTGCAAATGGGTCGAGGATAACGGGTTCTCTGTAGATTTTCCTGTATTGGTTCAGTATGCTCTGGACAAAGGTAGCGGAGAATCCCTGTACGTAAGGAGCCCAGCGATGTATGTGCTCATTCACGTTTGATGCAAACTGCATAGGTTGGGTGTTTTCGACTATTTCGACGTTGAGTTCACTGATGTAAGGGATGGAATCAACAGCAGAAGACCCTCCTTTTTTCGGAGACCGCTGTATATTAAGCTTTCTCGCATCAAGCTCTATTTCGTCGAGTTCCGGAAAAAGGCTTTTCATTTATGATCATCCTGATCCTGAGTGATAAGCGTTGTTAACCGATCTACGCTGATGCGATTATCGGCTCTCTCACACTGCTTGTCAAGAATATATTCAGTCAATTTTGGGATGGGATGGGAAGTTTTAAAATTTCAAATTGAGAACTTAGAACGGACCAAGTGCTGAACACTTTCAAAAACAGCTAATTAGAAAACAGAGGGAATAATATAGCTTATTCCAGATGGACGACTCGGTTTTGCCGGTCTGCGTCGAGACTTGCTTTTTTGATAATGTCATAAAGGCCGCGGGGTCTTTTTATCTTCTCAAAGACGAACTCCGGGTCCGTTTTGTCGGTTGTAATTAAGCCCACGGTACCAATACCGAAGATACAATCGAAAATACTCCTGCGCATCTTCAGGTCAATCACGCGGAACATATCCAAATTATCAACCCTTCGGTCTAAAATGCCGCGACTCCATTCAATCCTGTCAGATGTAACCTCATAATAGGTCATTTTGAGCCGAATCATCCTTATCAAAAGTATAAGGGCAACAACTACAATAAGACCAACTCCCGTAAAAAACCTGCACTGGCTAAACACGAATATCTGGCTTTGTGTTAATTGGCGATTTAATGCACCAGCTAACATCATTTCGAGCGGCAGCTTTATTATAAAACCTGCCAAAACAATAACAATCAAGCCCTTAACCGCTGAATCAGCCATTCCCCAAAGAGACGGCCTGCCCTGGAACAGGATTCCATCAGATTCTTTTTTCTCCTCAACGGGCTCACCCAGTTCCGGTTCGGCCTCCAATGCCTTTGCTTTTTTGCTGTTTAGAAATTCTCCGCAAAATCGGCACTTTACAGCAGCCGATTGAATCGTCTCTGCACAAAACGGACACTGCTTTGTCTGCAACTCGACTACTTTCATAAGACCTATATCGGAAATATCCAACGAATTTAAGCAGCAGTTTCCTTTCCCTATCGCTCCATAAATACAGAGGGATTAATTACCCCGCTTAGTAAGTTATTCCTGCCTGAATAAACATTTTTTACAGAAATGATTCTAAAATCCAGCATTCCCTGATTCTTCATAACTTCTTATTCTCAAAGGAGTTGTTAAATAATCTCTCTTTTACTTTTAAGAATAAGTGGAAATTTTCGCAAAAAATGTAAAGTATACTTGACATATAGTATGGTTTGCTTTACAATATGTATAGTTAAGTTTACATAAAAAAGTCAAATTGTGGTTGAAAAGGAAAAATATTATGAATAGAGCACAGAAAATAGCCCGGTTCAGTTTGA
>CAYSJK010000201.1:0-4153 GCA_964431375.1 uncultured Pirellulales bacterium
TTCGGGATTGGAGCGGATGTAAAAGTTGTAGTAAAAAGATTAGATTCCATCGACAATAAATTGAAGGAGCTATCTGCAAGAATAACAGATATCGAAAAGGCCTTAGGTATCGTACAGGCCAAACCGGCTGCCGAGTCGCGACCAAAAAACCTTAATATTAAAGACTAAAAAAACTTACCCTTAATACCTTAACTTAAACTTATCGCCACATATCTGCAAAAATCATCGTTAATTCTATTTTCCATGAATTGCCCTTCGAAAAACGATAATCGAGCGAGGAATTAGTTTCAGCCGTATGTTTTACCCGTCTCATCTACATAAATGGTGCCTTTTGCCTGCTTTATTACATTGATTGCCTTAGGAACCTCCTCCAGCTTTGGGACTTTAAATATTTTCCTGCATTTTCGGCACCTTATCCTTCGGTCAGCAGCACTACCATCAAGAAGCCAAGGACTACCGCATTGTGGGCATTGAGCAATAATCTGCATCGATAAGATTCCTACGCAAAGGACCGAACTTGAAAATACAGACCAATCCAGAATCCACACCAAGTATTTTAGCCATAGACCCGATGGGTATCCATCATAAATTTCCTCCTTTTTGCCCTATAATATCAATTAATCAAAATGGAGCTATTTAGGAGTATAAAAAATCTCCCCTCAATGAATCCAGATAGTGCGATTTTACTTGATTTATCTATTTGAATCTGCTAATATAGGTTCACTGGGGGCATAGTGAAATGGTAAAGAGAATATCATGCAAAGTTATTTGTTCTAAACCTCTTAGCAATAAGAGTGAGATATTGCAATATATCAACAAGCTCAGTAATAACCGTCACAGGATTGATAACACTGCTGCCAGAGAGCCTCAAGTCAACCATACACGCAACTCGTTTACAAATTCACAACCTTTAGATATGATAAAAGAGTCTATCGACAATAGACTAATTGGACAGATTCTTGATTATTACGTTTGACAGTCCGCTTTGTAACTTACAAGCAGAGATTCAAAATCGGTCAGGTAGATTATATCAAATCTTTAAGGTAGTGTCTTAGGAAATAACGGCATTGAGACAGTACTGCCGCGCTTATCATTATCGTAACGAAGACGTCAGGTGAAACTTCATTCATCACAACCGCCAGGGCTGTGCCTGCAGCGGGTGGGTGTTCTACATCCAAAGCCACCATAAGCAGGATTGCTATTCCCACCACACAGGGGTATTCAATGAAATATGGCAAGCTGGTGAAGTAAAAAATGACTCCTGATACCAAGCCAACCATATGCCCACCAATTACGTTTCTTGTTTGCGCCGAAACAGTAGTAGGTAACGCAAATACGATAAAGGCAGTAGCTCCCATTGCACTGATAACGACTACTCTGTCCTTCCCGAGTACAAGGATGACGATAAACAACGCAGTGGCGGCTAAAAAACTCTGGAAAAGGTAATATTTCCAAAGTATCTTAAATTTGCCGATAATTGTTGATTTCGATTCCATGTTCGACATATCCATTGCAGGTTTTCGTGGAATTGTAATAAAGAAAAAAATGGCGAGGAGGGATAATTGGGGGGTGCTAAGCTGACTAACTTCCTCGCCAAATTAGCGAAATCCATTCGGCTTTTAGGTGGGCCTTCCTTGGCCTGCCTTACTAAATAATACCTTCTTTTTTGTGAGCCTTTATATACCAAATTTTACCATGTTCTCTACTGCCTCCTGGATTCTTTCAAGACTTACAAGTTGGTCAGATTTCAGGAGCTTTCGAGCTTGTTCAATAACTTCAGCATCTGTTTGTAGAGGCTGCGTTGCCTGGTCAATGAGAGAGGCATAATTAACCTGGATGGAAACATCTATGTTATCCTCCGGAACAGGACCCGTAGAACTAGACTGCTTCGGTGTCGGTTTTTCCAAAGGTTCTTGAAATTGGCTTGTATCTATTTTCTCTATCATCGCATTGCTTCTTTAAATTTTCATTCCAAAATTTTTCTCGTATGACTTTTAAAAAACTTTAAGATATTTTCTCTTATTTTCTTTTTTTTCTAAAGCTTATGCCGTTTTCAGACGAAAAAGCCAACTTATAAATCCCCTTCTTTCACCTATATTTGCGAATATATTTCTTTGCTCGATATCCCTGTCATATTGTTGCAGCTACCTCATAAGTTACAAACTTGATAAAATTTAACGAACTAATGATTGCCAATTGTTCGTGTAAAGGTGCATAACCGGCTCTCAGCTGCGATTGAAAATACTTTTTTATTCTTTTTTCCGTTGTTTTATCGGCCGTATCCCATATTTGTTCAAGAGCCCATATTAACTCTCCATCCCTCAAGTCCACAAGCTTTAAACGAAGGCCAACAACCATATGAGGATAAGGTTTGAACTCAGTAATAGTCCCAGTTAATACAGCATTGCACTTCGATGCCTTGCGGACTGCTAATAATTGGTCAAGAGTATAGGTATCGTTCAGGTTTAACTGAAGATTACGCCACGCAGGATTGCTTTGACCAAAAGTGGTTATGCCAAACAACTGCTTTTTTTGCAATTCCTTGAAAAGCGATTCTGTCATATCTACAGAGACTTGAGGGTAGCTGGAATCGTTGTTAAGTTCCACTAAAGCTACCCTGCCAATGCAAGACAGGTCCTTATTGGGATTCAGATAGTAGTGTTCTGCTGTTTTAGGCAAAAGGATTTTATAGGATTGACAGCCCAATGCGAATAACAGAGCAGTTAGCGATAACAGCATTAAGATGTGTAATCTATGAAATGCTGCTTGTAAGCTTTGGCTTGAAATGGCAGCGAAAGCTTGTGGGAAACGAGTTAACTGATACGATAATAATGTTTTAAATTTACCCATTTTATTCACCTAAGGTTGATGTTTCTTGTGTTTTAAGCTCAAGCTGTTCGGCTTTATCCATTGATACAATAATAGAACCCGTATCTTCGTCATTAGCTGCGTTTGCTTTTGAAACTCGGGGATTTTCCTCAGACTTAGCAGGTTCTGTTTTGAATTCGCCGCCGAGAATTTCCAATATTTTGATTAGCGCCCGCAGCTGCTCTGTGTCGGCTTGCCGTATCTCTCCACGAAATCCCAAGATATCATTTTTCCAGTTATTTAATTCGATACGCATATCAATCAAAAGGTCATTAGCTTCAGTTAGTTCTTTCTGCGTCTGTCTCAGTTGAGCACTATAATTGTCGAACTGGTTTTTGAGTTGTTGATTTTCATTTAGGAGATTCTGATTTTTCTGCCGTAGCACAACCGCCTCCTCAGAAAGTGTAGCATATCTTTTCGACAATTCTATCGCCGATTCTATTGCGGTAGGATTTTGTGGAGCAGATTCCTGGAATCTTTTCGCAACCTTTCCATCCCCTGCCGAGACAGAATCTTCTGCAAGGCCGGATAAGATAGTTGTTTCAGTGCTATTTTGAGGAGGTGTGCAGCCTGTCAGAAAAAATATTAAAATTACTGAACTTACTAAAAATAACAATATGTTTTTCTTATCCTTCATTTCGCTTTCTCCATTACTTTTTTGTCATAAATTCGTTTAGTAATCATAAACTCACTATCTTATGTTTGTTGTGCCTTGGGAGCCTGGGAAACAGTATAGTCACACCTTACATATGTTTTTGAACCACAACAGCAGGTTACTTCTACAACAGCAAAATCTGGGTGACTTTCCGTAATACGCACCTGCGGCTTAGACAAATCTTTTGTCCGTCTTGGACTGTCCTGCGCTATATCCAGACGAAACTGGCCATTGAGTTTAATATCGCTTGCCTTTAGAACACGTCCAGCTAACCTTGTCATTTATCGCCACAACCTTTCGTTTAGTTTTTAGGTTAACAACTTCGTTAAGCACAGTAATCAACTCCACCAGAAGTAGATTGCTCATTTTCGTTCTCAGTTAGGTCAACGGGCAATTTTTTCTCATCAGTAGCATTGTTTGTATGACCTTCTGCATCAGAGCTTTGTTCGTTTGCCCGATTAAACTTCTGACGGCGTCTTCTGTCTTCGCGGCTTTTAACGGGAGTTAACCCCGCAATATTATGCAAACTTTCCACTGGCTTTATTATATTGGAATCATTATCTACCATCTTTCCACCGCCTCAATCTTATGGACAAGTTAAATATAGCACTTGCATGAAGCTGACTGACA
>CAYSJK010000202.1:0-4065 GCA_964431375.1 uncultured Pirellulales bacterium
TTCGCTCGAATAGACATATTTACGCCCAGATTATAGATGACACAGCAGGTGCAACGTTAGTTTCAGCAAGCACAAGAGCAAAAGCTGCACGTGAAAAGATGTCTAATACCCGTGATAAAAAAGCCGCACAGGCAGTGGGCGAGGCAATTGCAAAACAGGCTCTTAGCGTCGGTATTAAATGCGTTTGCTTTGATAGAAACCGCTACAAATATCATGGCAGGGTCAAGGCCCTTGCCGAAGGAGCCAGAAAAGCAGGACTGGCTTTCTAATACATTGATAAAAGTGTAATTGTTTGGAGAAAACATTGGCAATAGAAGCAGTTAAAACAATTGAACAGGAAGAAAAACCGTTAGAGGATACGGTTGTTAAAGTATATCGCTGTGCAAAAGTAGTTAAAGGTGGTCGAAGGTTTAGCTTTGCGGCCCTTGTGGTAGCTGGTGACCGTGCAGGCACTGTTGGTATTGGCTACGGTAAAGCTAATGAAGTCCCTCTGGCAGTTGAAAAAGGCATAAAAGATGCCAAAAAATCATTGCACAAGATTGCTTTGCTTGACCGAACGATTCCACACCGTGTCAAAGGCAAATGCAGGGCAACAACGATAATGCTGGTTCCGGCCAGCGCCGGCACAGGAGTTATCGCCGGCTCCAGCGCTCGCGCGGTTCTCGAATATGCCGGCGTTCAGGATGTCCTTACAAAAGTGTATGGAAGCACATCCGCTAAGAATGTAGTAAAGGCGACTCTGGATGGATTATTGAAATTGCGCAGTAAAGAAATGGTTGAATCTATGCGTGGTGTAACAATTAACGATTGACAGGCAGGTGATGTAGATGTTGAATTATGAAATAACTTCTGTTGCAGGTAAGTACAAAGGGCGCAAGCGAGTAGGCAGAGGAACCGGCACCGGCCTCGGTAAAACCTGTGGCAGAGGCCACAAAGGAAGTCGCAGCAGAGCTGGTGCAAACTTGAAGTCTCTATATGAAGGCGGCCAGATGCCTTTGTTTCGGCGGCTTCCCAAACGCGGCTTTAGTAATTACAAGTTCGCAACACGCTTTGATATCGTCAATGTATCACAGCTGGAAAGGTTCGACAACGGCAGCGATGTTGGTGTGGAGCAGTTGTCCAGCGGCGGACTGATTGATAGCCAAAAAAACAAAGTTAAGATTCTCGGAAACGGGGAACTGACAAAAAAATTACAGGTAACGGCTCATAAATTCAGCAAGACTGCCGAGCAAAAAATTGTAGGTTGTGGCGGCACGGCAAAAGTGATAAAATGAATGTTTTAACCATATAGATAGAATGAAAGAAAATCAGAAAATACCAAAATGCTTGGAACAGTAATTAACATATTCAGAATACAGGACCTGCGTAACAAGATTCTTTTTACCTTGGCGCTGCTGATAATATACAGAATCGGTTTCCATATCCCTGTGCCTGCTTTCGACCAAAAGGCGATAGCTGACGCGATGGCCACAAGAGATACGGAAGGTGGTATGGCCAGAGCAGCTGAATACATGCAGATGTTTACCGGTGGAACTTTGGAAAGAAGCAGCTTATTTGGGCTGGGAATTATGCCATATATTACCGCATCGATTATCCTTATGCTGCTGGGCGAGGTTATCCCCGCTTTGAAGAAATTGCGTCAGGAAGGGCAAACCGGCTACAAAAAGATACAGGAGTACACACGCTACCTGACTGTGGGGATATGTCTTATTCAATCACTGATGTTCATGAAATTGTTGGGAGGGGAAGGATTGACTTACCCGGGCATGCACCGTCAGGCCCTGATAATGGGTATTGTCGGGATGACTGCCGGCACTATCTTTTTGATGTGGCTTGGCGAGCAGATAGATGAATACGGTATAGGCAACGGTATTAGTTTGATAATTATGGCTGGAATTATATCTCGCATGCCTTGGGCAATCAGGGAGGTTTGGCAGCAGAGTGATTTTACCGTAGTGGCTTCACCGGACAAGTACGGCCCTGCAAAGATACTATTTTTAATAGCAGCGTTTGTATTTGTAGTTGCCGGTGCCATATTAATTACTCAGGGCCAGCGTCGAATACCAATTCAACAGGCCAAGCAGATGCGAGGGCATAAAATGTATGGCGGCCAGAGACATTATTTACCCCTTCGTGTCAATCACGGCGGAGTAATGCCGATAATTTTCGCTTCAGCTTTTATGATGTTCCCGCCAATTGTAATTGACAAGCTGTATAATGCGTGGCCTGAGGCGGCAATTCTTCAAAATTTAAGAGAAGCTTTTGCTAGTCGTGCTTATACGTACAACGTCTTGTACATGCTATTAATATTTTTATTCGCTTATTTTTGGGTAACGGTGCAGTTCCAGCCGAAGGAAATGGCCAAAAACCTGCGTGATTCCGGATCTTTCATTCCCGGTCTTCGCCCCGGACGCAGAACAGCTGAATATCTGGAAACAGTTATGACAAGAATCACCTATTTTGGAGCTGCCTTTTTATCGATAATCGCTGTTGTGCCGTCACTGATTTCAATACTACTGGGAATTGACTGGCGAGTAGCAACATTTTTAGGCGGCACAGGTTTATTAATAGTCGTCAGTGTCTCGCTTGACCTGGTCCAGAAAATAGAAGCGAATCTCTTGATGCGCAGCTATGATGGCTTCAGTTCAACAGGCAGGATAAAAGGAGCTTATGGATGAGAATAGTTTTACTGGGCGCCCCCGGTGCGGGCAAAGGAACCCAGTGTAAACGTATTGTTGCCAAATATGGTCTGGCACATTTGTCCAGTGGAGATATTTTGCGAGAGCAAAGGGCTGCAGGTAGTAAACTGGGCAGAATGGCCCAAAGTTATATGGATTCAGGCGGACTTGTGCCGGATGAGATAATAGTTGAAATGATGATTGATGTGATAAAAAGAGCGCCTGAGGCTGGCTTTATACTTGATGGTTTCCCGAGAACTATCAATCAGGCAGTCGAGCTTGATAAATCTTTGTCTTTGAGCAATCAGAAAATAGACGCTGTTTTGAACTTGAATATTGATGAAGAGGTGATATATAAGCGAATGACCGGAAGAAGAAGCTGCCCTCAATGTGGAGCCGTTTACCACATTGAAAACTTAAAGCCGAAAGTTGAGGGAGTATGTGATAACGACGGCACTGAGTTGATTCAACGCCCGGACGATAGCCCTGACGTGGTGGCGAACCGACTTAAAACCTATCACCATCAGACTGAGCTGGTGGTGGATTATTATAAAAATAATGGAACTGTATACGATATTGACGCTAACAGTGACTCTGACGAGGTTGGTGCTCTTATATTTGAGAAGCTGAATGCTCTCATTAAAACATAAGGCGACGAGATAAGATTAAATGGCTATAACGCTTCGCAGCCGAAGAGAAATTGAGTTAATTCGCAAAGCAGGCGCTGTTGTAGCCGACGTTCTTTTAAAACTACAAGAGATTGCAGAGCCGGGAGTAACAACCGGCCATTTGGATGCTTTGGCCTTGCAAATGACCGCTGATTCCGGGGCCGAGGCCCTGTTCAAAGGCGTACGCAACCCGGCGGCACGGTCGCCGTTTCCCGGTGCAATTTGCGCCTCGATAAATGAGCAGGTTGTTCACGGGATTCCTTCAGACAATACAAAACTCAAAGACGGCGACATCTTGAGTGTCGATTTTGGCGCTAGAGTCAGCGGTTATTGTGGAGATGCAACTGTTACGTTTGCTATAGGAAAGATTTCTGAGGATAAACGATTACTTTTAGATATAACAAAGCGTACCCTCGATATAGCTATAGCAGAGGCGCAGCCGAATGTTAAATGGAGCCAGGTAGCTGCAAAAATGCAGGATTGCGCTGAATCGGCTGGCTTTTCAATAGTAAAAGATTTTGTTGGTCACGGCATCGGCAGACAAATGCATGAAGAGCCGAGAGTGCCCAATTTTGTCAGCGATGAATTGCTTGCCAATGATTTTGTTTTGGCAGAAGGAATGGTTTTAGCAGTTGAGCCGATGGTTAACGCCGGCACAGGCGCCGTGCGAACACTGAAAAACGGCTGGACGGTAGTAACAAAAGACGGCAAATGTTCGG